>NZ_JAMYPA010000015.1:0-149311 GCF_040320105.1 Mesorhizobium sp. M0778 | reverse complement strand
AGCTTGACGCCAAGCGGCACCAGCCGTTCGATCCAGGCGGCGCTGTCGACGATCAGGTAGAAGGGGTCGAGCTTCATGAAAAAACTGCCCTGCCAATTGTCGGCGTCGACGGCACGGCGACGTCCTGCGGTTCGAGCATTCCCGAGTTGAAAGCTTCACGACCGGCCTCGACCGCCTTGCCGAACGCACGCGCCATGCCGACCGGATCGGCCGCCTTGGCGACTGCGGTGTTCAGGAGTACGGCGTCAAAGCCGAGCTCCATGACGGTTGCCGCGTGCGACGGCCGTCCGAGCCCCGCATCCACGATCAGCGGAACGCCTGGGAAATGTGCGCGCATCGAGCGCAGCGCCGGAATGTTGATCGGCCCGAGGGCGGAACCGATCGGTGCACACCACGGCATCAGAACCTGGCAGCCCGCCTCCAGCAGTCGCTCGGCGACGACAAGATCGTCGGTGGTATAGGGGAATACATCAAAACCGTCCTCGCACAGGATGCGGGCGGCCTCGACCAGCCCGAACACGTCCGGCTGCAGCGTGTCGTGGTTGCCGATCACTTCGAGCTTGATCCAGTTGGTGCCGAAAACTTCGCGCGCCATCTTCGCGGTCGTGACCGCTTCCTTGACGGAGTGGCAGCCGGCAGTGTTGGGCAGGATTCTGACGCCGAGCGAGCGGATCAACGACCAGAATTGTTCGCCGGCCCTGCCGCCTGCCATCTCACGGCGTAACGAGACGGTTACCGCCGAAGCGCCCGACGCCTTGACGGCCTCGGCAAGGATGGCCGGCGATGGATATTGAGCGGTGCCGAGAAGCAGGCGGGAGGCAAGCGACGTTCCGAGAAGATCGAACATGGCCTAGCCTCCCTGCATCGGTGAGAGGATTTCGATCCGGTCGCCGTCGCTCAACCGGAATTCCGCCCGGTTGGCTTTGTGCACGAGTTCGCTGTTGACGGCCGTTGCCAGCCAATCGCCTTCATAGTCGAGCGCCGCAAGCAGCTCGGCCAGCGTGGTGGCTGCAACCTCATGCACTTTGCCGTTGACCGTCAGTTTCATGAGCAAGCTCCTTCGTTCCGTCTTGATGGAAGACCAGGTCGGCCGCCTGGCGCGCCATGGCAGGGGCGAGAAGAAAGCCATGGCGATAAAGCCCGTTGACTGCGACGGTGCTTCCATGTGCCTCGACACGCGGCAGATTGTCGGGAAAAGCAGGACGGACGCCGACACCGGTTTCAACGATCCCGGCCTCGCCGAATGCCGGATGGAGGGCATAGGCGGCACCCAGAAGCTCCATCATCGAACGCACCGTGGCCGGCTCGGCGGACCCGCTCTCGATCATGGTCGCACCGACCATGAAACACTGGCCGGTGCGCGGCACCACATAGAGCGGAAAGCGCGGATGAAGCAGCCGGACCGGGCGCGACAGCGAGATGTCGGGCGTGCGCAGGATCAGCATTTCGCCGCGAACGCCACGTAGCCGGTCATCGATGGCTGCCATTCCCGTGCAGTCGATCTGATGATCGAAACCAAAAACATGCCAGACCTCGGTGCCGAAGTGAAACTCGACACCCATGGCTGCGAGCTTGTCATGAAGCGCTGCCATCGCCTGACGCGGGTCGAGATGCGCCTCGTCGGAGAAGAGCAATCCGCGCCGGAAGCGGCCGGCGAGGTCGGGCTCCAGGAGCGCAATTTCGTCTTCATCGACACGCCGATGGCCCGAGGTGCGGCTGGCGAAGCGGTCGATCTCGCCCGCATCGCGCGGCGCGGCCACGACCAGCGTTCCGGCCCGCGTCACCTGGCCGGGGGTTGCGGCATCCCACCAGTCGGCGGCACCGCGCCCGAGATCCAGCACCGGCTGCTCGGCGCTTTCGCGCTCGCACCATGGCGCCAACATGCCGCCGGCGAACCACGACGCATTGCCCCCAAGGCCAGGCCTTGTCTCGGCAACGGAAACCGCCGCGCCGCGTGCGGCGAGCTCGAAGGCGGCGGTGAGGCCGGCAACGCCGGCCCCTTTGACCAGCACCTTCATGATGGCTCACGTGGCTGAGGTATGAGCGGTGCGCCGGTCTCGTCCGCCGGCAGGTAGAGATCGCCGCCCTCGCGGTATTTCGCCGCCATCGCCGCCATGCCCTCCTTCTGCGCTTCGGTGCGGATGTCGTGGGAAATTCGCATCGAGCAGAATTTCGGCCCGCACATCGAGCAGAAATGCGCCAGCTTGTGCGCCTCCTTGGGCAAGGTCTGATCGTGGAAGGACC
The DNA here is from genome assembly GCF_040320105.1 of Mesorhizobium sp. M0778. Lineage (NCBI taxonomy): Bacteria > Pseudomonadati > Pseudomonadota > Alphaproteobacteria > Hyphomicrobiales > Phyllobacteriaceae > Mesorhizobium > Mesorhizobium sp. M0778. Next base: position 147,067 of record NZ_JAMYPA010000015.1, on the reverse strand, counting down.
GCGCGGTTTCGGGATCGAGCGACAGGTTGAACTGGTCCTCCCAGCGGAATTCGAAGCGCGCGCGGGAAAGGGCATCATCCCTGACTTTCGCCGCCGGATGACCTTTTGCCAGGTCGGCGGCATGGGCGGCTATCTTGTAGGTGATCACGCCGATCTTGACGTCGTTGCGATCGGGAAGGCCGAGATGCTCCTTGGGCGTGACGTAGCAGAGCATGGCGGTGCCGAACCAACCGATCATCGCCGCGCCGATGCCGGAGGTGATGTGGTCGTAGCCCGGCGCGATGTCGGTCGTCAGCGGCCCAAGCGTATAGAACGGCGCCTCGCCGCAGACGGCGAGCTGCTTGTCCATGTTCTCCTTGACCTTGTGCATCGGCACGTGGCCGGGGCCTTCGATCATTACCTGGCAATCCTTCGCCCAGGCGATCTGTGTCAGCTCGCCGAGCGTCTCCAGCTCGGCGAATTGTGCTGCGTCATTGGCGTCGGCGATCGAGCCAGGACGAAGGCCGTCGCCCAGCGAAAAGGACACGTCATAGGCGCGGCAAATGTCGCAGATCTCGGCGAAATGTTCGTAGAGGAAGCTTTCCCGGTGATGATGCAGGCACCATTTGGCCATGATCGAGCCACCGCGCGAGACGATGCCAGTGACCCGGTCAACGGTCAGCGGGATGTAGTGCAGCCGCACGCCCGCATGGATGGTGAAATAGTCGACGCCCTGTTCGGCCTGTTCGATCAGCATGTCGCGGTAGACCTCCCAGGTCAGGTCCTCGGCGATGCCGCCGACCTTTTCGAGCGCCTGATAGAGCGGCACCGTGCCGATCGGAACCGGCGCGTTGCGGACGATCCAGTCGCGGATGTTGTGGATGTTGCGGCCGGTCGACAGGTCCATCACCGTGTCTGCGCCCCAGCGGATCGCCCACACCATTTTTTCGACCTCTTCAGCCATCGACGATGTGACGGCGGAGTTGCCGATGTTGGCGTTGATCTTGACCAGGAAATTGCGACCGATGATCATCGGCTCGCTCTCGGGATGGTTGATGTTGGCGGGAATGATTGCGCGTCCGCGCGCCACCTCATCACGCACGAAATCCGGCGTGACGAAATCGGGCAGTGTCGCGCCGAAAGCCTCGCCGTCGCGCTCAAGCTTGCCGTGCAGGATCTCGCGACCAAGGTTCTCGCGGATGGCGGCGAACTCCATTTCGGGTGTGATGATGCCGGCGCGCGCATAGGCAAGCTGCGTCACCGCCTTGCCTGCTTTGGCTCTGAGCGGTTGATGGCGAATGGGAAATTCCGGCGTCAGGCGTTCGCCCGTCGCGAATCCGTTGTCCTCCGGCCGGACATGGCGGCCGTCATAGGCCTCGACATCGCCGCGCGCCGTAATCCATTCGTGGCGAAGCCGTGCAAGGCCATTTTCGATGCTGGTTTCGACAGTCGGGTCTGTATAGGGGCCGGACGGATCGTAGACGGTGACGGGCGGTTCGCCGGCCGTCGGATGGACGGAGATTTCGCGCATCGGCACCCTGATCTGCGGGTGGATGGCACCGGGCTTGTGGATTTTTCGTGAGGCGGGCAGCGGTCCCGTCGAGACGGCGGGGGTGAGGGCATTCATCTTGAGGCTCCTTTGCTCGTTGCATTGGAGACCCAGTTCTGTGCCGGGAGGATGAAAAGACGCTTCTGTCGACCTGCCGAAACAGGACCTCGGGCGTAAACTCCCGCAAGCGCTTGCACCGTCCCTACGCCAGTATGAACTGGATCAGGTTCAACGGGTCACTGCGCCGCGAATGCCAGCAGTATCTCAGCCCCTTGCCGGGACTCCCCTGGTGAATGCGTGAGGTTGGACGGGACGGCTCCGGTTTGTCAAGCGCGTTCTGGCCGCGGCTGATCGGCGGCCGGTCAGACCGTGCGGAAAAAATCGTGCATGTCTCGGCGACAAGTCAAGCCTCGGAGATGAAGGCAGGGACAAGGGAATTACAAACCGTCGGACTAAAAATCGATCCTGATGATCACACCTTCAATGGGCACCAAAGGTTTGCGCGTAGATCGCCTCGATTCTTCCTGCCTCGTCACTGGTCAGCGTGGCGAATTCCTTTTCGCGCGCGCGGTTCGATAGATGTCCATCATTCTGGTGAAGAAAACGGAAGAGCAGATCGGTCAACCGCTCGGGCATGTCAATAAAGGCGTCCACCTGCTGCCGGAACTGATCGTAGCGCTGCAGAAATGCGGTTTCCTCGGGAAGGTCCCGTTCGATCGTCCGCTGAACGCAGGCATAGAGGAATTCGGCGTGCGGGGTTGCATCGAAGAACCGGTAGAAATCACCGGTGTCATTCAGCACCCGGACGTTGAATTGCGGCGTCGGTTCCCATTCCACCAATGGCAGAAGGCGCTGCGAATAGCTCTCGAGCACGCCCCTGTACTCGTTGATCTGGTCCAGGATCGCGGCCGAGACGGGAAAGACCACTCCCGGCGGATTGAAGCCGCGCATGGCAAGGACGTGGTGGATTAGGTAGCGGTGAATGCGGCCGTTTCCGTCCTCGAACGGGTGAATGTAGACAAAGCCGAAGGCGAGGATTGCGGCGGCTACGACTGCATCAAGGTTTTGCGCGGGGCCCTGATCGAACGCCGCCATTCCATCGATTAGCCGCGGCAGGTCCTCGGGCCGAGCGCTGATGTGATCGGGCAAGGGCGTGCCGTTGTCTCGGTCATGCTCACCGACGAAACCTCCTTCTTTTCGGAAGCCAAGTCTTGCGAAACGGGCGTCGCCAAGTACAATTCTTTGCAGACGCAGCAGCTCATCGCGATCGATCGGCCAGCGGCCGGCTTCGCCGATGGCGCGGCCCCAGCGCTGGATGCGATCTTGCGGCGGGCGCTCGCCCTCGATCGCATAGCTTGATCGCGAGTCTTTGAGCAAAAGAAAGGCGGCGGTCCGAGCAAGAAGGTCGCGCGGCACGTCCGCTACGATTGCCTCCGCGCGCCGCGGTAGTTCAAGGCCGATGAATTTTTCGAGAATCTTGGTGCGGAACACCAGAGGGCAGAACTCACGCGTGCCGGGGAGATTGTCCCTTACGCGGTAGCGCGAAGCGGTCTTGTCGGGTCCGGGCCACTGCAGCTCGGGATCGACAACCGGAATGTATCGTCCGGCCGCCGCGTCCGGCAGATCGATACGGGCGCCCCTCAGCCATTCATATAAAAACCAGATGCGGCGGGCATAACTGCCGGTCGGGCTTTCACGGACCAGCGCCTCGATCGGCGTGGGACCGGTCACTTGGAACAGCCGCTTGAGGACGGCAAGGTCCAGTCCCTCGTACTTGAGCGCAAAGGTCAGGTGGCCTTCGAGGGTAGGATTTGGGGCGTGGCGGGGGGTCATGATCCGCCAGCCATTCCGTTCGGTAATGCGATGATGCTCGCCCGTGGCGAACAACCTACGGGGCAAGGGCACGGCGAGCCTGTAGGCTCCGACGAGGGCGCTGTACCCGGCCGGGGTCGCCGTTTCAGGAAGGCGGATTTCCTGAAAAACGGTAACAGGACCTGAAAATTGGTGCTCTTGCACCGGAGGCATGAAAAGCGAATCCTTTCATCGAATTTTGGTTCAGCTGGGCCAACACCTGTGAAAAATGATCCTATTCCATGAAAATTGATGCCACAAGACAAATTTTCCGAAAACCGATTCTAAACGGTGCTGGAGTCATCAAGCAAGAACTCCGCCACCGGCTCAAGGAAGCGACTTCATGACAAAAAGGTGAGTCCAGGAACCGCCATTCGCCCGTCTCTTAGTGACGAGGCCGGCACGGATGGCCCGCCTTACGTCGAGCGGATTGCTCGAGGAGAACCGCGCCGTTCGGGGCTCACTCATAGAGCGCTCCGGCGCGCGATCCCGATTTGATAGCCGCGATCACGCTCGCGACTGATCTTGGTGACGTGGCGGCGTCGGAGTAGAAAACTGATGCAGGATCTCGGTGGCGTCGTGTGTGTGTGTGTGTGACCTGAAGTCGCCTGCATCGGGACATCTGGAACTTAGGTGCGGCCCAATAGATTCCGCGATCCGTGAGGCCGGCGCGGCTTGCAACAGTTCCAACGAAAGTCCATGGCAATAGTTGATGTGACTGAATTGATTAACAAAATTGAACAGACTTGATGGGTCTGCTCATCGAGTCGGCTCTGGATCTATCGCGCTACCGATCAGGGAGGCGGTAAGATTCGAGCTCAGCAGAACGGCTGACCACCACTTGCCGGGACTAGAGTGTTCTCCGGCTCGGCGCGCCGCTGAGGACTCTTGTTCATTTGGTCATGCGCAATCCGTGGTTCTCCAAGAACCCGTCCATCTCGTCAAATGCCATCTGAGCCGAGACAACTAACTATCATTGGGCAAGTAGCGGCTCAACGGCTCCAGAAGAAAGCAGCCCCCCTATGCTCGTTCAACATTCGAGATCGCATCGGGCAAGTCTTTCCACGTGCGGGTACGCCATGCTGCTTCGACCGCCCCTTTTTTCTTGCGGATTTAGGAATTCGAGCTTTTCGGTTGTTCCGATCATCCATTTGGGAAACGACCGATGCCGGCAAGCAAGGTTTTATGGGGCCAGATACTCACCGCCTTTCTGATCGTCGTCGCGACAACATGGGGAGCAACACAGTGGACGGCAGGGCGGCTCGACTTTCAAAGCCAACTCGGTCCGCCGTGGTTCGAATTGGCTGGACACCCCGTTTATCCGCCGCCAGCCTTTTTCTGGTGGTGGTTTTTCTACGACGCCTACGCGCCGAACGTCTTCCTGGAGGGCGCGGCGATTGCGGCGAGCGGAAGCCTCATGGCTATCGTCGCAGCGATCGGGACGTCGCTGTGGCGGGCGCGCGAGGGAAAGGATACCACGACTTACGGCTCGGCGCGCTGGGCGACGCGAGACGAAATCAAGGCCGCTGGGATGATCGGTCAGGATGGGGTGATCCTGGGTATGTTGGGCCGACACTATCTACGCCACGACGGTCCGGAACACGTGCTATGTTTCGCACCGACCCGAAGCGGCAAAGGCGTCGGCCTGGTCGTGCCGTCACTACTGACCTGGCCGGGTTCGGCAATCGTCCACGACATCAAAGGTGAAAACTGGGAACTGACGGCCGGATGGCGGGCCCGTTTCGGCCAGGTGCTTCTGTTCGACCCGACCAATGCTGGATCCGCAGCCTACAATCCTCTGCTGGAGGTGCGACGGGGCGAGTGGGAAGTTCGAGATGTGCAGAACGTGGCGGATGTCCTGGTCGACCCAGAAGGCACATTGGAACGCCGCAACCACTGGGAGAAGACCAGCCATGCGTTGCTGGTCGGCGCAATACTGCACGTGCTCTATGCGGAGAAAGACAAGACCCTCGCAGGCGTGGCGAACTTCCTTTCTGATCCAGAGCGGCCAATCGAGGCAACGCTGCGCGCCATGATGCTGACGCGGCATTTGGGTGATGCAGGCCCGCATCCCGTCGTGGCGTCGGCTGCTCGGGAACTGCTTAACAAGTCCGAGAACGAGCGTTCCGGCGTGCTCTCGACGGCCATGAGTTTTCTGGGCCTCTACCGCGATCCAGTTGTGGCCAAGGTGACGTCATACTGTGACTGGCGGATCGCAGACCTTGTCGAGGAGGCACGGCCGACGACGCTCTATCTGGTCGTGCCGCCATCGGACATCAGTCGCACAAAGCCGCTGATGCGACTCGTGCTTAACCAGATCGGCCGCAGGCTCGCCGAAAATCTTCACGCGAAGGATCACCGGCAGCGTCTTTTGATGCTGCTGGACGAGTTTCCCGCGCTCGGCAGGCTCGATTTCTTCGAAAGCGCGCTGGCCTTCATGGCCGGGTATGGCATCAAGTCGTTCCTGATTGCACAATCGCTCAATCAGATCGAGAAGGCCTACGGACCGAACAATTCCATCCTCGACAATTGTCATGTGCGGGTGAGCTTCGCCACGAATGACGAGAGGACGGCCTGCCGCTCGCCGGCCACAAGGACAACCACGCCGGCCTGATGACCAAGGATCAGATGGCGGTCCTTCGCGCCTCGATGTCGGTCGGCGACGGGCGGGAGTGGGACGCCTTCGAGGGATTGGCTGTTGGGGATTTGGAGCTGCAAGGGTTCCTCGATGCCGTTCCGTTCGCGGCAAAGGGCCAGCGGCGCCGGCACGCCCAGCGCATCGTGATCCCTGGTCGTCTCGTCGCGGAAGCCAAAGGCAGCGTCTCCACGCAGGTCGGCTTCGGCAGAATTCTGGACGAGATTGCGCGGGCTGGCGGGCCGCTCGCCGACGCGATCGTCACGGCATCACCCGATGTCACGGTTTCGACCAATCTCGGCCCCTGGGTCAACCGGCGCGGCCTGTTCGCGCGTCAGTCACTCGCGGACACTTTCCGCAGCGAACGCATCGCCTCGGCGCAGAAATGGGAATTCGGCACCTCCGGCCAGCACATCGAACTCGGCATCGCCGAGAATAATCTGTTCATCCTGCTGTCGGCACTTGGGCTGTCGCATTCGGTTTTCGGCAAACGGCTGCTGCCGATCGGCACACTCTACGATCCGTTCATCCAGCGCGGTCTCGATGCGCTCAACTATGCCTGCTACCAGGACGCGCGCTTCCTCCTTGTCGCGACGCCTTCGGGGGTCACATTGGCGCCGGAAGGCGGGGCGCATCAGTCGATCGCCACACCGTTGATCGGCATAGCGCAAGACGGGCTTGCCGCCTACGAGCCGGCCTTCGTCGACGAGTTGGGCGTGATCATGCGCTTTGCCCTGGATTATATGCAGCGCGACGGCGACGCCGTGCAGTCGGAGCGCACCTGGCTGCGCGACGAGACCGGCGGCTCGGTCTATCTGCGGCTCTCGACGCGCCCGGTCGAGCAGATCACGCGTAGCGTGACGCCCGTACTCGAGCAGGAGATCATCGACGGCGGCTACTGGCTGCGGCATCCGGGTCCTAATGCCGAAGTAATTGTTGCCTATACCGGCGCGGTTGCGCCGGAAGCCATCGAGGCTATCGGCATTATGGCGGAGGACCGTCGCGATGTCGGTCTCCTGGCGGTGACCTCGGCCGATCGGCTGAACGCAGGCTGGACTGCCGCGAGCCGGGCACGCGAACGCGGCGTTGTTCATGCCAGGAGCCATGTCGAAAGGTTATTTGCCGACCTTCCGGCGCATTGCGCCATCGTCGCCGTCACCGACGGCCATCCGGCCGCGCTCGGCTGGTTGGGCTCGGTCTACGGCCATCGCACGCGTAGTCTCGGCGTCGAGCATTTTGGCCAGTCGGGCACGATCGGCGACCTTTACGGGCATTTCGGCATCGACGCCAACTCCATAGCCACAGCGGCCGACCGGATTGCCGGCGGTCGCCCCATTCGCTACCTGCGTGCTCTAGATTGATGCTGGCAACATTCTCTGGCCGAGGCCTGATCGTGGATCTGAAGTGATGCCACTCACTGCTCGGGTAACGCAGTATCTGGAACGGCGCGCCTCTATCGACCAGGCTAGTGCTGAAGCCCGGTGATCATGGCGACGATCTCGTTCTTGTCGGTCTCGCTGGTCTTGCGCACGCCGATCTGTTTGCCACGTCGCAGAACACAGATCCGATCTGAGAGCCTGAACACCTGGTCGAGACTGTGGCTGATGATCAGCACGCCAATATTGCGCTGCTTCAGCGACAGAACGATCGTCTCGACCTTGGCGGTTTCGGCAACGCCGAGCGCCGCGGTTGGCTCGTCGAGCAGGATCAGCTTGCTTGCCCAGTGCGTGGCGCGCGCGATCGCCACGCCCTGGCGCTGGCCGCCCGAGAGATCGCGGATGGTGGCGTGAGCCGATGGGATGCGAACGTCGAGATCCTTCACCAGCTTTTCGGTGTCGTCAATCATCCGGCGTCGGTCGAGCAGGCCGAAGCGGTTCACCGGCTCGCGGCCAAGAAACATGTTCATGTAGACGGTCTGCTGATCGGCGAGCGCCAGGTCCTGATAGACCACCTCAATGCCGTGGGCGCGCGCCATGGTGGCGCTTGACATTGCCACCGCCTGCCCCTCGATGATGATCGTCCCGGATGTCGGAGCATGCACCCCCGTCACGATCTTGACCAGCGTCGACTTGCCGGCACCGTTATCGCCGACCAACGCCACTATTTCGCCGGGATAGAGCTCGAGCGAGAAATTTTCGATGGCGGTCAGGCCGCCGAAATTCTTGCGGATGTCGCGCAGCTGCAAAACAGGGGCCGTGCCGGTCATGGTCGCGTTCATCGCTTGCTCCTAGACGGGCCAGGCAGCGGTTTCGCCAAAACCGTTTTCGATCGTTTCGACTTGGGGGGCCCCCTTTGAGACACCGGAGATGCCGACCACGTAGGCGCGGGTCACGAACGCCTGGCCGCGAAAGCCGAACACCGCCGTGTCGCCGGGGCGTGGAGCATTGGCGCCGCTAGCGTCAATCATTGCGTAATAGTCGATTGCCGCAGGCGGCGGCACCTCGACGCTTCTGAGCGCGGCGGCGGCCGTGGTGGGATCTGCGGACACGATTGCCTTCACCTCATAGTCCGGAAAGATCGGATCGATATAGAAGCCGCCACCAAGGCAGTAGGCTTTGCCGCCAGACAAATGCGACACCTCGGTCAAATACAGAACGGCAGGGAGCTCCGGCAGATCCTCCATGACGTGCAGCGCGGTGGTGCCGGCCAAGCCATTGCCCGGTTCACATTGCGTGGCGCCGGCTTCGGCCAGCGCGCCAAGCAGGACACTCGACGTCGTGCCGGGCGCGTTCACCTCTATGTTGCTGCGGCCGGACTTGGCGAGCGCTTCGGCAGCTCCGCCCAGTGTCGCCAGATTGTGTGTCGGCAGGACCTTTCGCGTGGTCTGGTCGAACAGCAGCGCCGGGAAGGTGGTGATGCCAGCGAATCGTGCGCCGTCGAGACCATCCAGTTTTTCGGCGACCGCGGCGATATCGGCCGCCTCAAAACCACCTTCGTGGCCGCGGTAGAAAACGTCACCATCGGCGCGGATGCGGGCAAGCAGGTTTTGCGTGTACCCGGCGAGCCTTGCGCTGGCAGCGGCTTCTTCAGCCTTGGTGTCGTTGAAGACGGTCCAATAGTCCGGCCTGAACGTTTTGGCCGCCGCATTGGCCTCGTGCCTTGCGATCTGCTGCAGGTGGCCAAGATGACCGAGCCTCAGGCCGGCTCTGTGCGTTGCCCGCGCGCAGGCCATGTCGACGGCAACGGCCTGATCGATGCCGCCGCGCTTGAGCGCATGGCAGAACGAACTGGCGCGGCCGACCTGCTTGGTCATGGCGAAAATCTTCAGTCCAAACCGGTCGGCCTCGCGCTTCAGGACCCGGGCGTTGCTTTCGACGGCATCGAGGTCGAGCACATACGAATTAGCCGGCAGCTTTCCTTCCTGGTGCAGGCGCATGGCGCTTTCTATAAAGCTCGGATTGCGGCGCCGCAGAACAGCGAGGAACATGACAAAACTCCTTCAACGCGACTTTTCGCGCAGCGATACGGCGACCGCCGCAAGAATGATCAATCCGCGCACGATCATCTGATCGGAGACGGACAGGCCCATCAGAATGAGGCCGTTGTTCAGCATGCCCATCATCAGCGAGCCGACCAGCGCGCCGACAATCGATCCCTTGCCGCCGTTGAGCAGGGTTCCGCCGACAATGACGGCCGCTATCACCGTCATAAGGTCGGTTTCGCCGAGCGTATATTTCGCGGCCTGCAGCCGGCCGGCATAGAGCAGCCCGGCAAGGCCGGCGAGCCCGCCGCTTATGGTCAGAACGGCCAGCCTTATCTGCGCCACGCTGATGCCGGAAACACTGGCGGCACGGCTGTTGTCGCCGGTGGCCAGCACATGGGCGCCGAAGCGCGTCTCGCGAAAGACGAGATGCGCGATCGCAACGACAATGACCGTCCACCAGATCAAGGACGGAACACCCAGCAAAGAACCCGAGCCGAAGAAGCCGGTGAAGGCGTCGTTGGTGACCGGGATCGACCGCAAATCGGTCATCGAGCGAGATACGCCGGCAAACAGCCCGAGCGTCGCCAGCGTTACCAGGAATGAAGGCAACTTGACGTAAGCCACGAGGGCGCCGTTGAGCAGGCCGATCAGCAGGCCGGCGCCGAGGCCAGCCAGCACCCCGGCCACCAAGCCGCAGGCGTTTATCGCCACCGCGGCAGCAAGAGCTGCCACGGCAACGATCGAACCTATCGAAAGATCAATCTCGCCCGCCGACATGACAAAGACAAGGCCGATCGCCATGATCGTCACGGGTGCCGTCTGCAGCACGATGTTCGACAGGTTGCGAACCGTCAGAAAACCGCTGTCCTTCAGTACGATCGCGAAGAACAGAAAGATCGCCAGAAATCCGAGATAGACGACATATTGCTGCAGGTTGAAGCGGCTGACCAAGCTCGCTGCCCGGCCGGGGCTGGTGTTGATACTCGACATTCTCACTTCCTCCGGCGGGGCGCCATTGTCTGCCGCTACTTCATGGCGGCCGCGATGGTCGCGGGCACGTCCTTGTTGAGGGACCGCTTCCACCCGTCCTTGACAGTGTCCTTGGTGACGGCGAGGGAATCGACCACCATGAACGGCGCGGCCTTCTTGCCGATCAACGAGGCGGCCGTGGCGCGTGCCAGCGTCACGCCGATGTCATAGGCTTCGTCTGCGATGAGTGCCGCAACGTTGCCGCCTTTCACCATGTCCAGTGCCGCCGGTTCGTTCAGGTCGAGCGTGACGATCTTGGTGTGGCTGTTGCCGGCCGCCCGCAATGTGGACAGCACGCTAAGCGCCGGCTCAGCCCAGGTGACGTAGATACCATCGAGGTCTGGGTGCTGTGTGATCATCGCCTGCGCGATTTCCTCGCTGCGCGCGGGGTCGGCCATTCCGGCCTCGGCTACGATCTTCATGTCCGGATAGTCCTGCTCGATTGTGTGCTTGAATGCTCCATCGCGCTGGTTGGTGACGTAGAAATCGGCATCGTGAAAGATGTAGCCGACCTTGCCCTGCTTGCCGAGCGCGTCGGCCATTGCGATCCCGGCCTTATTGCCCATCTGGAAAAGGTCGTCCGAAACGATGGTCACATAGTCCTTGTCGTGAACGTAGCCTGCTGGCGAATTGTCGACGAATCCCAATTTCACGCCGGCCTGGCGCGCAGGATCATAGACGGTGGCCGCACTTGCGGGATCGACCGGTAGGGACAGTATAATCGAGGGCTTTTTGGCGAGTACTGTCTCGACGTCGGATTTCTGCCGGGCTGCATCAAAGCCGGCGTCGGTCTGAGCGACCACCGTGATGCCGAGCCGCTTCAACTCGTCCTGGGCGCCGCTGTTCACCGCGTTGGTGTATTCGCTCATCTCATGCCAGACCAGCGCGGCGGTGTATTTGCCGTCCTTGATCTGCTGCTCCTCAGCTGGTGTGAGCACGACGCTCTTTGCCGGCGTCGGCTTTTCCCCGTTCGGTCCCGTGGTGGTGCCGTCGGCTGCGAAGGCGTTGGCGGCGACGAGCGCTACCAGTGCCGACAACATTCCAATTGCTGTGCGCATGTCAGTTCCCCTTGTTTTTATGGTGTCGGCGGCCCTCATTGGCCGCCGGCATTCGCCTGTCACTTGGCCGCGTCGAGCACCGATTGCGGTGCGTCGCGGTTCAACGAATCCTTCCAGCCCTGCGCAACGTTCTGCTTGGTCACGGTAAGCGCCGGGGCAACGACGAAGGCCGGCGTTTCCTGGCCGAGCAGCGCCTTGACGCCGACAGCGGCCATGGCGCGACCGAGCTCATACGCCTTGTCGGCCACCAGTGCGGTCACATTGCCGCCCTTGACCATATCGAGCGCCACCGGTTCGGCGAGGTCGAGCGTGACGATCTTGGTCTCGGTGTTTCCGCTTGCCCGCAAGGCCGACAGCACGCCGTCGGCCGGTTCGGCCCAGGTGACGTAGATGCCGTCAAGATCGGGATGCTGCACGAGCATGGCGCTGGCCAGCTCTTCTGCCCGCGCCGGATCGGAGATCCCCTGCTCGGCGACGATCTTGATACCGGGATAATCCTTCCCGATCGTTGTCTTGAAAGCCTGGTCGCGCTGGTTCGTCACATAGTAACTGGCGTCGTGGAAGATGTAGCCGACCTTGCCTTTGCCATCGAGCGCCTTGGCCAGTGCATCGGCCGCCTGCTTGCCCATCTGGAACAGGTCGTCAGTGACGATGGCGGCATAGTCGGTTCCGTGCTTGTAGCCTTTCGGCAGATTCGAAAGGAATACCAGCTTGGTCCCGTCGGTGAGCGCCTGACGGAAAGCCTCGGCCGAAGTGACCGGATCGAGGGGCAGCGACAGGATGACGTTTGGCTTGGCTGCGAGCGCGGTTTCGATGTCGCTGCGCTGGCGCGCCGCGTCAAAGCCGGCGTCGGTGGTCACGACGATCTGAATGCCAGCACGGGCAAATTCATCCTTGGCGCCGGCGCTGACCGCATTGGTGAAGTCGGACGAGGTGTGCCACAGCAGCGCGGCCTTGTAGCCCTTCTCCTTCACTGCGGCCAGATCTGTGTCCGACAGAGTAACCTCGGCGCTGGGCGTCGCCGTCTCGCCGCTCGGTCCCACTGTCTGTGCGCCGGCTCCGCCGGCCAACAGCATCAGACTGCCTGCAAGTGCTGTAGCAACAAGTCTGTCTATCAGCATGGTAGTTCTCCCATTTTCGCTCTCAGTTGTCCTTTATTCCGTAACGCCGCAATACTCCGCCATGAACCGGGCGAAGCCTACGATGCCCGCCAGATATTCCTCGACATCGACGTGTTCGTCGAAGGTGTGGCAGTTGCGAATGTCGCCTGGCGCGCAGTACACGGCGGGGATGCCGAGCCGGTTGGTGAAAAATGATGACTCTGACCAGAATGGCGCGCCTTCGATGGCGCCGCGACCAGCCATCGATCGGGCCATGGCGGCAGCAAGGGCGCCGACCTCCGGCCTGTCAGGTGCAATCTCGGCGGCGTTACCCCCGAGCGGATGATCGCGGCCTGCCGGATAGGCGAACGCCAACATGATTTCAGGATCGGTGATGGCGCCGCGCACCACTGCCTCGATTTCGGCGGCGGCCTCGTCCAGTGACTCGCCGGGCAACAGCTTGCGGATCAGCGACAACGTGCAGCGTTCGGGCACCGCGATGTAGCCTCCGCCCGCAAGCCCGGTGATCAGCAGGAAGCCACGCCCAATCAGCGGGTGCTCGGCTCTGGTTGCAACATCTTCCGAATGCTTCCACAGCGCGCTCATGACGGCGTGGCTTGCACGCAAGGCATCCTTGCCGAGTTCGGGTACGCCGAAATAGGCCGATCGTCCGGTGACGGTGATGTCGGTAATGAAGAAGCCGATTTGGGCCGGATAAACCGAAAGGCGGGTAGGCTCCACATAGACGATGAAATCGGGCGCCACGACTTCGCCTCTCTCGATGCGGCCGACGAAGTCCTTGATGCCGGCGGAGACGCCGATTCCAGGCTGGCCGCTCTCCTCGTCGCCGACGAAGGCAAAGGCAACGTCGCCGGCCAGTTCGATGTCGGCCGTGTCGAGCAGAGAGAGTGCCGACAGCGCGGAGCAGATGCCGGCCTTGAGGTCGCCGGCGCCGCGGCCCCAGATCTGCCCGTCGATCATTGGCGCGGCAAACGGATCCTGCCTGGCGGTGCCAGCCCAGTGCTCGCGCCAGCCCTCGACATGAACCGTATCGGTGTGGCCGATGAAGAGCAGCCGCTTGCCGGCGCCGGCACCTTTGCGCTCACCCCAGACATTGGGCCGGCCGGGCGCGAATTCCGCACGCCGAATTTCGCTCAAGCCAAGCATGCGCATGCGGTGTTCAAGGAAGGCGACAAAGTTTTCTTCGTGACCGGTTATGCTTTCGCGGCCGATTGCCCCCTGCAGAAGCTCCACCGCTGCGTCGCAATCGAGGGCGGCGCGCAAGCGGGCGGTGATGTCCTTTGAAGCGGTCATAGCGTGGCCTCGCGCAGCACCGCCGAACTGGCTGGGGGAAGCGAAATGCGTCCGTCGGGCGCGTCGACGCCGAACAGTTTGTTGTGCAACTGGCCGAGCCCGATGGCGGCGGCGCCGATGAGCGCTGCCCGCGACCCGAGTTCGCTGGCCTCAACGGCGATAGGATAGGGGAAGCAGCGCGGCAGCAGGTCCCTAACGCGCAACAGGATTTCCGGCCGCAGCCCGATCGAGCCGCCCAGGACGACCTTTTGCGGATTGGCAATTGCCGCTATGGCCACAATGCCTTGCGCCAGGTAGCGCGCGGTTTCGTCGAGCACCGTCGCGGCATGCCTGTCTCCGGCCAATGCACTGTGGAAAATCGTCGGCACGTTGACGATGTTGCCCGTCAGCGCCGCGTAGCGTTCAACCATGGCGTTGGTTGCGACCACGCGCTCGAAAGCGCCGGCGCGCAACGATGTCGGCGCGAAAGGATCGGCGCCAATCGGCAAAAAGCCCATCTCGCCGGCTGCATTGCTGGCGCCCCGCACCAGATTGCCTCCAACCATGAGGCCGCTGCCGATGCCGGTACCCAGCGCTATGAAGGCGAGATTGTCGATACCGCGGCCGCACCCCTGCCAGTTCTCGCCGAGCACCGCCAGATTGACATCGTTCTCGATCACCACATGAAACCCGAATGCGTGCTCGAAAGCGCGAACGACATTCATTGTGCCAAAGCCGGCAATATTCGGGGCAAGCAGGACGCGGCCGGTCTTCTTGTCGGGTGCACCGGGAACACCAATCACCGCCAGCCTTATCTTTGTGCGCGAGATGCGGTGCCTCTGGGCCGCCTGAAGCGCTAGATCCACGATCTGGTCGACGACGAACTGTCCGCCCCGAGGATCGGTCGGCGCCGTTTCCTCCGCGAATATCTGGCAGGCAAGATCGGTGAGGGCGACCCGGACTTTGGCGCCGCCGAGGTCGACCGCCGCGATGTAGGCCGCGTTAAATACGAGTTCGTAAGTGACAGCCGTGCGTCCGACATGTCCGCTCGTGCGCCCCGTTTCCTGCACCCAGCCTTCCTGCTCGAGTGTCCTGACGATCTCGGAGATTGTCTGCTTAGACAAGCCGGTCTGCTTTGCGATTGAAGCGCGCGAGATCGGCCCACCTTGCACGATCGCCTCCATGACGGAGCGCTGCGAGAACTGACGAGAAATGCGTGGCACGTCGTTCAACAGCAGCTCCGATTAATTCGTTCTGTCACCGAACTTAATAATCATTTTGGACGGCAGTCAACTGGCCGCTCAAAAGAGGGGTTTGTACACCGGGGAAAAACAGCAGCGCTGGCGATCTAACGTCCCGGTGAAAAGCAGGAAGCCCTTCGAAGGCGACTACCAGGTGTTACCGATTTGCGGCGTTGGTGGCGATGACCAAGCTGCGTCGCCGCACCCGATCGTCGACCGCTCGCTTGCCAAGCTCAGGAAGGTGAAGTCGTCCGATATCGGCATCGTCGTCGCCGACGGGCTCATCAATTGCGAGATTGCACCGCAATCCATCGATCGCCTGGCGGTTATGCGAGGTTCTCCTTGGTTCGATGGGCATGTCACTGCCTGACTTCATCGGGGATGCCGAGGCGAAAGTCGCCGCCAAACTCATCGCCGCCGCTGCCGATGACGGCGCTAAGGCGGTCCTGGGAGATGTCGACGCTCACAAGAACGCCTGGGCCGCCAAGAGCAACGAGGAGCGCACCACGCTCAGCCAGTCGGCGGCCGGTTGGGCAATCCGCCCGGCCGGCCATCGGGTGAACTGTCCATCGTGCGCTTCCCAAGCTTTGGTCGTGGGTGAGCCCGTCACTGCGCCGACACAGAAACTCGAGGACGGCGAGATCACCGAGACGCAGATATCTGCCCAATCGTTTCGAGTGCATCGCCTGCGGCTTGAAGATCAACGGCTTTTCGCGCCTCGCTGCGGTTGGCCTGGAGAGCGCTACAAGAAGACCCAAGTCTATGACGCAGCGGAATATTATGCGCCGCAGGACAACTATGAAGGCTATGAGGATGACAACAACGAACGTTGATCTGCGGAAAAGTGCGCAGGGCAGGGGCATGACCCGTACTGGACTGGTCGCTTCCGCTCGGCGCGAGCCCTCATTCGACGGGGCTCCATTGCTCGACCGTAATACCAGTGCATTCGGCAAAAGCAGATCGAGAATGCGGCCGAGCAGACTGGCGACGCCCGTAGACAGGCATGACTTTCTCGCATTTCAGATTCGAGAAAGTCCTTGACTCTTGACGCCTATTAGCGGACTTTTGCGCATCTGAAATGCGAGAAAGTCCGTGTCCATACTGCTGGTTGGAGAGACAATAGACAAGAGACGTGCGCATGCGCTAGCGGTGGTAGGGGAACTCGTCCCGCTCGTCCGCGGTGTTTATGCACGATCAGGCGACGACGTTGAGCAAGCAGTTTTAGGCCACGCCGTACGCATCGCGCGCTACCTCTATCCTACTGCCTATCTATCATCGGCCTCTGCTCAACTTCTTGCTCCCACACCTGACGGCCGCCTGTTCGTTAGCGGTCGGCGTAATCAACGAACCCGGCTACGGACGCTCGAAATAATCCAAAACGAGGCGCCTCCCCATCCTTCGACTGCCTCTGCGGTGGTAGGGGACGATCTTGGCGAGCTGCGAGTTGACGTTTCCTCGCCGCGCCAACGCTTCCTGGAAGCATTCCGCTTGCGGAGCGAGCATGCTAGCGCCATCACCGAACTGATGCGGGCCGACATGGCGGCAAGACTCATAGAAGAACACGGCTCGCCACAGGTGGCCGCTGACGCGGTCTGGGCGTTGGCCCGCGAGAACGGATGGTACCGCGAAGGGGAGGGCGCTGAGCGTTATCTGATTGCGCGCCCGGCGGCGGCCAAGGGCCCCGTTAACAAGGCGGCCCTGGATTTCCTTGTGGCATGGCATGGGGATCCTCTCGGTCGTCTAATCCACGATGGATTCGAGTGGCGCTGGAAGCCTGTGAGGCGCAGCGGCCCGCCACTCGTTCGACAGACTGCACCAGGCAAGCTGCCGGCTTTCATCGAGTCGCTCCTCCCAGAAGGATGGCTCGCGCAAGTGCTCCGTCAGCGGGATGAACGCGAAGCGCTGCGAAGCGGCAAGCGCTACATGTCAAATATCGCGGTCGTCGAGAGCCAAGCCGAGCTTAACGTCCTGCCGCGAGACGAACTCGACACCAAACTTGTCGCGTTCACCGACGATGGGCGCTTCACTGGTCGATACGTCGGCCCGTCGCGAGGCGAGATCCAGGAGACGTTCGAGCACAACTTGGCTCAGCTGTTTGCGCGCGCGGAAATGCCGAGATTATCGGGTGTCCAGATTAAGGCGCCGATGAATTTGGCATCGGACGGCGCGCTGCTACCCGCGATCGATCTGCCATTCACTCACATCCTTAAGCCGGCCGGAACCGCGGGCTTCGAAATGCTGCCGGTCGTCGAATGGCTTTGTCTTGAACTTGGTCGCGCAGCGGGCTTCGAGGTTCCGGCCGCCGCGCTCATCGACATGCCGGATGGGATGTCACCTGCATTGGTCGTCGAGCGATTCGACGTGCGACGCGGGCCCGATGATCGACGCTTCCTAGCGCTCGAGGACTTCTGTTCGGTTCTCGATCTGCCGACCTCAGCCAAATACGACGGCACAATCGAACGCATGGCGCGCGGTTTGCGGCCGCTTTCGACCGACCCTGCCGCCGATATCGAGACCTTGTTCCGCCGGGCGTTTTTCGCGTGGCTGATCGCCGACGGGGACATGCATCTCAAGAACCTGGCGCTCCTCAAGATTGCAGGCCCTGGCTCCAAGCGGTTCGAGACCGTCCGGTTCGCATCCCTTTACGACGCCGTGACGACCCGCGTCTTTCCGGGGCTTGGTGGCGATCGTATGGCGCTGAAGCTCAACGGTAAGGACGACCGGCTTACACGGCAGGACTTCCTAACTCTCGCGCGCACGATCGAGTTGCCGGTCACTCGCGCGGAAGAAGCGATAGGTTCGATCGCCGCTGCCCTGCGCGAAGCAGCGCGCATGCTCGCTCTGCCGTCCTTTGCCGAACGGGCTGATCCCGCTCAAACAGCGGCGGAGCGAGTGAAGGCGATCGTGCGCGACCGCGCTGAGGCGTTTTCATGAGCACCCATGGGATCAAGATCTATGTCGGCGTCACCGATCTAGATTGGTTCGAATTTCTGTCGCGCCGCCAGGACGTTGACGAGGTGAACATCTGGCAGCCCGGGGGGGCGGTCGCAGTTCCGAGCGCTCCAACCGGGCGAACTGTTTCTCTTCAAGCTTCATAGCCCCAACAACTTCATCGTCGGCGGCGGGCTGTTCGGGCAGGCGTTCACACATCGCCGTATGTGGACGGCTCTCCCTCTTTGTTCAGACGAACTGATATACCAGCCATGCTCTGCCCTTCAGCAACAAACATGTTGAAGATGCCCCTCACAAGCCTGATTTCGTTTGGCGGGCCAGGGACAAGGAGAACACGTTCGCCAGCGAGCCCTTTCTGTTCTCCAGAGCCGAGAACGTAACGGGGCTCCCATCCTTATCCAGCAACATTCGCCGGACGCCGTAGGGCACGGGTCCCCCTTTGGCTGAATCCGAGACGAGCCTGCTGCAGCTGCGCTCTGGAGACCTTTGGGGACAGCTCGCGGCTGTACTCGCTTGCCATCACCCGTTTCATATTTTTGAGGATTGCAGAGACCATGCTGCCATCGTTATCGAACTGCTCGCCGCAATATTCCACCGCCACGCCCCGCTTCGCGCCTCGAAGCTGACCTCCGTGATTTCGTGTCCAAATGTCGCGTTTCAGGCCGTACTCGGACACCTGAAGAACGCCTTCACGAGATTAGCGAAGCATCGTCACGATGGAGACGGCGAAATCGACGGGGAAGATGAAAGCTGAGCAGTCAGCGACGCCGGCAGAGGCGGCTTCGGCCGTCCCTTCCTGACGTTTGATGGCAATGGATGACGTCAGGGTGCTGCACCACGGCGGCGACGAGCCCGACACCATACCGCAGGCGATCGACGCGACGGCGCCAAGGGCCGTACCTGACTCTATGTTCCCTTCACGATTCTCGGTTTAGTCGGTCGGCGGGGTTGAGCCGCGCCCTCGATGGCCAAAGCCAGCCGCTTCTCGTCTTCGATGGCGCGATCGACTGCCTCAATTTCCTCTTGAAGCACCTTCATCTCGGCTCCGTAGCTGGAGCCGTCGCTGTCCCCGATCTGAAAGCCACTTGCCCGCATTGCGTCGCGAGTATGGTGCACGTTACGGACTCCTTCGCGTCGAGTCGCGACCAGGATTTCCCTGAACTCACCAAGACGTTCAACGTGACTGCGAGCCATTGCGTCCTCCTATTTCATCGTCATCGTCGCCGACGGCGATTCAGAACGGCTAAAACTTACTGCGCAGAAGGTTTAAGTGACTTTAAGAGATACTCTCGACAAAGCATGAGTGCGGAAGCTCAAATTTGAAATTTGAACGTCTTGCAATAGCGTGAAGCGCGGCAGGCGGAAATTGGCTTGGGACCCGACCGATCACAGACCAGGTGCTAGAGGCTGCGCCTGTGCCACCTCCGAAGCTGCGCAATTTACCGACATCGGGTTTTGTGTCGAAGTGCGTCAACGAGGTGAGTCCTAACAACTGCAAAATGTTTGAAGGTTTCAAGAGGCGGGGTGCGCCTCGCCGGCCGTCACAGGAATGAGAACCCCAAACCGGGGGCATGCATTCCATATCATCGTCATGACGGAACTGCCGCCGCAGATCGGAGCGTCTGAACGTCGTCATTTCCATTCTGTCGTCAGGAGCAGTGTGTTCGGGCCAACCCACCCGTCCGGGCTTCCCCACATCGCAAGCTGGTCGCAATATCGGCCCAGGCTGCCTCCTGCGCGGCCGGCGCTAGTCGCGACAGCATCGCCAAGTCGTTTTTCGCTGCGTTTGGAAGAAGGGATACTCTCGCGAACCAAATGGCCGCCTGGCGCAAAAGCGAGGCGGCGGGGCGAGAAATATCGCCTGCCCTTGAAGGTAAGCTGTTGCTAAGTGCCGGTGAGAGGCATGGCTTGCGGTGGGCGTACGGGCACGGCCGAGCGCACCTACTTGAAGGTTTGGAGAAGGCCAACTGTCGGTCTAGCTTTGCAGACGGGGCCGGATGCTGTTTCTCGAGGATTGCGATGATCGTACATTTAGTAGACGGCACATACGAACTGTTTCGCCACTTCTACGGCCAACGCCGGTTCAACAACGGCCAAGACAAGCCGTTTGGCGCCGTCGTCGGCGTGCTGAACACAGTGCTGGAGATGAGCGAGAATGGCGCCACACACATTGGGGTGGCTACCGATCATGTAGTAGAATCGTTCAGAAATCAGCTCTGGCCGGGCTACAAGACCGGGGATGGCATCGAGCCGGCATTGCTCGCGCAGTTTCACCCCCTCGAGAAAGCCTTGGCGGCGATGGGAGTGGCGGTCTGGCCGATGATCGAGCTGGAAGCCGACGACGCGCTGGCCTCCGCGGCGCACAGCGCGGCTGCCGATGGGCGCGTGCAGAAGGTGTGCATCTGGACGCCGGACAAGGATCTCGCGCAGTGTGTGCGCGGTGACCATGTGGTCCAGGTAGACCGCAGGACCCAGAAAATTCGCGATGCCGCGGGTGTACGCGAGAAGTTCGGAGTTGAGCCGGCCCTCATTCCAGATTTCCTCGCGCTCGTCGGTGATGCCGCCGATGGCTATCCGGGTCTCGAAGGCATCGGCCTGGTCTCGGCCGCCCGGCTGCTTGGCCGCTACGGCCCTCTTGAAAGCTTTCCGCCTGAAGCCCTCGGCAAGCGTAGAGAGCTCGCGCTTTTATTCAAAAATCTCGCGACGCTTCGCACGGACGCTCGGCTGTTCGATGACGTCGAAGAGCTGCGCTGGCGCGGCCCGACCAAAGCGTTCGAGACGTGCGTGATCCAGCTAACTGACACCCGGCTCCTCGCACGTGCTCTCAACGCTCGCCGAAACTGACTTCGGGAGGCGAGATCTGGAAGCGGCCTTTAAAAGGCCAGCGTCGATTCCCGATCGCACAGGGGCACTGTGCACGCGGGAACAGTCTGGAATAAGACACAGGCAAATGTGCCGGCTGGGGGCAGGCGCTCACACAGCATCTGAGTTGTGGGTGGCGTTCAATGGCATACTAGCGTCCACCTGGGACCTTCAGGAGACTGGAGCTGCCAGCCATTGCAGGAGGAGCAGCCGCGGGATCGGAAACGTTTTGTCAGCAGAAAATAGGGTCATGTTGCAAAGCATCTCTCCGAACGCTGCGCCGGTGCTATGGTGTGCCCGCACTCATCAGACGGCAAGGATATGAGGCATGCCCGCAGTCACCCGCCGTACACTTCTTGCGTTCACCGCCGTTGCGTCTGTCATTGAACCGACGTTTGCTGAAGGCGAAGGTATCTCGCGCGAACTGCAGGCGCTGATCGCAAGGCATGAAACCGCCTATGCCGCGCTCCACAGGGTTGTTCATCGAGCGGGCAGCAACTGGCACGACCGCAAGACGGCAGACCGAATTGAAGAGCAAGCCTTGCTGGCCATCTGTTCCTATCCTGCGACCAGCCGAGGCGACCGCCGGGTCAAGGCCGAGTACCTGTTGACTGTTGAGGCACGAGGCGAACTCGACTTGAAAGAGCACATGCAGGCCATCCTACGCTCAACGATGCGGGGCTGATCGATCGCAGTACCCGCGGGGACCAGACCGCGCGTTGCCGGAGCGCGGCGCGGCCTCGGAGTAATGACGACGCAGACATTCTGTTTGGGTTACCGCGCAGAAAAGGAACCCGAAGATGCGTCAATCCCCCGCGAAGACCGCCTCATCGGCTGGTAGCGAGCCCCGTAGTTGACTGCGGTATGCGCCGCGCCTCTGGATTCTAAGGCATTGCTGAACTGCTTAGGTATCACAGCGCCAGGCCCGACGCGGCAAGTATGCAAATTTGGTGAAATTCTCGGAAGCGGCTCAGTTTCGAGAATCGCCAAGGCCTCATCGGATGACTGTGCCTGTCGGAGTCGCTCCCGAACTTGAGATGTCCGAAGCACCCGGCATATTTGCGAAAGGGCAGGGAGGAAGGCGGAAGTAGCAGAGCGCGGCCAGAGTACAGTGTAAATGAGATCGACTGGGTCGTCGTCGGGGCCGTCGAAATCGATAGGCTGGGCCAAGCGTGTCAAAGACGCGACAGGCGAAGAGATCATACCCAGTAGAGCGTGAGGGATCGCGACACCACGACCGATGCCCGTCGAGCCGAAATCCTCGCGGTCGAAGAGACTACGGAGAACCACCTGCTCGTCAAGCTCGGCTCTTCGCGCAATCCTGATCGCGATTTTTGTCAAGGCTGATTGCTTTCCTTTAGTCGCAAGGTCAAGCGAAATGTCTTCTTCTGACAAGATGGGGCAGACCGTCAGAGTAACCTCAATGTGGATCCCAAACGCGATCGCAAATGGGGTGCAGCGCACTGCTTGGCCAGCGCAGAATTCACCGTCGGATAAGTGGCTGTCCCGGACGCTTCTCGCGTCCGGGCTAATAGCCCGTTTTGAGGCGTTTCGGCTCTCGCGGGAGAAGGCAGTATTTCGGGCTTCAGGTGGGGTGGCTCTTCAGTGTTAGCGAGGCCGGCATGACCTCACATCAGGTCTTCAACCATCCGCGCACATTTCCCCAGACCTGTGCTGGTCCCTCTTGTTCTAAGGAGTCCCTGTTCAGCCGCGGCCGCCTTGAACGCTTCGAACGCAGCTTGCTGGCTGCAATGCCCGGCGAGCGATTCCTCGACCATTCGGATCGCCTTGAGCCGCCCCGGCTTTCCCATTCTAGGCCATGGCTGCTGAAGCACCTTCATTGCGTCGGCTATGGACGCGACCACCGTCAGGTTGCGATTGAGGCAAATTGTAATTGGACTGAAGGCCCGCATTCTTGTCGCTCCCCACGATTGAACGCGGCTAAACGCGAAGACAAGGGCAGTGGTTGCATGAATGTGGATCACGGCGAATTCAAAGAACCGCTGGCCGATGCGATTGAGGCTGAGCAGGCTCTCCTTGGGCCCGGCTCTTTGCCTCGCCGGACCATCCTTCTCGTCGAACAACAGGACCCGACCGGCAAAAAGCATCTGCGCACCGTCCGACGCCGCGAACCATTTTCGAGTTCGTCACGCCGCTTGCCCGACAGCTTCTCAAGTACACCGCGACGAATTCGGCGACTGTGAGGGAGGAGATGAAAAGGTTATGGTCGTTTCGTTCGGCTGTCCTTTAGAGCAGGGGCTCCGAGTCGGTTTGTATCGAGCAGATGTCGCATCAGATCTTGACCTGGAGATCGGCTCCGGCAGCCGGGATCGGCGCAGCGCGGCAACGATGCCATGTTCCTTCGGCGGCTCACCGACGATGGTCTGGCTGACGGCCCCGCGAAGGCGCGAAGCATCGGGGCCTTCTTCTGCCAGTCGGGCGAGCCAACTTTCTTTGGCTGGGAGGGCGGCGCACTGCTTCGGCTCCGAACTGTTGACACATGCACCAAGCTGACAGACCGGAAGCGGCGGCGTGCCCTGACGTCATGGAGACTAGCCCCGCTCCCGAAGCCCGCAGATTGTGATCTCGTTGGCTATGCAGAGCATCCAGCCGTCGTTTCCGAGCGGGCGTTCGTGTTTGGGAAGTGCATCTCGCACGCGCTTGCTAGACGACCACCGGCGGCTATAAATACCTCTCGGCGGTGGGCCGTACTGAGCCGGCGGCGGAGTTTCAGCTTTCGGCCCAACAGCGCTCTGCCGGCCTTGATGCACTCACCACCCTCCAGCTCGCGTGTTGGTGGCCGGAAAATCGCCACTACAACCGCCATCGACTCAAAGTCGAAAGCTACACGCCTGAGGCGCTGTCATTGGCTGAGATCCGGAATAGTCGGTCAGGCTGATAGTCTTGATTGTTGCCGCCGTGCGCCGGAGCAGGGCAGCACGCTCCGCCATCGTTCATTGACGGGCTTCGTTGGCCGGGTGTAGCAGCTCGGATACGAACAGGTCTACGACCGGAATTCCAGTTCCCCCAACTCCTCCTACGTTACATTAGCAGTTGCGGAACCTTCTGCGCATTCGTCGGTTGGAATCTCGTACTCCACCGACCCCTAGCAATTGTGTTCCGCTGTTGGGTCACTTAGCCCGCCGGTTCCGGCCGGCGGGCTTTTTGTTGTCGTGGTGGAACACCCGTTTGCGACGATGGTTCGGTTAACTAGGCGGGGAGCGCGGCTGAGAAAAGAGACAAGTGAGAGAGAACCGAACATCGATGCTGTACGAGCACTGATCGAGGTTGAGCGCGCAGCACGAGATGCAAAGACCGCTCGGATCGGGGAGTGCGCTTGGAGGCTGCAAGGGGGCACCCCTGTGCAACCGACACCGAAGAGGAGCCGGAACGGCAAGCACGCGTGGTCGAACCGAAGCGCTGCGTGCGCTACACGACGCAGATCGATAGGGAACGGATGGTCATTTTCGTCCTGGCGAAATCGCCGCTCGAGTTCCGCGCGGCAAGTCGATCTCGTCCGTCATCATCTCCAACATGACGAGGTCGTCAGTGTTGGAATGGCCGCCTTGCCGCCACACCCCTTCGGCCAGTGACTGCAGAAAAGCCATGACGCCGACAAACGGCTAGCCAGCTCGGCCTTGTCGGGTCGAATTCCTGCTTGGGGAACGGTCTGCCGGAATTGTTCGCGCGAGGCAGCAGGATCGGAAAGAGACACATATGGCAGCAGCCCAATGGTTTGTGATTGTCGGTATCTTAACGTCAGCGCCGGGCACGCCGTTCGCGTAGGACTGTCACTACGCGGTGTTTTCAGCCTGCAATCAGTGCTCCCCTTCGCCCTTCGCAAGATAGTTATGCATGTCACTTGCCGCGACCGCTGCGTGCCCGAACGCGACGGCAAGCTGGTTGATCTCGTCGACGACATCTCCAGCTGCATAGAGTCCCGGCACGGCGGTGCGCTGGTGCGAATCCACGACAAGATTGCCGGCTCGGTCACATTCTGCACCAAGGTCGCTCGCTAGCCTCGAGCGGATGATCGACCCCATCGCAGGGTAGATGGTGTCAAACGAGAGCGTCCTGCCGTCGACGAGTTCGACAACTGCCCGACGGCCCTCAGCTGAAATTGCGTCTCGGGCGCATGCGCCGAACTCGATTCCAGCCCTTTTTAGCCTAAGAACGTCATCCGGGCTGGGCTGGGCTGCATCAGCAATCAGCAAAGTTACGTCTCGAGTGAAGGTCCGCATGAACAGCGCCTTTTTCATTGCGTGTTCGGCCGGTCCGATGACGGCCACCCGTTTGTCAATGACCTCATAGCCGTCGCAGATAGGGCACAATCGCAAGGCTCCGGCTTTAATCATGTCGGCGGTGCCCGGAACGTCGGGGAGGCTGTCGACGACACCAGTGGCAATAAGCAGTGAGCGGGCATGAATGGGAGATGAAGCCTGCGCTAAAAATCCATTCTCCGCGATGCGAATGCCCACGACCGTATCGCACACCCAATCTGCGCCGTGCCGGGTGGCCTGCAGTTTGAGGCGGTGAAGCAGGTCAGGGCCGGTGATTCCGCGCGGGAAGCCCGGGCAGTTGCGCGTCAAGGGAATCCAGTTTGCCCGGCTTTGACCTGCATCGACGACAACTACCCGACGCCGAAAACGTCCAAGGTAGGTCGCGGCCACGAGGCCTGCTGGCCCGCCGCCCACAACCAGGGAGTCAAACATCCGATCGCGGCGCGCTTTGTCTCTGTCGACCATTCAGAAATCCTGACACTGCAAAACCGCACCGTGAGTGCACCGTGGACCACGTTGAAAGGAAACGCCGAACCGCCAATTTGGTTACCAAGTATTGGTTGCTGGGGCATAGCTGCATGCTTCCCACGTTGCGTTCGACCCGGCGCTCAGGAGTATGCTGGCACGAGCCTGGCTCGCGCAATGGCAACGCCATGGTGAAATGCAGGCCCTCGGGATTGTCCCTCGGGGTTGCAGTGTAATTCGATCTTTGCATTGCAATGCACGGCAACTACCTTTCCCAGCAATGTCGTTCCAAAGCCTCGCCGCTTCAGGGGCTCCACGGCGGGGCCGTTTCGCTCCTGCCGGTCGAGGTAAACAACCTGCTCAGCCGCGGAACCGCGGATCCACCATCGCACCTTGAGGCGGCCTTGAGAGCGCCGCGTGAGAGTAGCAGCAAGCGATGGTGGACTTCCCGACACCTGAGAGGGCCGATCAAGAGCGAGCTTGTGCCCCGATCGAGGCGGCCGCCGATCAGAGTGTCCACGGAATTTCCGCTTAAGGCCGGCGAGCCGTGTTCGGCTTTAGGGTGCTCGGCGGCTACCAGCCGCGCAAAGACGGTAACGACGTCCGGCTGGATGACGAAGTCGTGGTAGCCGCCGCGTATTTATGCCCCACGCATCTTGATGACCTGCAAGCGACGCCGCTCGCCACCATGAGTCGGCGTCAGTGGGGCCATCGTGAAGGAACAACAAGGCACTGGCCTCGTTAGAGCCGTACATCCATCGATAGCTTTCAACAGGAGATGAGAATGGCGACGACGCGAAGATCACAGGGCAGTTCCAAGGGCTTGGAAGACCTTTTCTACGATGGTCTGAAGGACATCTACTACGTCGAACGGAAGATTCTGACCGCCTTAAAGAAAATGGCAAAGGGCGCAGAGTCCGAAGAGCTGAAGGCCGCGTTCGAAAAGCATCGAGACGAGACAGAAGGTCAAATCGAGCGCCTGCAGCAGGTTTTCGACGCGTTTGGCAAGAGGGCTCAGGGTAAGACGTGCCCAGCGATCGATGGCATGATCGAGGAGGGGCAGGAGATTTTGGAAGAATTCGGAGACGCTCCAGCATTGGACGCAGGGCTCGTGGCTGCAGCCCAGGCGGTCGAGCATTATGAAATCGCGCGCTACGGCACTCTTGTGACGTGGGCGGGCTTGCTCGGCCTACGAGACGCAGTCCCACTTCTGGAACAGACTCTCGAAGAAGAAAAAGCCACCGATGAGGCGCTCACCCAACTCGGCGAAACTGGCGTCAACGAACGGGCAATGCAGCAGGCCGCGTGAGGTCGCGCATTGCTGGGGTGGCCAATCCGAAATTTGCATCTTCGTGAGCAGCGCAATGGGCGAATTCGGATTTGGCCATTTCCTCTGTCGCTTGCCCGTCGAGCACACGTGTTTTGGCTCTAACCGCATTGTACTACTACGCGCACCAATGTGGGCGCGCCGGTTATGCAAAAACACCAACCCCGCCGCACGCGCCTGTATCGACGCAGCAAGAAGACTCGAGGGCGAGGCCCGGTCATTCTGCCTTTCGAGCGGAGGGGCCTCCTCGACCGGCTGTTGGGAAGGAGGGCAGCATGAACCTGCTCGATATATTCAAGCGCCGCGGCAGCGCGTCCGTGGCGCGCGAGCGCTTGCAACTGCTGTTGGCTTACGAGCGCCGCAACCGCAACCAGCCCGATCTCGTCTCCGTGTTGCGCGAGGAAATCATGGCTGTGAACGCCAGGCAAGGCCAACACCTCGACGTGACGGCAGCCTCATCGAAATCGAAGAGGCGACCGAACCTGGCAAAGGGCGGTCGCCGAACGCAAGTACTTGCGCCATCCCTGGCCGACAGGATGCCGGTATGAACGAGGAACCGGCTCGTCGGCCCGCGGCAGATCCTTCTGGCATCGAGAGCTTTTTCATGGCTGGTTTCGAGTGTTCCTCGCATCGACGTGCCGACGGGGTGCGCCTTGATCTGATCCGTGCGACCTCACATGACACCCATGCATCCGGCGACTATCGCCACTGTGCCGAGCTTGGGCTTCGCACGATCCGCGACGGCTTGCGCTGGCACTTGATCGAAACAGCGCCGGGAGTCTTTGACTGGTCGAGCTGGATGTTGGTGATCGAAGCAGCCCAGGCGGCCGGGGTGCAGGTCATCTGGGATATCTTCCACTATGGTTCGCCAGACCACGTCGACCAAGGTGGCCCCGGCTTTGTCGAGGCCTATGTCCGTTTCGCCGCGGAAGCTGTTCGGGTTCATCGCTTAGCCACCGGAGTGGCTCCCCTGGTGTGTCCGATCAACGAAATTTCTTTCTTTGCGTGGGCGGTGGAGGTCGGCTATTTCCCGCGCGCCGGGCAGAATAAGCGCGGATGGTTCAAACGCCACCTTGTCAGGGCAGCGATCGCCGGGATCAGAGCAATGCGGGAGGCCGAACCCAGTTGCAGGTTCATCTGGGCTGAACCGCTCATCCATATTGCTCCTCGTGACCGCAGTCGCGCCGAGCGGCGGCGCGCCGAAAATGCTCGTCAGGGCCAGTTCGAGGCTTACGACATGCTGGTCGGGCGCGCTGAGCCGGAGTTGGGTGGCAGCGAGGACCTTGTCGACGTCATAGGCCTCAACTTCTATCCGCACAACCAATGGTACTTGAATGGGCCAACGATACCGATGGGACACCACGAATACCGGGCGCTTTCGGAAATGCTGGTCGAGGTCGACGAGCGCTACAAGAAGCCGATGATTATTGCCGAGACCGGCGCCGAGGGGTCGGGACGGCCGGCTTGGCTCCATTATGTTTGCGACGAAGTGCGCGATGCGATGAGCCTCGGCGCACCTATTCAGGGCATATGCCTGTACCCGGTGACGGCCTACCCCGGTTGGGACAATTCGCGCCACGCCGAAGTAGGCTTGTTCTCCACCATTCATGCGAACGGCTCGCGCACTCTTCACAAGCCGCTTGCCGACGAGTTGGAGCGCCAACGCCGATTGTTCGAGGCCTTCGACAACGAGGCAGCAGGCGCGGTATAGCCCCGCCGATAGTGCGCCGCGCTTTAACTGCATCGGCAACGCGGTAAGCCTAAATCTGTCCACCGAGAAAGATCCTGGGGTCCTTGGCCGCAGCGATGATCGCCTCGCGTGCGACTCTTGGCGACTTTTCACCGCGCATGACGGCAAGGCACGCCTCGATTGTTGCGAGTCTCGACGCTTGCAAGCCGGCTCCGGCCAATCCTTCAGCAGAACCTCGGCCGCGTCCGTTACCGAGACAACAACCCTGTCGCGATCGATCCGGCCGGTTGAACGACTATCGGCTTTGTGAAACGTCTCGTACGCACGACCCCTCCAACGGCATATTAGCTTCGGCTGATCTTTGCGCCATCTCAAATGTTAATGGTCACCGCGAATGCAGCTTAATCCCGGCGCATCGTTCACTCCGCCGCCTCGCGCTGCCTCGGCATCTGCCCGATGCCGTTTACCGGCATGCTGTTTTGAAGGCGCGCGAACGTCGCCAAAGCCTGCCCGACGACCTGATCCATATTGTAATAGCGATATGTCGCCAGACGTCCGACGAACCAGACCTGTGGGCACGCCGCTGCCAACGCTTCGTAGCTCTTGTACAACGCCTCGTTTTCGGGCCGCGGCACCGGGTAATAGGGATCTCCGATGTCCGAGGGGTATTCGTAGGTCAGGCTGGTCTTCGGACTCTTCTGTCCGGTCAGATGCTTGTACTCGGTGATGCGGGTGTAGTTTTCCGTCTGCGGATAGTTGACGACGGCGACCGGCTGAAACTCCTCGCAATCAAGCGTCGTGTGCTCAAAGCGCAGCGAACGGTAGGGCAAGCGACCAAGCTTCCAGTCGAAATACTCGTCGATCGGACCGGTATAGATCATCCGCTGGAAGGGGATCTTGTCGCGAATTTCGCGGTAGTCGGTCTGCAGCATGATCTTGATCTTGGGATTATCCAGCATGCGCTGGAACATGCGCGTATACCCGCCTGCCGGCATTTTCTGGAAAGTGTCGCCAAAGTAGCGATCATCCCGATCGGTCCGGGTTGGGACTCGCGCCGTCACCGACTTGCTCAGCTGGGAAGGGTCAACACCCCACTGCTTCCTCGTGTAGCCGCGGAAGAATTTCTCGTAGAGCTCCCTGCCCACGGTGCTCACGACGACGTCTTCGGCTGTGCGGACTTCTTCCACCGTCTCTCGCCGGGAAGCGAAGAACTCCTGCAGCTGCTCGGATGTCAGCTTAAGGCCGTAAAGGCGATTTATGGTATCTAGGTTGATCGGTATCGGCAGCAGCTTTCCGTCGACCAGCGACAGCACGCGGTGTTCGTAAGACCGCCATTCGGTGAACTGCGACAGGTAGTCGACGATCGATTGGGCGTTGGTGTGGAATATGTGCGGCCCATAGCGGTGGATCAGGATCCCTGCCTCGTCATAACAGTCATACGCATTGCCGCCGATGTGATTTCGTCTGTCGACGATCAGGACGCTTTCTTGTCGCTGCGATGCGATGCGTTCCGCCAGCACGCTGCCGGCGAAGCCGGCGCCGACGATCAGCCAGTCGAACATGCTCACGCTCCCCTCAGCAACGGCACGACGCTCTTCATCGCGTGGGCGCGCTGGATGTGGGCCGCCATCGCATTCCAGGTCTTCTCCCAGGACATATCGGCGAGGTAGGCGTCGGCTTTCTCCACCAGGAAATCGCGAGGACGCGCCAGGATGGATCGAAGCTTGGCTTCGACATCCTCAGCGTCGACAATGTCGACAAGGCCTTCGGCGCCGTAGGTGCGCACGACGTCGACGATCGCTGTCGAAACCACCGGCAGTCCTGCCGCCAGGAATTCAGGAGTCTTTGTCGGACTGATGTAGCGTGTCGCCTCGTTGAGCTTGAAAGGCATCCAGCCGGCACTCCAATGCCGGAGGTAGCGTGGCAGGTCGGCATAGGACTTGCCGCCCAGCCAATGCAGGTTGCTTGCCGTGGGCAGCCTCGCCGGATCGATCTTGACCACAGGGCCGAGCATGACGAATTGCACGTCCGGCATTGCTGCAGCCGTCTCCGCTACCAATTCGACGTCGAGCCGCTCGTCAATGACCCCGAAATACCCCACTCTCGGGTGAGGTATGTTGGCCTGGTCGAGTGGGTCCTCACCCGGCTCTCTCGCCTGATGGAAATGTGCAACGTCGATGCTGCTTGGAAAAGCAAAGATCGAACGATGCAGGCTTCGCTTGGCCTCGTAAAGGCTCTGCCCGCCCGTGAAGACGACATCGGCACGTTGCAACAGCGCCTTTTCCAACTGCGTCAACTCTGCGGGAGCGTCTTTGAACGCGGAGAGTTCATCCATGCAGTCGTAGACGCAGACGTCACAGGCGAGATGATCGCTGAAGCGTAGCGCCATGGGCGTGTAATACCAGGTCGTCAATCGGTCATGCGGCGTGGAGGCGAGGATCTGATCGACGAACCTGCGCTGGATCGCGTTCGCCCTGGTCGCGGAAGTACCAACTGGGATCAGCGGCGTCACAATTTTGATCGTAGGTGAAACATCGTTCACCCGCGTCGAAGCGTGGCGCCTTTCGTCGAAGATCGGCTCCTCGAAATAAATTAGCTGCTGCTGTTTTGAGGCGAGCGTCAGAATCTGTTGCGGTCTTTGGAATACAAAATTCCATCGGAGGTGGGAAAAGCAAAGTAAAATTGACGACTGTACGGTGGTGTTTGGTTTTAGGGAGGTGCCCACCGCCATTTCCATATAGAAATCCTTCGTTACAATTAGAAATTGCCTCGGCTAACATACGTTAATCGAGGCAGCTTCGAATGAAATTCGCAGCCATCTATATAACTTTCATCCCAGTAAGTTGTTCCATAGTTCCAAACTGTCTCGGGCGAGGCCAGCGGTCCGCTCCATTCCGGCCATGGCTCAACAGAGAAGGTCAAGCCGAACGACCCTGCATCCGGCTGACATGATGGCCGCTCCAGAAGCTGAAGCCCCGCGCCGTGCGTGACCTCACCCAAAATGTGGCGCATTGCCACAGAACGGTTGAAATCGTTCAATCGTTCAACAACCGTTCATGGGCGGAGTTATAAATGAGGGCTGCGAATCGATTCGGCTGAGTCACGCAGACGGTCCAAATGAAAGGGGTCCGCGAAACAATCGCGGGAATGCTTGCGAATGAAGATCGACTTTGAAACCAACGTCTTTCCACTGTTTCACCCGCAGGCGGTGGATGATCTGAAGGACCCTTGTCCGGTGTTCGATGGCACGCTCTGGCACGTCTTCGGCTCCAGCGGCACCGTCACAACCGAGAGCTGGAAAATCCTCCACGCCACAGCGCCGGATCTTTATGGACCCTGGACAGAGCACGAGGCGATCGTTTTGCCGGTAACCGGATCGGGCATTGCGGCGCCCGGCGTCATTCATGAGTGCGGCGTCTTCCACATGTTTATCCAGACCGAATTCATGAAGTCCGGCGGACGTTGCGAGCACGCGGTCTCCAATGACGGCTTTCATTGGGTCGTGCTCAATCCGGCGATATTGTCGCTGCCCGACACCGATGAGGACGGCATCTACGATCCCCACCCCGCAATCATCGGAGGCAAGCGCTATATCGTCTATTCAGGCATGCCAAAATTCACCAGGGTGCCCCAGCCTGATGTCTATCTGGCGCGCAGCCAATCCGATTCCTGGTTCGGGCCATGGAAACGTCTCGGCAAAATACTCGATCATCTCGACGTGCCGCATCACAATGCGCGCGAACACCCGGATTACGAATGGGGGATCGAAGGCGCGCAGCTCGTCGAGCTCCCGGACGGTCGTGTGCTTCTTAACGCCACCTGCTTCCTCCCCGAAGGTCCGCGCGGCAGCCGGCAGCGCGTCTTCTTCGCCATCGCCGATGACGTCAAGGGTCCCTACGTTTCCGTTGGCCCCGTTCTCGACCCTGGTGAGCCCGGCGAGAATGGCCATTCGACCGTAATGATCGAAGGCCGGCAATTGACTTTGTTCTACCAGAGCAGACGCGAGACGACGAACCACCGCTGGCGATATGGCTTGGCCAAGTGCGACTTGGATCGGCACATACTTTCCAGAGTAGCCTAGAGAACGTGATCCAATCGTAGCCGCTGGGCTACCCACCTCGTCCAGGTCGCATTGCCGACGGACGCCGACAAAACCCAAGAAAGGCACAGATTAAGCTCGCTCATCACAATGGTGCTGCCAGTCGCCGTTTCGGATCAATGGTCGTCAAGCGATAACGGATGGGCTAGATGTCCCAGGCGGATGACGTAGGCAGTCGGCGAAGCCTGCGACGAGGCAGGTTGAGAGTATAAAATGGATCAAGGTAAGCTGGTCGTCAGATAATACATTTAAATTCTCTCTTCGAACTCCTCGGTGAGACCAGTCGTGCCAATCGGTTTCTCAGCGCCGGTGACAAGATAGCCGCAAGTCTGACCATTGGATGCGAGTTGGCTAGATGAAAGGAAGCAGCTGAAATTGGGTTCACTATTTTTCAAACCGGGATCGATGATATCAACCGGTTTTGATCCTGAGCAGGATGTCCTGATCGTAATTTCCAAAGCCCTTGCCGAAAATGTTGATCCCGCCAGGGCGCTTGGCGTCGTCCTTGACGCCGATACGGACGCGGATTGAATGATGGCTCTTCAGATCGAGTGCGGCGAGGCCGGTTTCGGAAATCCTGAGGCCGTCGACATAGGTGCCGTCATTGGCAATTCGCCAGTTCTTGAGCTTGCCGTATTGCGAACCCTTGAGTTTCCACCAGGACGGCGTGAAGACGCCGCGTTTGTCACCGAAATCCCCCGGCGACGTCCAGGTGCCGACATCGACGCCATTGATCGTCAGCGTGATGTCCGAGGGCCAATCGGCGCTGGTGCCCGGCACTTCCGAAGACAGCTCTATCGCCACTTCGAGCTCGGTGATCTCGGCATTGGCGAGCTTGGCATTATTGGGAAACTGGTATTCGACAAAACCGCGGGTGAACCACAACAGCCCGGCTTTCATACGATCCGGATCGAGGAAAGTGTTCGGTACATCGAGCAAGCCGATGATGCCGTCCGGCGAACAAAGGCCGCAGGGCGCGGTAACCTCGAAGCCGGTGTAAAGCCCGATCGGCATCGACACTTCGATCGCGTCGTTCTTGACCGCACGATATTCGCCCTTGAACACGACGAGCACTTCTTCGGCCGTCGGATAACAGATTTTCTGACTGCCCTTCTTCGCTTTCAGGTGCTCGGTGCGGATCAGCCCCGCATCCTCCAGCACCTGGATGTTGGTCGAGACGGTCGACTGCGGCAGCGACAGCACGGCGGCGATTTCGTTGACATTCATCGGCCCCTTCTCATGCAGCAGTTTCAGCATCGAGATACGCGCCGAGGAGGCAAGCCCCTTGAGCACGGCAATGCCTTCCTCAGGTTCAATCACCAGAAAATTACGACCCATGAATTTCCAGTCTATACTTGTGGAAGAAGCTATCGCCTCGCTAATTCGTGTTCTGTAAGCTTGCGTTGGTGGGCGGGACCGTTGCAACGGCGTCGAAGGAAACGCCGAGCCGGCAATTTGGTTACATGCAAGCGGCTCCACGTTCGGTACGCATTTGAAGCCACACCGCAACAAGGATGTTTGGCTCAGGTCTAAATTGTTTGCCGCGCAGCTCGGCAAGGCACGCATCGATTGCAGCAAGCCGCGAGTCGCACCGGTAGCGTTGCGGGGGGCTAGTCATGGGTGCGCCGCAATGCTTCATCGTTCGCTCCCGCCGTGGCGACCACTGTATGGATCATGGCAAGGACGGCTTGGGACGCGCTGTGGTGCACCATGTGACCGGAATTCTGCACGATATGAATCAGCGAACCTGGCACATCAGCATGAAGGCGGTGGGCCTGCCCCTTCGCATCGAGCAGGCGGTCACCATCGCCGGCTAGGATTCCGGCAGGCACCGATACTTCTTTATAGCTGGAGCGAAGCAGCGCCGACGGAACAAGTAAGCCCGATTCCGCTGAGGTGGACCGCAATTGCGAGGGACGGCTTGCAAGTTCCTTCATAGCCGAAGCGGAGACGGTCGACACTGCAGCCGGCCCAAATATCTTCGGCACTGCCAGCGGCCAAGTCAGCCTGACAAGGAGTGGCATAAATGTGTGACACAATGCGCTTCCAATGCGGCCGGGCTTTCGGCCCGCTTGTTGGTCTCGCGGATCGAAATGATGATCGAATACTGATTTGACGCGATGGTTGACCTCGCGCATCAGCATGCGAATACGATGCCCGGTTTCCCTCGGCGACGTGATGTCCCGGGCAATCTTCGATGATCTGCCTGGTTGCATTGCCCACAGGCGATTTCCGCTGTCGTGAACATACGATGTAGGCGAGTCGATATGGCTCGACCATCGCGTCAGCGCACGTCTGTAAAGGCCGGGCAGGGCCGGGCCAAGATAGATAAGCTATCGTGATGCTCAGGTAGCTGGTTCAGTTGGCCGGTGGTCATCTGCGTGAGCGCATTCACGCTATCGTTCTCGGCCCGCATGAAGTCCAGCTGACTGGCGACTTGTTCCTCGAGGCCTATACGCGGCGCATGAAAATGCAGTGTCCAGCTTTGGCGATGGCGGGGGCGCTGGATTGTTGATATTGTACGCACGGAACAGGCGCGCAAATGACATCTGATTCAGAGAAGCCCGCGGCGGTCGAGCAGTTGCTGGATACACCTGAGCTTGCAACCGCACTGGAAAGCGAACAGTTCAAAAAATTCCTTGACCAGGTGCCGATCGCCATAGCCGTTTCCGACCTTGCCGCTGAGGAGCGTGTGGTCTACGCCAATCCCGAATTCGAGAAGCTCTCAGGCCTGATGGCCGCCAGGCTCACCCGGGAAAACTGGGCAGCCCTTTTGGGCAAAGGCCTCCACGAGCAGAAGGACCGGCCGCTTGCCGAGGCCGTGGTCGAGGGAACCGATTTAGTCGGCACCTACAGGCTGGAGCGCAACGAGGACAAGCCGGCGATCGTCGACGTTTATTCCAACGTGATCGAGGACGACAACGGCAAGATGTGCTTCCGGCTGGTGGCGCTGGTCGACGTATCGGCCCATGGCGAGGCGGGAGATGAGCGCTCGGTGGAGGAGCGTGTCAGCGAGAAAGACACGCTGCTACGCGAACTGCAGCACCGGGTAAAGAACAACCTGCAGATGATCACTGCACTGATCCGGCTGGAAAGCCGCAACGCAACCGAGGCCGACCGGAGACGGTTTGAGCGGCTCGCCGGTCGCGTCGACGCTCTGGCGATCCTCTACCAGACGCTAACGGCCGACGAGCCGAAGGAGGAGGTCGATCTTGGCGTCTATCTCAGCCAGATCGCGTCCGCGGTGATGAGTTCGCATGCAGTCGAGGGGATCCGCCTGGATATGAAGGTCGATACATATCCCGTGTCAATAAACGTCGCCATGCCGGCGGGACTGGTCGTGAACGAATTGCTGACCAATTCACTAAAGCATGCGTTCCGGGGACGCGACGGCGGCACGATAACGCTGCACAGCATCGTCAATGGCGACGGCTGCCGGGTTATAGTGGCGGACGACGGAATCGGCCTGCCGGAAGGCGAGACGTGGCCCAAGCCAGGCAAGCTCGGAGCGCTGATCGCGCGCTCGCTGACCGAGAACGCCAAGGCGCAGTTCGCAGTCGACTCTAGCGCTAGCAAAGGGACGAAGGTGACCATCATCTTCAAACGATCGGCGGCAGCAAGCTGAAAAATTGCCGTCGAACATACTGCACTGGCAGTTGCGTTCATATCGCGGCCTTGAACAGTGTGCTTGCAAATAGGCCCGGAGGTCTTCGAGACGGCTTCCATCACGCGGTCCAAATTTCCCGGTCGAAGGGCCGCATTATTATTGGCGGGGAAGCAGGGACGACGTGTGGGGGCGGTGCGCTCGCTTGGGTTAGCGCATAAGGCCCGCTGTCCGAAGGGCGTGCTCGATGAGGTTCTTCACGCCCGGCTGGCCCGATGCGTTAGTACGCGGGGACTGGAGGGTGGCGGTTGACTCCGAGGACGCCGTCTTCGCCTTTTCCATAGCTGGTATCTCCAAACGGGATGGCACGTGCTGGCGAGCAGGCAACTCTGGCCTCGATGTCGTGGAGACACCCTTCTCCGTTACCAAGATGCCCCAGAACCGCGCGATCTCCTGAGTGGAAGAGATGCCGACATCAAGCATAAAGGGTCCCGGAGCGCCGAGGCCGTTGCCGAGCGGTGTACCGTGGCCCATCCCAGCGATCATGTTGACCTCGATCAAGACTTCTCCCGCGCCATCACGCCAAACTTGCTTTGCGTGCTGGCCGGCAGCCTAAAGATGCGTTAGCGCTTTTGCCCGATGGACCTCCCGCCAGTGGCTCGCGAGCGCTTCGGCGTTGGAAGGCGAAACCGTCTGGTCGGCGGTGCCGTGGCAAATTGAGATCTTCGGCCACGGTCCTCGATGATGCGACGCGCCGCGGAGTTCGTTGCAGATCCTGTTCCGACGGGCCGCCATGTCCACGCATTCTATCGAACGCGTCCGGGATTGTCGTTGCGCTGCCGTAGGGCAGGCCGGCAATATCGCACAGCCTTCCAAATACTTCCGGATATGTCGCCAGCATGGCCGCTGCCATTGCGCCTCCAGCCGAAAAGCCCGTGGTCGAGACCGTGGGTGACGACCATCGTCTTGATCATCTGGCGGATCGAAAGCGCCTCGCCCGAACCGCGCTTGGCGTCGTCAGGCTGGAACCATTTGAAACAGAGGTTTGGATTGTTGCCGCGTTGCTGCTCGTGAAAGAGCAGGGCGAACCCGGTTTCGTCCGAAAGTCGCGACCATCCGGAGTGACGGTTGTACGCTGCCGCAGTCTGGGTGCAGCCATGCAGCATGACGACGAGCGGAGCGCCTTTGGGCAGTTCATCGGGAAGATAAAACGTGGCCCCCAACGCGCCGGGTTTGGTACCGAACTCGGCCAGCGTCTGCAGATGGTTCGACCCGCTACGTTTGGGAGTATGTGACGCATATCGCGCTTACAACGCGGCGATACTTGCGACGTATCGGATTTTTTTCGCAATCGCGCCGCCTCCGGTTGTGATGCCCGAATGGACCTCGATCCGCGCAACGCATACGCAGCAATATCGCTGCCGCATTGCACAATAGCAAGGTAGGTGGGGAGACAAAGTCCGGCCGAGCCCTGGAGCTGGGCTTGGAGGAAACCTGATGGTGGGCAGACCGCTTCCTTGTCGCGGTGCCGCTTGCCGCCCTGCGCTGCCGCTGCGATGGCGATGTATTCTGGGCGTAGCAGTTCAACAGACGCTTTGTCGGCCGACGCGCTTGCCGCAACCGCCCCGCCAAGACAAACCAAGTGATGGGCGGACGGTGGCGCACTCCGGAGGTCTACGGGAACATGACACGACAGTGACCGGCGAGCTTCGCAAGGCGTGCCTCCGTTGCCGCATGCTTCACTTAACGCGGAGCACCCGACTTCTGCCCCATCTCCCGGCCGCCTTCTCAGATCGTGTGGGGCTGGAGATCTCGATGAACGGGATGCGGTCCATGACGGATACTCCCCGCTCCGATGCTACACCGAAACTCGATCCAGAACAGCTGCAGCTGCGGGCCTCGCCTCGCCGCGCTGTGCGCTTCAAGCGCAGCATTATTGTCGCCATTGCAGCTGTTGCTTCCGGCACCGTTCTAGGCGTCACCATGATGGCGCTGCAGGGACCGGCGCTGCGCATCAAAGAGCAGGCTGACGAGCTTTACAACACTGAGCGGAAGCCAACCACGGAGGCAATTGAAAGGCTGTCTAAGGACTATTCCGGGATCAAGCCCAAGCCCCCGATGCTTGGACCACCGCTGCCCCGCGACCTCGGCCGCCCCACTCGCTACTGACGGCGCGCTCGCGAGCGGCTT
Source organism: Mesorhizobium sp. M0778 (assembly GCF_040320105.1). Lineage (NCBI taxonomy): Bacteria > Pseudomonadati > Pseudomonadota > Alphaproteobacteria > Hyphomicrobiales > Phyllobacteriaceae > Mesorhizobium > Mesorhizobium sp. M0778. The sequence continues at coordinate 108,439 of NZ_JAMYPA010000015.1, read as the reverse complement.
CGTAACCGCCGAGCTACACCACCTGATGGGACACGACCGACGAGCCTTCCCAAGGCCGGTAACTTGCGGCTGGCGGGCTGTCCAACTGGGTGCGTCCGAGCAATTGGATTCCCCGGTGTAGAGTACTGGATCTCGCCTTGGCCGGCTGCATTCCTGGCTGCGTCCCCTACGATACATTGTCGAGCAGGGTCGACTTATCCAAGCCTTGTGTCGGCTCAGGCGGCCATTCACCATTCGGCGTCATCTCGTTGACTGTCTCGGGTAGATCCCGCGCAATCCTTCTGATTAGCTCGTCGCGCGAAAGACCCGTGTGCATCAAAATGGACGTGAGTGTACCTTCGTCCATTGCCGCTTCGACGTCCCTTGGCTCGATCGGTTGGTTTGGCCCGCTGCCAACCCACGAGTCGACCTTCGATCCTGCCCCCACCTCCCTGAACCGGTCGAGGATCTCACCAAGGTCAGCCCTCGACACGCCATTCGTTATCTGAGCCAGAATTCTGCGTTGCGGGTCGTTTGGGTTAAGATACCCCGCTCCCGGAATCAATTCACAGAGCTTGTCGCGATTTTGGTATGCCAGAACGCCAAGCATGGCGATCGCCAATCTTCCCAGATTTGCCATTTGGTCTCCTCCACGGTTGAGCGAATCGAAGCCAAGTCTCGGCGGATGCCGACGCGTGTGGGCTCGAACGACTTCTTGCCGGTCGGCTCGCCGGCGGAGAGGGCGCGTCCTCGGGTACTCTTTTCCATCTGACGTCTTCTCCTGACGCAGAACTTCGGGGCGCTTGGCCGCTGTCGCCTGCGCCGATCGAACGCCCTAACCCGGCGCCTTCCGGGTTTGTTCCGCTTGTCAGAGTTTGTCGGCGACGGTAGGGGGCACGACCCGACGGGTAACTCTACCGGCTCGAGAAATAGAGTCTGCCCAACTTGACCATACTTCAGAACGACGGCGGCTCGGTTAGCCTCAGCTACCTTGGACTGCCGCCGGCTCGCGCACAAATTTCAATTTCGGCGGGACGGCGAACACCCTGAACCGCTCAGCCAGGCTGTCAAGAGCGTGACGCATGCCCACTCCCGCAGCAGCCGCACCGTGTCCACTGATGACCATCTGCGGGTTCAGGGCAGCCAGGTGCTTCACGGATCTTTCCGCCGCATCCCAGTCCGGCGTGAAGTAGCGCGGCGGACCGTGCATCTCAAGATCCTGAACGGCGACCTCATAGACTGACTCCTGACCGGTGGTGATGAAAGCGTCCCCTACGATCAGCGAACGGTCCTTCTCGCGCCAGAGCGAGATATGCCCAGGTGCGTGCCCGGGTGTGTGTAACCATCGCCATCCGGGCATTCCGGGGATCGATCCGTCGGCAGGTAAGAGTTCCAAACGGTTGCCAAGATCAATTGGCCCGCGTGGAAAAAGCGGCGACAGCAGCGCCATCAGTCCACCCCCGACCCAGGGATCGGGTGGCGGATAGGATGCGGTTCCGTCCAAATAGGAGTGCTCGAGTGGATGCGCGAAGACAGGCACGTCCCATTTATTTGCGAGGTCTAGAACCGTTCCCACATGGTCGAAATGGCCGTGGGTCAGGATGATCGCGGCCGGCCGTGCGTTCGTGCCAAACCGCCTTTCCGCGACCGCAAGAATGCTGCTGCGGGACGTCGGCAACCCGGTATCGATCAGCACCCAGTTCCGATCTCCGCTGCCCGGTGCGCCGAAGAACACGACATTGACGATTGCTAGCCGCAAATAGCCTAAGTCCGGTGCGATGCTCCAAGCGCCGTCGCCACGATCCTCGCGCCTGGCGTGGTCGATCTCGGAAAGTCGAATCTGAACGGTCATGTGATCCCGTGCCTCTCTTGTTGCTGAGCAGCCGCTCGAGTCGATCGGCGGTGGTACATCGCCCCGAACTTGGCACGGCCCCCCTTGTTCCTCATTCGCCCCCAGCTCCGGACAGTCCACCACAGGAACAAGGCTCGACCAATCGGTTCGGCATTACCCGGCCACGCAAGGACGAGCTGGACTGAGCAACGAAGATGGCGCGCGCCCGATTGGATGCGGTATTTCGCCAACGCGGTTCCCGGTCCTAACAAGGCGGCCGAGTTCGAAGCCGACTGCTGAAAGGAGACTTCGAATGAGCGAAGTGGGGCGCAGGGACGAGCACCAGGTGGAGGCTCCGGTTCTGGAGGCTCCGGTTCCGCAAGCTTCGCGCTTCGCCAGTTTTTCATGGCAGGCTTTGAGTGCTCCTCGCACCGGCGCAAGGACGGGGTTCGCCTCGATCTTATTCGTGCGACCTCGCATAATTTGCATGCCCTGGGCGCCTACCGCGGCTGCGCCGAACTCGGCCTTCGCACCATCCGCGACGGACCGTGGCGACACCGTCTCGATCAAAGCGGCACTACGCGAAGCTCGGGAGACTGCGCCTTATTTGGTGCCCTCCGACGAAGAACTAACCGACGCGATCGTCGAGGCAGCAACTGCCTTGGGCCTCTGCGTGGCTTTTGACGGTCGCGAGTAGCTGTCAGCCAACTTCAGCCGCTGTGGCATCGCAACGGAAGCGCGCCGTCCTGCGCATTTCAATAGTCAGAGGTAATCCGTAATTACCTTCGCAACCTGCTATATCTGCCTGTAGAACGGGAACTGCGGGCTGAGCAAAGGTATTTGCTGGAGGAACTTGATAAGGTCGACAAAGAGTGACCGCATGGCTCTCCACTGGTTCAACCCTCCGGTCCCCGTCAAGACCGAGCGTCCCGGGATCATCCGCAATGTCAACAACGCCGAGGCAGCCGGCGAGGAGCTGATGAAGTGGACCAAGCGTGGTCCTTGGTGGGACCTCGCGGTGCGCGTTTGCATGGCCGTAATTTTTCGACGAGATGGACCTGAGGAGGCCCGCAAGGCATTCCTAGCTGCTGCAAAAGAGGAGGGGACATTGCTCCCCCCAATGACAACTAGCTAAATTGGATGCGGTATAAGGTTCTAGGTGTCTCTGACCAACACCGCCTTCGCGAAAGGAGCCCGCCGCCAGCAAGGGGAGGCGACGGACCCCGCCACAGCGGCTGCACATCCACGAAGACTCCCGCTGCAACCTCTAAACCTGCGAGGGCCTACATCGTTCCCTTAGCTGCGGCTAAAGCGGGGTTGGTCAGCGGGCTCTTGCCGCTCTAAGTTCCGCCTTATGGGTCCTCTGTGGTTCTCTCCACCGGTCTACGTGAAGACGAAACGTCCGGGCATTCGCAATGGGGTCAGCCACGTCGAGGGAGCCGCCGAGGAACTCATGGGTGGGACACTAAGGGCCCGAAGTGGACCAAGGTGGTCCAATCCTGCGTGGACGCGTTCGAGGACAGAGTCTTCCCCCAAGAGGTCTTCAGCCTTTGAGGCGGCTGCCAAGGAGGCCAACGTGTATCGTTTTTTGCCGACTGTGCTATGAAGGCAGGTGCGGTGGCGGACCGGAGACCGGAGCATCTTTGGGTGATCGAGGCCGTGGGAGAGCAAGGGTCTTCGTCCGCCGTTCCATCGAACCCGAACAGTCGCCTGGGCCGCAAGCGAAGCCCGATTAGGCAAGGATGGGACAGGATGGAAATCATTGTTGGCATCGACGTTTCCAAGGATCGGCTCGACGTGCATGTTTTGCCGTCCGGCGAGGCGTTCTCGGTGGAGAATGACCACGCCGGGGTGGAGGATCTGGTTCGGCGGCTGGCAGCCCTTTCGCCGGCCGTTGTCGGATTGGAGCCGACAGGCAGCTTCGAGAGACTGGCGGTCGCCGCCTTGGCAGGCGCCGGCCTGGCGATTGTTGTGGTCAATCCGGCGCAGGTGCGCGCCTATGCCAATGCACTCGGCAAGCGGGCCAAGACCGACCCGATCGATGCTGCCGTCATTGCCGCTTTCATCGCTGCGACCAGGCCGCAATTGCGGCCATTGCGCGACGCCGAAACCGAGGCCCTGGCCGAGCTCGTCGCCCGCCGGCGTCAGATCGTGCAGATGATTGTGGCGGAGGACAACCGTGCTCGCACGGTCATCGCGAAACAGGCGCAAAAGAGCATCCACCGGCTGCTCGTCGCGCTTCGGCGTGAGCTGGCAAGCCTCGATGCGGGCATGGACGATCATATCCGCAAGTCCCCAGTCTGGCGGGTCAACGAAAAGCTGCTTTCCTCCGTGCCGGGTGTCGGTCCTGTCGTCGCCCGCAGCCTGATCGCCGAAATGCCGGAACTGGGCAGCCTCGACCGCCGGTTCACCCCCGCAGCCGCAAATGTCAAAGGGGGCGGAACCGTGACTTACGGGCTCTACAAGGACATTGCCCGAACTCAGCCTTGGGGTGATGCGTCGATGGCTGGCAGCATGGTGACGGGAACTGGCACCGGAAACCCCAGCCTTGACCGTTTATGGCCGGGTGCATCCGCAGGCCATGCCGTCGGCCGGTGTTTACACCGACACTGTCGTCGTCACAGTCACTTACTGAGTGGGACACGATGCGGCCCGGGGAGCGATGTTTACTTGGGCAGCCTGGCTAAAGCAACAATGGACGCGAACGCCAATCCGACAGCAATGAGCATTTTATGAGAACCTAGCCGACCGAGCAGCTTCATTGGCTAACCGGTCGACCTCCTCGTTCAATGGATCGCCATTGTGGCCACGCACCCGTTCCCAGGTGATATCGCGGCCGGCAACGAGGGCTTCCAGTTCCTCCCACAGGCTACGGTTTAGAACTGGCTTGCGTTGAGCCTTGCGCCAGCCCTTGGCTCTGCAACTCAAAACTCATGGTGTCTCCCTGGTATTTGACGAATCCCAAAGACACGAAACAACGCCGATGACCACGACGACGGCTCCCGGCAGGTCGGCCATTCGTCAACCCTATCGGGATAGTTCCGGGCGGGAGTTGACGTCCTCACCCTCTTCGGGATGGACGCCTACCCTGTGTTCGTAGACAAGCGTCCCGCCTTTCCAGCCGGTATAAAGGAGCAGCAGAACGACAATCGTCGACAGCGCCAGGCCCCAGGGCAAGGCGCCCTCGGCGGCACCGGCGCTTAGGCGCAGGATGAAGCTGGCCAGCGCCAGCACCACGGCCACGACGTTGCCGACCATATGGTGCCACGCGGCATTGATGGACCGCACCCTTGAATTTCCAAGAAAATCGGCAAAGCCGGCCAGCGCCGCAGCAGCGCTCATCAACAGGGCAAAGCCGAGCAGCCAGAAGGATGCTTCGGCCCAGAATGCATTGCCGGTCGACCAGAACACTAAATCCGACAGGAATACCGACACGAGCAATGCGATCGGGAAAGGGATCAGCATGGGGTGAATCGGATGGCTGCCAATCTTTGCGGTGGTTGCAACGCCCAGCAGATGATTTGCGCGATCGTCAGCCATGCCCAACAACGTTGAAGGCGGCCCGGGAGTTCCAGACCGGCGCGAACAGCAGCAATCAGTCGCTATCGAAAGTTGTTCTCAGCGGCGCGATGCGCAGGATGAAAACCTTCGACTTAAATATTCCGAGCCGCGCAGCCGAACCGCCATTCGGCCTCGGCGGCCTTGGAAATGCCGATCCTGCGGCCTGTCAGAACTTGCTGCGTTCGCGCGGTGGGTCTCGACGATGACGCCGCCGACGCCGTGGAAAAGGGCGGGCCGCTGGGCTTACAAGCCGATACGTCTTCCCGTCGGTCTGTCCTGGTGCGGGCAAAGGCCCGACGGCGGTACATTCAACGTTTCTAGATTGACGAGCGCACGCCCGCAAACGCCAAAAAGCTAGGCGCACCTTCGCGGCGGGATCTGGCCCGCCACGCAATGGCGGAGCCAACTCCCTAGCGCGCCAGCGGTAGTTTCGACGTTGAAACAAGTTCTTCCTCGTGTGTAATTCCAGCGGTGTAGTTTGCAAGGATACGAGACGCCAGCGCTTCGCGCCGCTGTTCAGATTGACCTTCGAACTTGAGCCGATCGAACACGCGGCCCAGCAACGCGAGTTCGGATGGATTGAAGACGCCTGCCTCTTCAGCTTTTCGGTGGATCGGCATGTGTCCCTCCCACGCCGGATGAGTATGCTGCGCAACTAATCCCATTTGGCTGACGCCCGAGCGGCAATGTCATGGGCGGCTTCTTCGAGACCAGCCGCATTGTTAGTATTGACGCTCGCGCTTTCTCAGAAATCCAACGTGCGCGTGATGCCGAAAGGTGCAGCTACCTTTTTGTGTATCTCGATTGGGAACACGGGACCGCCGCGAAAGTTCGGTGCACGCAGCGAACCCTCCCCTCCAGGTATTGCTGCAGATCGGTATCCCGATCGGCCCGCGCTCCCCGCAAGGGCGCGGGCCTCGGCCTGTGGTGCTCATGCCATCTACTTCGATCCGCAAGATGGAATATGATCTGGATAGAAGGACCCTCTCGGTGTGGTTCGTCGCCAGCGGTAAACGGTACGAGTTTGAGGGCGTACCGCCGGAAACCTTTGCCGCGTTCCGGGCCGCGTTCGCCAAGGGCCGCTATTTCAACGACCACATCCGCAACAATTTCCGCTACCGTCTGGTTGCGAGCGATAGCGACCCGGGATGACCTGACCTGCCGGCGGCTCAATCGTCCTGTCGCTCCCAACCGGCGGTTGGTGGACGCGTTGCCGCTGTTGCGCTTAGGGTTGGTTACGGTCCGCGCTCACTTGGCAAGCCCAACCCCCCGCATCCCCCCGCCTGGTGCAAAGCGTTTGATCGGTCCCGCCGTTCCGGCAGTGCGGCGGGACTTTTTGCGGTCCAGGTGGAACATCGGCGCGCGGGGAAGGCGCGGTGCACGCAGCACCCTTTTCTCATCCAACGTACGTCGCTGGCGCTGAAGGGTCTCAACGTCGGTTTGCCGCCGGAGCTCAACTAGTGGACTATTGCTCGACCGGAAGCGGCTCGTGCTGCGGCTCAGCGTGGTGGAACACCTGTCCAAGATCGCGCGCGTCGAACGTTTGGTCGCAGACTGGGCAGTAGATAAAGTGCTTCGATTCGTCCTCTACCGGCCCGTCATGCGGCCTGCCCTTATAGCCTGTGGCGATGTTGTCGGTTCTAATCCGGGGCATCGACAAGTGCCTTTGGTCGTTTTGGCGGCCGATATTTCTCGCTTGTCACGGTCGACCGTGACTAGTGGCCCGAGGTCCGTCACGGTGTCCTCGTCGATGCGCGTGACCTCGCCTTTCAGGTCAATTTGCTGGCCTCGGTTCACCTTGGTGTGGTCGATGATGGAATGTGGGAACTCGTAACCTGGGATAGAGACGCTTACGCGGTCCTCTGTTATCCGCCTTCGAACCGTGGCAGTAATCGCCACTTGGTCACCAATGCCTATTCCCCGAGCCATGCCATGGATTCTGGTGCGGGCAGTGTCTTCTTCAAGAGGCTTCTAATATACGCCAGCCATCCTAAGGCTGAAGCAATATGTCGGATTGGATGTGTCGCAGCGAGAGACCAGCGTTTGCGTCGACGATGATGCTGGAAGGCCTATCTTCCAAGGGAAGGTGAAGTCCGATCCGGGAGCACTGACCGAGTTGCTCCGCAAACGGGCACCTCACGCCGAGCGCATCCGATTCGAGACGGGCCATGTCCAGCTGGCTCTGGCAGGAGCTCAAGCGGGTCGGATTGCCGGTCGTCTGCATTGATGCTCGGCATGCGAAGGCGGCACTTTCAGTTCGAATGAACAAAAGTGATGAGAACGATGCCCGCGGCCTGGCCGAGCTGGTTCACGTCGGTTGGTATCGGGAAGTGAAGGTCAAAAGCGCGGAGAGTCAGGCCACCAGATCCATGCTCGTCGCACGGTCAAGACTTGTTGAGATCCGGCGCGATCTCGAAAACCAGACACGGTCCATGCTGAAGGAATACGGGCTGCAGTTCAGTCGATCGATTGGGTCACAGTTCCGGCGAAAGGTTTGGGAGCTGGTTGCTGACGGGCATCCGCTTCGGTCGTTGGTTCAGGCCCTTCTATCTGTCCACGAGCAGGTCTGCTGTGAACAGGAGAAGCTCGATCGGCAAGTCCGGCATCTCGCTCGTGAAGACGACGGCGAAACGGATATCAATGGCCGCGTCTCACGCTGGGGCGATCGACTGTTGCGAACCTATCTCTACGAAGCAGCCAGTGTCCTCCTGCACCGGACGAAGAAATGGTCCACGCTGAAAGCCTGGGGGATGCGTCTGTCGAGGCGGATCGGCTTGAAGAAGGCAAAGGTGGCGGTCGCACGGAAGATCGCGGTTCTGCTTCATTGCATTTGGGTCGACGGCACCAGCTTCGAGTGGGGCAGCGAAAAGATGGCGTAACAGATCCGCACTCGATCCCAATCGCGGGCCCTTTGCGGAACTCGTGATGTCCCCCGCCGGGACGGTGGTTGCGGCGACCTCGGTCAAACGGCTGACAGCAGTTCATCTGCATCTCGTTGGAAACGTTGAGGCGCCCGACCCGAACATCATCATGAGGCACTCGACCTCGGAAAGGACCATGACCCCGGCGATGGCAGTGCGAGATCCGGATTGACAACCACCCGCAATTAAAGGGCCGTTTGACAGGCGGAGCTCGCCGAATGGCCACAACAGCTAAGATTGACGCGTTTGGCGGCTCGCGTGCAATCGTAAGCACTGTTCACGTTGCAGATGTGGCCGGCAGTTTATTTGCTCTTTTGCGCTTCCGCTGCGAGCAAGGCTTGTCCCGCTAGTTCCGCGTGCAGCGTGCGCGCCATATCGAGGTGCTCGAGCACCTTTGGTAGGTTGTCTGAGGCGAAGTGCTGGAGCTCTGGATCTTCGCCGGAGCCAATCTCCCAAGCCAGAAGCTGCGCTGTTTTCTGGTGGTCGAGGATCTGCGCAGCCAGATAAGCAAGATCGAACGCGACGCCGTCCTGCTTTTCGAGATCAGCGCGGATTTTCTTATGATCAGGGTCGAGCTCTTCGGGAAGCGGAATCTCGCTCTTGTCCGCGACGGATTTCAGCTGTTTATTTGCCTCGTCGTGATCTTCGACCATTCGATTTGCAAATGCGCTCACCCCATCATGGCTTGTCTTTTCGGCCGCGAGCCGACCCAGTTCCACCTCGGCCCTGCCGCCAGCCGTGACCAGCTGGGCGAAAAGCCGATCCTGATAATTCGTCTGGTTCGGCGCTGGAACTCCGGGCTTCTCCATCCTCGTGTCGGGAGCAAGGCCGGCCGGATTGCCGATCTGCGCCAACGCACAACAAGGCGACAGCCCCACGGCGAAGGTGATTGCGGCAGCACGCATGGGTGTCCTCCATTCCGCGCCGAAGGCGGGCCCCCGGCAGCGGCTCTTTCGCTCGTTCAGAGAGTGAGCAGGTAAGCCACGAGTGAATCCTTTTCCGGCTGGTCAAGCTTCGTTCCGAGCACCAAGTTGAAGAACTCAACGGTATCGCCAAGCGTCATTAGGCGGCCGTCATGCAGATAGGGCGGAGAATCCTTGATCCCGCGCAGTGTGAAGGTCTTTATCGGCCCATCCGGTATGGCGACCTGGTCGTTGAAGGTCTCGCCGATCTTGTAGAACCGCTCGAGCTTCAGGTCGTGCATGTTGTTGTCCATGAATGACAACCCTGGAACATGACACTCGGCGCAGCGGCCCTTGCCCATGAACACCTGCTCGCCCTTGAGCTCCTGCGCACTTGCGGTGGCCGGGTCAAGCCGCCCGAACGGGTCGAGCTTCGGCGCCGGCGGAAAATCGATGATATTCTGCATCTGCGCCATCATCGCCACCTGGTTCGTGCGGTCGGGCAGATTCACCCCTTTGCGGGTGGCGCTCACGTGATCGCCGTTGAAGTAGGCGGTGCGCTGCTCGAATTCCGTGAAGTCCTCGACTGAGCGCAGCGAGCGCTTGGAGCCATGAATCTGCTGATTGAACAGGCCGCGTAGGCTGGTTGTGTCGAGCCGAAAGCGCTCGGCTTGTGGCCGGACGTCCGGCGTCAGGTGAAAGGCTGCGTTGGTATGGAAATTCGCATGGCAGTCGAGGCATGCCACACCCATGCTTTGCATCGCGACCTTTCTGTCCTCGGTCTGATTGAATTCCTCCTGCGGGAAGGGCGTCAGCAGCAGACGCAGCCCTTCCATTTGTACGGGTGTGATGATGCCGTTCATATATTCGTAGAAGTTGCGGATCGTCAGCAGATCACCGCGCGATACATCCCCCAGTTCGGGATGCGTGGTGAGGAATATCGGAGGTGGAAATTCCGGCGTAAGATAGTCGGGCAGGTCGAAATCGACGTCGAAGCGCCGCAGATCGCGCCCTTCATCGGCGCCGATCTCTCTGATCTGGTTTTCCGGAAAGACCTGGCCTCCGGTCGCCTGCTTGACGTGCGGCAGCGGCAGGAAGCCGTTCGGCAACAAACCACGGTCGCGGATTTCTTGGGGAGTCTTGGCGGCCAGGCTGTCCCAGGTCTCGCCTGCCGGGAGTTTGACCCTGACGCCCTCCTGCACCACTTTCCGGCCGCCCGACATCATGACGCCCCGCATCGGCCGGTCCGCCAGGTTGTAACGGCTTTCGAGCAACTTGCGCTGCCGCTCGATCACGGCGGGTTTTTGCGCTTCGTCATTCTCCTTCACCGCAGAAAAGGGCAGGCTTGGCAATGGACGATAGGTCAGATCTGGCGGCAGCGGATCGGAAGCAGCGCTAAGCGTGACCGCGGCGGCGCCAAGCAGCGCCGGCAAGCCAAGGTTGAAGACACGTGACATATCCCCTCCCAAGATTATGAAAGTCTCAATACGAACAGACCGCCCCAACTCCCACGTGCGATGTTTGTTCCCGTGACTCCAACCAAACCGGACCGCGTCGTTGATGAGCTCGGGCGAGCCGCCGTGATAGTAAGACGACTGGGATTGCAGAGCGGTAATCCTCCTTACCAAGGCCAACGCAACGGCTGGTTCGTGTCGAGCTTCATCACGACGTTTGCAGTCATTTCTGGGATATTGGCCGCGGCGATCCGACCGTCGACATACGCCTGCTGTTCACTCGCCAATTTGGTGCATGTTTCTTGGTTATGATGGCAGTCGGCGCCGTCATGTTCAGCACAACGCAGATCATGCCACAGCTGCAACAAACGGCATTGGCCTACACAGCGACGCTGTCGGGCCTCTCGATAATGCCGGGCGGCATCGCCATGCTGCGGGTATGTGGTGGCTACGTTCGCCCTATGGCATATGACGTCGCTCACCCCGACGCCAGCTACTACTTTTTGCCTTTTGGGCGCGTCTTCCTGATGATCGGACTGCGTTCCTGATCATCCCTATTTCGACCGCGGCTTACGTCGGTCTCCCTGCGCAAAGACCAATCAGGCGTCAGCGCTGATCAACGTCGCCCGCAACATCGGCGGCTCGCGCCTCGATTTCGCTGGTGGCGGCGGAGGAACTCGGTATCCCCTATGAGCAGGTCAAGGCGGTGGTCGCCGATACCTCCAGCCTCGGCTACAACGATATGACGGACGGCAGCCGCGGCGCCTTCTCGTCTTCGATGGCGGCGATCTCCGCCGCCCGCAGCGCCATCAAGATCCTGCGGGACCGCGCCACGCAGACATCCCGGTCGACGACCTGGCCTGGGAAAAGGGCCACGCGATCGCCAGGGGCGCGACGCACGGCCTTTCGCCGCTGTCGCTGGAGGACGCCGCGTCGGGGAAGACCGGCGGACCGATCGCCGGCCACAGTGAGCTCGTCGCCCACGGCGCCGGCGTCTCCTTCGCCACCCATATCTGCCATATCGAGGTGGATTCCGAGACCGGCTCGTGGCCTGCGGCTCGGTCGTCCTCGTCATGTTGTCGGTCTATGCCTAACCCGGCCCTGTAGTCCTCGATCACGCCGTGGACCGTCGCCGGATCGTGGATCGAGGCGAGAAATCAGCGTAAGCCTCCGCGCCCATCTCCGCGGGATCACCGCCGTACCATGCGTCTGGATTGGCAAGGATAGCCTGCTCCGGCTTTTCAGGCTGAGCGAAGAAGAACCAATGCCACCAAGCCGATGCGAACCGAGCGTCACATCGCGCCAGCGCATGCCGATCGGAATGGCTTGCCGGCTGACGGATGCCGGATGATCCATTGCTGTCCGAAATGCGGTGTACGCCCCACGGTCCTGACCCGCAAGTCCGAAGAGATCGAAGCCCAGATAGTACATAAGGGCTAAGCAATCGCGGGCATTGGACCTTTTAGACGAGCCCGAATGGTCAGGCATGTCAAAGGGCTTGGCCGAAACCGCGAAGATCAGGCAAATTACGGTGTATTCCTCAGCCAAAATCGGCGCCACGCGATGCCAAGTGGCATGGGTGCGAGGATGACCGTGCAGCATCAGAAGCGGTGGGCCCCTTCCACCAACCCGCACTCTGAGCGTCGCATCCAGAAGTTTGATCTGCTCCAGCGAGAAACCTTCAAACATGCAACTCCCTCCATTCGCAACATTTGCCAAACGTGTAAACGGGAGAGGCAGTTCAATGTCGGCTTCCGCGGGATGTGAACTTGCCACGTATTTCCGAGAAGAGGTCGTGAGCCGAATGGCGGCTTTAACTGGTCCCGCGGCAATAACCGGACGGACAGCAAACGGGCCCCGTGCCGCAGGCAAGATCGGTGAAGACGAAGCGTCCCGGCCCCTCGGCCATCGGACCCCATGCAGCAGGCCGTAGGGCCTCGCGATGGGCCATATAATTGGCTTCCATGACTTTCTGGTTGGCCGCCAGCCCGTTGGCGAACAACTCCTGATTAGATGCCATTTGCCGCCCGGCCTTGGAACGTGACGTTCTCCCGCGCAGTCCCATCCAATTGCCGCCCGCGTAGGTAACGCGGATACTTCACCAGGTCCCGCAATCACATGCGTGCAGCCGCGGTCGCTGTCTGATCTTTGGACTTAAACATGTCAGTAGAAATAACTGTAACCATCTTTCATCTTGCCGCGTATGATCCGATCATCTGCCGTGCAAGTTTGAGGACATGCAATGAAGAAGGCCGCTGCTCTCGTGGTGCTTTCCCTCGTTACCATGCTCCCCGCCATGGCAGCCGCGCAGTCCTACGTGCCGGAGCTTGGGCCATCGCCGCCGCAGGATGCTGTGCAGCTGTATCCCGGCGGTGTCGAGAAGGCTGTGGCCGCCCTGTCGGACATCGTCAAGAAAGTCAAGGAAGCATCCGACGTTCCCGGCTTCGCCGTGGCGGTGGTGCAGGGCGGCAAAATGATCTTTGACGAAGGCTATGGCCTTCGCGACAACCGGGACGACACTTCTAGGGTCAGCAGCACCACCATCTTCCAGGTCGCCTCGGTGTCGAAGTCGATCTCGGCCACGGTAGCCGCCATCGCCATGACGAAGGACCACAGCTTCGATTGGGATACCCCGGTCGGCAAGGTCTGGGACGGCTTCCGCCTCAATCTCGACTATGTCTCGGGCAACGCCACCATCGGCGATTTCTTCGCCCATCGCTCGGGCCTGCCAATGGCGGCGGGCGATGAGCTCGAGGATCTCGGCTTCCAGCGCAAGCAGATCGTCGGCGGCCTGTGGATGGTGCCGCTCGATCCCTTCCGCATCTCCTATCACTACGCCAATTTCGGCACGACGATCGGCGCCGAGGCAGTGGCCCACGCCGAGAAACAGCCTTGGGAGCCGCTGGCCAAGAGCCTGTTGTTCGATCCGCTCGGTATGCGCTCGAGCAGCTATCGGCACGAGGACTTCATGGCCGCCGGCAAGAACCGCGCCCTGCTGCATGCGCGCGTGGCGGAGAATGTGTTCGAGCCGCTCTATGACCGCGATCCCGACCAGCAGGCGCCGGCGGGCGGCGTCTCCTCCAGCGTCCAGGATCTTGCCAAGTGGATGATCCTGCTGCTTGGCGACGGCACCTATAACGGCCAGCCCATGATCGACCCGAAGATCCTGCAGCCCGCCATCACACCGCAGAGCGTGACCTACCGCGGCGAGACGCCCGATACGCGGGCCAGCTCCTATGGCTATGGCTTCAATGTGGGGGTGAACGCCAATGGGCGCACCACCATGGGCCATTCCGGCGGCTTCCTGCTCGGCGCCGGCACCACCTTCCAGATCTTGCCCTCGGCCGACGTCGGCATCGTCGTGCTCACCAACGGCTCCCCCGTCGGCGCCGCCGAGGCGGTCGCCGCCAGCTTCATGGACATCGTGCAATATGGCCAGATCACCCGCGACTGGTATCCCTACATGAAGCCGCGGTTCATGGGCTACTACAAGCCGGTGGGCGACCTCGCCGGCAAGGTCAAGCCGACGAACCCCGCCAAGGCGCGCAGTCCATCCTTCTACGAGGGCCAATATACGAGCAACTATTTCGACACCGCCACCGTGCGGGCCGATGGCGACAAGCTGATGCTCGAACTCGGCCCCAAGCCCATGCAGTTCACGCTCGAGCACTGGGACGGCGACACCTACGCCCTCACGCCCCGCGGAGAGAACGCGCCGACCGGCTCGCTGTCATCGGTGAAGTTCGTCGGTTCCCCCGGCGGCATTCGCGCGCGGGTGATGACGGTGGACTATCTGAATGAGAACGAGTTGGGGCATTTTCAGAGGTAGGGGGTGAAGGCGTCGGGTGCTTCATACACCCCATGCCGTCGGTCGACCTCACGCTTCAAAGCCTCGTGGGCGCTCGCCAGACAGAGCCGCAGTGTCTTAAAAAGCGCCTCGTCTCGTTGGGATCAAAACCACCCTGGGTGGTGGCCACCGACCGGCGGTGGCCCTCCTAGTGTTTCACGGCGTGCTCGGCCGCTGCCTGAAGGAATGCGTTCATAGCGTTGATGATCTGATGATCGCCTCGGCTCCTTCGATGTTCATAGCGAACTTCAGCTCTTCCGTGTCGGTATTCAAAGTCAGAATGCCGATCGAGGGACGATTTTCCTTCGAGAACTCCGCGGCAGCACCCACCCCGGTCAGGACGAACAGCGGCTTCGGAGTCTTCATTGCGGTGCCCTCGCGGCCAAAGTTCGCGCAATCACGAGAGATGCGTCGAGTGCGGCGTTCTCGTCCCTCGCCCGCTTATCAGCCGGGAGGTGCTCTATCGCTTCGCGAGCTCCAACGCTCCAACCCGCTGCGATGACCTTTCCCATCAGATCCTAAAATGCCCAGACGCTCCCCTACGGCCATTGCGGCGGCGGCCTTTCCTCAAGAGAAGCTGCTTTCGCCTCTCGCCTTCCACGCTCGACGAGAGCGTCAATGTTGCGGGCCAACGCCGGAGCTAGCCCTTCCTCGCCCGGCGTAGTTGGAGTGCCGCGAGCCATATCGTTCCAGGTGAAGCTGGGGTGCATAGGTCGCTCCTAATCTTACACCTAACAGTGCATTTTGAATTTTGCTCCATGACCGCAAGACGACGGCTGGATCGCTTGTATCGACAGGTACTTTTTCGCGGTGAAGGTAGAGTCGAACGCTTAAACGCCGGCCTGACCTGATGCGTTATGATTGGCCCACTGGAGAAACTGGGCGCCGCATCCAGGCACCCATGGCCTGCATGCTCGGCTGGGATAGGGCCCCGGAGATTGCCCGCGTGGCATTTCTCAGCGCCGCCAAGGAAGCGAAAATCTTGAACGCCTGACATCTCCCGAATGCACGTTGCCATCCTGGGCTGTGTTCGCGTGTCCGCGCGCCGAGGCCTGGCGTCTCTCGGCGCTCTCGGTCGCTGCCGTCCAGGCGGTGAAGGCCGGCGATCTGCTGCTTTCGATCGAAGCGGTGAGATGGAACGGCGCTGCATGCCGAGCGCGACAGCACCATCGCCGAAGTCCAGATCAAGGCCGGCGACCAGATAATGCCAACGATCTGCTGATCGCATTCGGGTGAATGAGGGTGCTACACCTGAAGGGAAATCGGCCGCAAACACGCATGTCGCAGAAGATGACCAGCAAAGTCGGCCTTGGAGTAATCTAGCGTCAAATAATCGTTGTTTGCAATTGCGCAGGCCGAATTTTCCAAATAGGAACGCCGGAGATCAACAAGGGAACAATTTTGATGGATGAAGCAATTGGGCAGAGAAGGGCTGATCTGCTAGGGATGACAGCAGATATCGTCGCAGCCTATGTCCAGAGCAACGCAACGCCCGTGGCGGATCTGCCGAATTTGATCGCCAGTGTTAATTCTGCGTTGTCTGGCCTGGATGAGCCGGTCGCTGCACCATCGCCAATACTTACGCCCGCGGCAAATCCTAAGAAGTCGATCTTTCCCGAATACATTATAAGCCTTGAGAACGGGCGCAAGTTCAAGTCGATGAAGCGCCACCTGGGCTTGCTTGGCATGACACCTGATGAGTACAGAGCCAAGTGGGGTTTGGCGCGGGACTATCCTATGGTAGCGCCAAGCTATGCGGCTCAGCGGTCTGCGCTGGCCAAAGCTGCCGGTCTCGGCCGCAGGGCGGTTGCCAAAACGCCGCCAAAGAAAGCACCAGCAAAGCGCAAGGCCAAAGCCTGACAGTGCACGAATTCGGGCCATGCCATCAGGTCTAGATGGTCCAGGTGGCGTGGCTGGGAATGAGCTGCCTGGCTTCGCAGTTCAGTAAGCGCCGCTCACGCCAAACACAAGCTTCAGCACTGCTTGCGTCTTCACGTCCTCGTATCCTGGCGGGGGCAGGAGAGGTCGATCAATGTGCGATCGACAAGTCGAGCTGATACATCGTCGCCCTCGACAGATAATCAAATCATGTCGATAAAATCGCACTACATCGCTACATCAAGCTCTGCTCGATGCCACAAAGCAACAAAGCCGCTGAATCCAGCAGCGCTCCGTGCTTCAAGGGCATGGCCATACGGGTGCTGGGTAAGCCTAAATTTCTTCCCCGAGCAATATCCTGGCCTCCTTGGCAGCAGCGATGAACGCCTGGCGTGCTATCCTTGGTGGTTTTTCTCCACGGATTACGGCAAGGCATGCTTCGATTGCGGCGCGCCGCGACTTGCCCTGCGGCCTCGGCCAATCCTTCAGCAGAACTTCGGCCGCGTCGGATACCGACGCAACAACTCTGTCGCGATCGATCCGGCCGGGTTGAATGATGACGGGCTTTCTGAAACGTTTCGTACGCACGACAGCCTCCAAGAACAAGATATGTTAGCTTCTGCTGATCCTTTGCGCCACATCAAACGTCCGCAAGTAACAGAAGGCATCCGCTTAGCCCAGAAGCTGCCGCCGCGATGGACGCTGGCCAGTGCTTCAGCACGTCTGGCCGGCCCCGAGTTTCGAAGAGCGCATCGCCAAGAGCGGCGTTACCCAATAAATGATTCACAAAATACCCAGTGAAGGGCAGTGAAGGGGAGTTCTCCGAACGCCGCGAAATGGAATCTCGGGGCTGAATTTACTCCATATCCGGCACGTCACCGCAGGTGAATAGCACGGTCGGCGGGCCATAGTCGCCAATAGCCGGGTCGGCGTCGCGGCTCCATGCGATTACGCCAACGTGCTTCCCTGCGAGGGCCTGACCGGTGCGGATTGCGCGTTCCTCGCTTTGCTGATCGGCGGGACCAAAGGCGGGAAACAGTTCGCCGTCCTCGCCACGATCGAACGCCACTACGACGATTAGCTTGGGCTTCTTTTGACCGGGCAGAATATGATCAGACATGGCAGGAACCTGTCACATGACCGAGGATTGAGTCGTGTTCGAGACTCGGGAGGTGCGCATGCAAGACCACCGTTTTGAGGAGCCCGTGCAGGTCGCGGAACACTATCTACACTTGGAGCGGGTTGCCCAAGCCGCCGATATCCTCTGAACAGATGGCCGACGGCCAGCATCAGGTCCAGATGCAAACGTGGCGCAGCAACCGCCCAGGACTCAGACAACAGGACGTTCGTATAGAAAACAAAACATCCGATTTGATATCCGACGATTTGATGTGCTATGAGTCCACAGCAGAAGGAACTTGCGCATGGCACGCTCGACCGCTCAAAGCGCTTTGCGCTATCCACTCACCATTATGCTCGGCACCGAAGCAAGCGTAAGATTGCTCCGGGAATTGTCGCGCCACGGCGGCTT
The DNA here is from genome assembly GCF_040320105.1 of Mesorhizobium sp. M0778. Classification (NCBI taxonomy): domain Bacteria; kingdom Pseudomonadati; phylum Pseudomonadota; class Alphaproteobacteria; order Hyphomicrobiales; family Phyllobacteriaceae; genus Mesorhizobium; species Mesorhizobium sp. M0778. Next base: position 90,535 of record NZ_JAMYPA010000015.1, on the reverse strand, counting down.
GCTTTCTTCTCCATTGCTTGCGACTCGTAGCGGGCTTGCAAGGGCAAGCGTGTGGTCTGCTCTCGCAACCTTGGAAGGGATTGGCATCGTATCTTCGGAGGGAACGGGCAGGGCTCGTCTTTACCGGTTGAATGATCGCCATCCGCTGGCGACATCACTGGAAGCTCTCTTCGAGCAGGAGGCGCTTCGGTATTCCAATATTCGCGCCGTAATCACTGAGGCGGTCTCCGCAGTTCGGCCGAAAGTACTCGCGGCCTGGATTTACGGCAGCGTAGCGAGGGGCGAGGACCGTCCAGACAGCGATCTCGACATCGCAGTGGTTACGCCATCCGAAAAGCTAGATAGCGCGCTCCAAGAAATCCGTGAGGCACTGGTGACCCAAGGTCAAAAGCTTGGCTTCAATCCCTCGGTCGTGGGACTCACTCCGGAGGATGTGGCAAGGCTGTCGAGCACGCGAGACCCGTGGTGGGGCGGGGTCGAAGCCAATGCCCTGCTCGTCTTGGGTTCACGCCCGGACGAACTCGCAACAAAAACTCGCCGGCAGGCGTTGGCATGACCAGAAGAGGTGCGACGAAAGCAGTCGAGACAGGCTTTGGCGAGGGGCGATTGCGCATCGCCCGCTCATATTTGAAGGCTGCCCGTTTAGAGGTGGCAATGTCCGGAACGGGTGACATCGGAAATCCGGCTATGTCGCAGATCGTGAATGCGGCAATAGCATACGCCGATGCGCTCACTGCCCGATTTGCAGGAAAGATCAACCGCGCGGATCATGCGGCCGTGGTGAAAACCATGCGCGACGCGCTTGGAAATCGCCTTCCTGCAGCGCAGGCCAGCAGGTTGCGGAGCATCCTCGATGAGAAGGACGAAACTCAATACGGAATCAGGGCAAAATCATTACCCGAAGCGGAGAGCTTGCTCGACAAGTTGGAAAAGTTCGCGGAGTGGGCGGAAAAAGAACTGGAAGTCTGATCAGCAATGGAGGCGGCATGTCGCTTACGGCGACCTGAATGTTACTTCAGCAGTTTGATCAGCACTGTGAAAGCCGCGTCGATGTCAGCGCGAACCGCGGCGCGGACCGCTTCCGCGTTACGGTCTCGCAGCGCTGCAAACATCTGCTGATGGTGCTGGTTGGCGGTCGAATAGTTTCCGGAATCGTGCAGCATGTTGAAATAGGGACTGATCTGCAGCCACAGGTTCTCGATGATGTTGAGCATGTTTTCCGAGCCCGCGGCTCGATAGATGGAGAAATGAAAGGCGTAGTTAGCCCTGAGGTAGGATCCGGAGTGGAACAGCGGGTTTTGACGAAGGTTTGGGCACCAGCAAAAAACGTAGGTGAAGCATGGCTGCTCATCAGGAAAGCAAGGACCGCACTGAGCGTACGGCACGGGAGGCAAAAACGGCCAGACTACGGGAACAGCGGCTGAAGACTGGGACTGCTATGCAAGAGCGGAATGATGAGGGCGCAAAACGACCGTCAACACAGCGACGCCGCAATCGGTGACGCCTATCTTGTTGGCAGTTAGGGCCTCGTTAGCTCCCGGGCCTGCTCCGGGGACAAGGCCGAATGGGTCAAGCCCGACCTTGTCGGTCGGGTGAAATTTTGCCGCTCAATTTCCTCGATGAGACCTGACTGCCTTCAGCAGTTCCCGCTCGTCAGTGTGAGCATTTCGAAAAGTCGCCACTACCGTTTCCGCCAGGATTTTGCCCTGTTGGCTTAAAGGGTCGAGGTCTTCGTCTGCGCAAATCTGATCGAAAACGCGCTGGCAAATAGCCAAATCATGAGGACTAAGGCAGGTGCGATTGGTACGCTGGCGCTGCGGCATGTGCGAACCCTCAGGCCCGCTGCCCGTGCAGAGCAGCGGGCCTTTACAGCCAGACTGGAGAACGGAGGAGAGTTCTCGCGCAAAAAAACGTTTGATGTAGAGTGCTTGTTCCCGGCTAACGAAGTTGGTAATTTTCGTACAGTGCGCCACCTGGGGCCGATTGCCTTTCCGCAAGCAGTTAGCCGTTCAACTGTTTCAATGATAGCCTTGGCAAGCGCCTCACCCTCATGCATGGGCTCTTGGCCATAAGAGCAGGAAGACAGCCTCCTCGATCGGCAGCACGCCGGCCGGGCAGGTCTCCTCGATGCCACGCGCACCAGAGCAAGGGCGGCCAGGCCTTGCGGACTTGTCTTCGGCATCGATGGTTTGATCTGCGTTCGCTAATCCGCCTCATCTCTGAGCGACATCTTTTTGCGGCGGACACGCGTCCAGTCGATGATCGTATCAGCATCGACGGTGATTAGCCCGCCAGCTTTCACGGTCACCTTTCGATTTTCCTCGTCGACCCGCGTGACCTCGCCAGTGAGCTGGAGCTCGTCACCTGGTTTGGACTTTTTAGGAGCAGGGATCGAATGCGGAAAACCATAGGAGGGGATGCTGACGCTAGCTCTTCCGTCGTCCAGGAGCTTCAGCACCGTCACGGTGATCGCCACCTCATCGCCGATATTGATGTCCGCAATTTCCCAAGCCATGCCCCTGATTCTGGAGCGGCTTTGACGGTAGTCAAGGGATTGCTAATATGCGGAAGATGCCAACGCCGCCAGCGTGCACCTTGTTTCGGAACTGATTCGAACCAGCGATTTTGATTCAAATCGTAGTGTCTGGAGTGCGGGCGCATGCTTCCGTCACAACGCATTTCTGGTAGGCTTGCAACCAAGGTCGCTTCTGGCGTGAACCGCCGTGCGGCAGTTAAACTGTTCGAGTTGAAAACGGCCGGAGCCCGATTGCTCAGCCGATCAGCAACACGGTTGTCGCGCAGGATCACCGAAGCAGAGAAACGCTGGCCCTCTGTCTTTGCTTTGCGGAGAGCCTGCTTCGCGACGCACAAACTTTTCTGATGCAGTGCGGTTTTGGCCTTCGCACCTGCACAGAACTATGCAAAACCGTCACCGCTGGAACTTGACCCAAGGGAATGTGCTGATGAGTGTGGCGGTCGAAACAAAGGCGCTGACGCCGCCGGACATTGCGGCCCGAAAGCACAAGATGCCGATTGTCTGCTTAACAGCGTATACAACGCCCGTTGCGCGCCTCGCCGATAGGCATTGCGACGTGGTCCTGGTCGGCGACAGCGTCGGCATGGTGCTTCATGGCCTGACGTCAACCCTCGGAGTTACGCTGGAGATGATGATCATGCACGGCAAGGCCGTGCGCCGCGGTCTTGAACGGGCGCTGATGGTCGTCGACATGCCGTTCGGCTCCTATGAGGAGGGCTGCGAACAGGCCTTTCGCAACGCCGCCCGGCTGATGGCGGAGACCGGATGCGCTGCGGTCAAGCTGGAGGGCGGCGAGAGCATGGCTGACACGATCCGCTTTCTCATTGCCCGCGGCATCCCCGTCATGAGCCATGTCGGGCTGACACCGCAAGCGATCAATGTGCTTGGCGGCTACAAGGTCCAGGGCAGGGGCAGAGACGGCGACAGGATTTTGCGGGACGCTGTTGCTGTTGCCGAATCCGGCTCATTCTCCGTTGTGCTGGAAAAGGTGGCCGAGCCGCTCGCACGAAGAATAACCGAGGAGGTTACGATTCCAACCATCGGGATCGGCGCCTCCGCCGCCTGCGACGGCCAGGTTCTGGTCGTCGACGATATTCTGGGCATGTTCACCGGTTTTCGTCCGAAATTCGTCAAGCGCTATGCCGAACTGGGCTCAGAGGCCGAAGCTGCCATTGCGGCTTATGCGGCTGATGTGCGGGGAGGGCGCTTTCCGGCGGCCGAACATCTCTTCGCCGACGCGCCGCAGGCCGGAGAAACCGCGTGAGCGTGCCGATCGTCCGCACCATTGCCGGGCTTCGTACCGTTGTGGCGGGATGGCGCCGTTCTGGTGCCAATATCGCCGTGGTGCCTACGATGGGAGCCTTGCATGAAGGGCATTTGAGTCTCGTGCGTTCTGCGCTTCAAAAGGCCGATCGCGTGATCGTGACGCTGTTCGTCAATCCCAAGCAGTTCAACAGTGCGGCGGATCTTGCCGCCTATCCCCGCACGGAAGACGAAGACGCTGCAAAGCTCACGCGGCTGGGCGCCCACCTGCTTTATGTTCCGGATGCGACTGAGATGTATCCTGACGGCTTCGCCACGACCGTGTCCGTGTCCGGCGTCAGTGAAAGCCTTTGCGGTGCGTTCCGGCCCGGCCATTTCGATGGGGTGGCGACCGTCGTTGCAAAACTCTTCCTGCAGACCGGCGCTGATTTCGCCTTTTTCGGAGAGAAGGACTTCCAGCAGCTTCAACTTATCAGGCGCATGGTCCGGGACCTGGATATTCCGATCACCGTCGTCCCCTGTCCGACAGTCCGGGAAGCCGATGGTCTCGCTTTGTCATCGCGCAATGTCCGGCTCTCGCCGGCAGAGCGCGCCGTCGCCCCAAGGCTAGCATCGGTCCTACTCGATACGGCGGCGGGGCTCTCGAACGGCTCTCCCGTCCTGCCAACGCTTGCCGACGCGCGCGCAGCGATCCTGTCCGCGGGCTATCGCGAGGTCGAGTACCTGGAACTCCGTGGCGAGGCAGATCTGCAACCGATAGCAAGCCTGGATCGGCCGGCACGCCTGTTTGCAGCGGCCTGGCTCGGCGAAACGCGGCTCATTGATAACGTCAGAACACTGCCGTCTCCCGTTCTTGTTGACAAGCCGCTCGGGCATGCCTTCACCCGTGCCGACGGTCACACCGCAACGCCAGCATTCAAGGATGAGCTTGTAGGCTCTGGCAAGCGCTACCCCTGACCAACTCGGCCCTGTGAGCGCTGGATCGTCCCCTCTGGATGAATCACCGCAGCAAGGCGCCGGAAATGCCCGCTGATGCTCGGCGGTTCGGTTCGTGGTGAGCATCACCGTCCTGCCATGTCGGGCTTGGCGACCTGCGACTATTTCAGCAGTTTGATCAGGACAGTGAAAGCCGCGTCGATGTCAGCGCGAACCGCAGCCCGGACCGCCTCCGCGTTGCGGTTTCGCAGCGCTGCAAACATCTCCTGATGGTGCTGGTTGGCGGTCGAATAGTTTCCGGAATCGTGCAGCATGTTGAAATAGGGGCTGATCTGCAGCCACAGGTTCTCGATGATGCTGAGCATGTTTTCCGAGCCCGCGGCCCGGTAGATGGAAAAGTGAAAGGCGTAATTGGCCCTGAGATAGGATTTGACGTCGCCAGCGGCATTGGCCTGCTCGAGTGCCTCCAGATGCTGGCCCAGCAGCATCACGCCGTGATCGTCAATGCGTTCTGCGGCCCATGCGGCGGCGATCGCCTCGATTTCGAACCTGACGTTCCTGAGATCGATAAGCCGCGCACGACTTAATGCCGGGATACCGATCGAACGGCCCGAAACCACCATCAAGGCGTTGGCCGCGCTCAGACGCCTCAGAGCCTCGCGAACCGGCATCGGGCTGACGCCGAAAGCGTCTGCGAGGCTCTGCACCGTCACCATTTCACCTGGAACGATGCTGCCGTCGAGGATCAACTCGGTAACGTGCCGGTAAACCCTGTCCTGCAGGGTTTCCCTGGACAGCGGGGTGATCTCGACGCCCGGCTTCCTGAATGCCGCCCCAGCCATTTCTGTCAACCTTCCCCCATTCGGGCGACGCTCTTGTCATACCCGGCGCCTGTGTCCGGAATGCAAGGTTCGGATTGCCGCGTCAAGCGCCCGCGTTTCCGACTTTTCCCTCTTAGCCATTTCATCATTGATCTTTGATCAAATCATGATACGGTCAGCCGCATCGAATGACAAGGAGTACGTTTCGTACCCTTGGGAGGCATTCGGTCGTCTGAACTGGGAGGAGTTTCGAATGGGTATCGGATCGAAAGCCCGGCGGCTTGCGCTGCTTGCCGGCATGGCTGTTTGCGTTTGTGGTACGTCCGCCGCCGAAGCGGCCGGAAAGCACAAGATATTTCTCAGCATGAGCTTCATCGGCAATGATTGGCAGGCCGAGGCCGCCAACATGCTCAAGGCGATGGCGTCGCACAAGAGCATGGCCGACAAGGTCGACCTCCAGGTTCAGGTGGCGGGGCCGAACGCACAGCGCCAGATCCAGCAGATCAACGCGATGGTGCAGGCAGGCGCCGAAGCCATCGTGATTTTCCCTATCTCGCCGACAGCGCTCAACCAGGTGGTGAAGAACGCCTGCGACAAGGGGGTAAAGGTGTTTGCCTATGATGCCGAAATCACCGAGCCCTGCGCCTACAATGTCCATATCGACCAGGAGGAGGCTGGCCGCGTGACGGCGGAGTGGCTGGTCAAGAAACTTAATGGTAAGGGCAACATCATCGCGGTGACCGGCGTCCCCGGCACCTCGGTCGATGACCTGCGCACCAAGGCCGCGAAGGAGGTGTTTGCCAAGCATCCCGACATCAAGATCGTCGGCGAAGCTGTCGGCATGTGGAGCCAGGCGGTGGCCCGTACCGAACTGTCCAAGATATTGGCGACGCGCAGCTGGGATGACATAAATGGGCTGTGGATGCAGGTAGGCTGCTTCACTGCCAATTCCATGCAGCTCGAGGCCGGCAAGAAGGTCAGCGAACTCCTGCCTTGCGCCGGCGAGGGCTCCAATGGCGGGCGCATCCAGATGCTGCCGGAGGGCACGGAGGTCGAGGGCGCAACCTCTCCCTATGCGCCGCTCGGCGCGCCGCGCATTTCCTACGCCTCGCCGCCTTATTCCGGGGCGCTCGCTCTCAAGCTTGCCGTCGAGGCGCTTGAAGGCAAGCACGTTGCCAAGAAGACGATCCTGCCGCTGCCGGTCGTCACCAACGAGACGATAAAGCTTTGCGACGAGGGCACCTGGGCGGAGATGAAGGCTGGTTGCAATGCGTTCAAACCGTCGCTGGTCTCGAACCCAGGCTGGTTCGCCTCGATCTTCTCCGATCAGACACCTGAGATCGGTCTCGCGGCCGCCCTTGTAGGCCAGCCCGAGGAGTAGGCCTTCCGAAGTGGGGCGTGGGGTGCTTTCGAGGCGCTCCACGCAGCTTTCATGCGGGCTGGGACTGAGATCATGATGTCAGTGCATTCGACAGCTGTCGGCATAGAGGGCGTCCGCAAGGCGTTTGGCGCAACAGTTGCCCTCGATGGCGTTTCCTTCGAGATCGCTTCCGGCAGCGTGCATGCCTTGCTTGGCGAGAACGGTGCGGGCAAGTCCACGCTCGTTAAGCTGCTGTCGGGGCTGGTACGGCCCGACGATGGGCAAATCACCGTGTCAGGCGAACCGGCGCCACTCGGTTCGCCGCGCGCCGCGCATGCCAAAGGCGTGCAGACAGCCTTCCAGGAAATGACCCTGGTACGCGATCTCAGCGTTCTCGATAACATGTTGCTGCCTTACGCGCCCGTTGGCTCGATCGGCCTGATCAGGCGGTTGAGCGCGCGCAAGGCAGTCCGCAAGCACATCTCCGATCTGGGGTTTACGGTCGATCTCGATGCCGAGGTAGCGACGCTCGATCTCGCCATCCGCCAGAAGATCGAAATCGCGCGCGCGCTCTATCGCAAGCCGCGCATCCTTCTGCTCGACGAGCCGACTTCGACACTGTCAGGTGGCGATGTCGAGTGGCTGGGCGCCATCATCGCGCAATTGAAAGCGGCCGGTACCACGGTCGTGTTCATCACCCATCGCATGCGCGAGGTGCGGGCTTTCTGCGACACGCTGACCATTCTCAGGAACGGCCACCACATCGTGACCGCGCCGGTTGCCGATGTTTCGGATGGTGAGGTGATCGAAAAGATCATCGGCCGCAGCATCGCCCAGACCTTCCCGCCGAAACCTCAAAGTGAGGCCGCCTTCGGTCCGCCGGTGCTCGGTGTGCGCGATCTCAAGACGGGGAGGAAGCTCGACGGCGTCGGTTTCGACCTGCGCAAGGGCGAGATTCTCGGCATTGCCGGGCTTCAGGGCATGGGGCAGCTCGACTTGTTCCTCGCCTGCTTCGGCATGGCCGAGATCGAGCGCGGCCATGTCCTGGTCGACGGCCGCAAGGTCTGGCTCGGCTCGCCCTCCGATGCGCTCAAGCCCAACATGGCGATCGGGCTGGTGCCGGAGGACCGCAAGACCGAAGGCCTGTTCCTGAAGCTCTCGGGCCGGCAGAATGCATCGCTGCCTGTGGTCGAACGCTTTACCCGATTTGGCCTGATCAGAAACGACGAGGAGGCAAAGGCCGTGCAGTCCGCCTTCTCAACCGTGGAGGTCGACCGCAGTGCCTTGTGGACGAGGGCAGGGGCGTTCTCTGGCGGCAACCAGCAGAAGATAGCGATTGCCAAATGGCTGGTCGCCGAAAGCCGGATCCTGCTGCTTTTCGATCCGACCCGCGGCATCGACGTCGGCACCAAGCACGAGCTCTATGTGATGATGCGCGACTATGTGGCGGCCGGCGGCTCGATCCTTCTGCATTCAACCGAAATTCCCGAGCTGGTCCATCAATGCGACCGGGTGCTCGTCCTCTACGACGGTCACCTGGTGGCGGAGCTTGCCGGCAACGACATCACGGAAGGCGCGATCATGCGGCCGGCGCTTGGCCATGGCGAGTTGGTCCGGGAGGCGGCGGAATGAGCGTGACGAGTTCGCCCGCGGTACCGGCCGCAACAGTGTCGCGGCTCCTCGCGCGGCATCGCGGCGCGATCATCGCGGCGATCGTCTTTGCCGTGCTCCTGCTAATCGTTGATCTGGTAAGTGCCGGGCGGCTCACTTATTTCGATATTTCGTTCCTGTCGAGCGGCGGCGCCACCTCGGCACTGGCGGCGATCGGCCAGACCCTGGTCATCCTGTCCGGCGGTTTCGACCTGTCCGCGGGCGCGGTGATCTCGCTGGTCAATGTCGTTCTGGCAAAAGGCATGGATCCGATGGCAACCGGCACGAGTGTCGCGCTGTGGACCTTGGCCGGAATTGGTGTCGGCATGCTGGTCGGCGCCTTCAACGGCTTCTTCATCGCCGTCCTGCGCATGCAGCCAATCGTCGTCACACTGTCGACCATGTTCATCCTGCAGGGGGTAACGCTGCTGGTCATGGACAAGCCGGGCGGTTTCGTCTCGCCCGATCTTGGCGCCTTCTATCTCGGTGATGCCATTGCCGGCTGGATACCGATGCCGCTGGTGGTCATCGGCGTCGTCCTGCTCGGCTGGTTCTGGCTCAAAGGAACACGCTTCGGGACGGCGCTTTATGCGGTCGGCAGCGACCCGGATGCCGCCGCCGCGGTCGGTGTGCGCGTCGTTCTCGTACGCTTCCTGGTCTATGTCATTGCCGGCGGCTGCTATGGGCTTGCCGGCGTTTTCATCAGCGCCCAGACCGGCAGCGGCGATCCGCTGGTCGGCAACCCGTTGTTGCTGTCGATGTTCGCGGCGGTCGTGGTCGGCGGTACAAGGCTGGGCGGCGGTCAAGGCGGGCCAGTCGGCACCGTCTTCGGCGCCTACATCCTGATGATGGTCGTCAACATCCTGCTCGTGCTCAACGTCTCGGCCTACTATTCGACGATCGCCGAAGGCACGATCCTGATCCTTGCCGTGCTTGCCGGCTCGCTGTCGCATGGCTCCGTGCTTGCCCGCCAACTGCGTGCGCTGCGTGCTCGCCTGGCCGCGTGGCGCGCCGGAATGCTGCCCTCGCAGATCGATCGCACCGACCGGCGGCTGAGAATCAAGCGGGGCAGCGCCGGCGAGCAGCAGGCGCGGCGGCCTGCCTTCCATGTCCGTAATGCCGAGACGCTGCGCTATGCGCTGCCGGCCTATGTCTGCCTGGCCGTCGTCGTGATCGTCACCCAGATCTGGCTTGGACGCGCCATCGTCAACGTCACCTACTGGAACTCGCTGTTCGTGCTGTCGAGCTTCCTTGCCATCCTGGCGCTTGGGCAGGGCAGCGTAATCCTCACCGGTGGGCTCGACCTGTCGCTGCCGTGGACGATCGGCCTCTCGGGCATCCTGCTTGCTGGCATGGTCAACGGATCGGATGCTGCACTTGCCTATGCGCTGCCGGCGGTGCTGCTCATCGCTTGCCTGATCGGTCTCGCCAACGGCATCGGCATCGTCTTCCTCGGCATTTCGCCAATTGTAATGACGCTGGCCACCAACGGCATTCTGCAAGGTTTCGCTTTGCTCTACTCGCAAGGCACGCCGGCCGGCTTCTCCTCGCCGATGCTGCGCTGGTTCATGACCGGCAAAATATTCGCCATCACGCCGGTGGTGCTGTTCATGATCGCCTTCGTCGTATTTGCCGTACTGCTGCTCGGCCGCACCGCTTTCGGCCGCCGCGTCTATGGCATCGGCAACAGCCTGCGCGCAGCCCAGCTCTCCGGCATCGCGGTCGGTCGCACGCTCATCCTCGTCTATGTCCTGTCGGCGGTCTGCGCGGCGATCGTCGGCATCATGCTGACCGGCTTTTCCGGCCAGGCCAGCCTCGGCATGGGCGACGATTATCTACTGCCCTCCATCGCCGTCGTCGTGGTCGGCGGTGCGCTGATTACCGGCGGGCGTGGCCACTATCTCGGCATGCTGGGTGGGGTGCTGCTCCTGACCGCGTTGCAGATGCTGCTCGCCGGCACGACGCTGCCTTACGCGACGCGGGCAATCCTGTTTGGGCTGGTGGTGCTCGGTGCCGTCATGGCGCTGCGCGAAAGGCGGATTCAGTGAAAGGGATGGAACAATGAGCTCAAGCGCACCGGCATCGGCGGACGAATTCCTGACCGGGCTCAAAGGCCAGCGCGTGCTGGTCACGGCGGGCGCTGGCGGCATTGGCTTTGCCATTGCAGAGACGCTATCGCGGCTCGGCGCACGCGTCGCGATCTGCGATATTTCCAACGAGGCGCTGGCCGCTGCTCCAGAGAGGATTAAGCTCGCCGCCGCAGTCAAGGCCGACGTTTCACGCGACGATGATGTCGACCGGCTGTTCGAGACTGTCAAGGAGAAGCTCGGCGGGCTCGACGCCCTGATCAACAATGCCGGCATTGCCGGGCCGACCGGCGGCGTCGACGAGATCGATCCGGCAGACTGGCGGCGTTGCATAGATATCTGCCTGACCGGCCAGTTCCTGTGCGCGCGGCGTGCCGTGCCGCTGATCAAGGCGGCGGGCGGCGGCTCGATCGTCTCAATGTCTTCGGCCGCCGGCCGCCATGGCTACGCATTCCGCACCCCCTATTCGGCTGCCAAGTTCGGCGTTGTCGGCCTGACCCAGAGCCTCGCCAAGGAACTCGGACCGCATGGGATCAGGGTCAATGCCATCTTGCCCGGTCTCATCGAAGGGCCGCGCATCGACAAGGTCATTGCCGACCGGGCAAAGCAGCTCGGCGTGTCAAACGAGGAGATGACACAACGCTATCTGCAGAACATCTCGCTGCGCCGCATGACCAGCCCATACGATGTCGCGGCAATGGTGGCCTTCCTGCTTTCCGATGCGGGCGTCAACATTTCCGGCCAATCGCTTGGCGTCGACGGCAATGTCGAGACACTCTGAGGGGCGATCATGGTGAAGGTAGCAATTGTCGGAAGCGGTTTCATCGGGCGAGCGTGGGCGATCAGCTTCGCTCGCGCGGGGTATGATGTGCGGATGTGGGACCAGGCGGCGGCCGCGACCAGCGGCGCGCGCGACTATATCGCCGGCGTGCTCGGCGACCTCGCCGCCAACGATTTGCTGCGGGGACAAGCGGTGGATGCCGTGCTTGGCCGCATCACCATTGTGGCGGAGCTTGGAGAAGCCTTGGCCGATGCCGTCCACGTCCAGGAGAACACACCGGAAAACCTGGAGGTGAAGCGTGACGTATTCTCTCGGATCGACGCCCTTGCCGGTCCGCAGGCGGTGATCGCCAGTTCCACCTCGGCGCTGTTGCCGTCGAAATTCACCGATCATCTTGAGGGGCGGCATCGCTGCCTCGTCGTACATCCAATCAATCCGCCCTATCTCATCCCGGCAGCGGAAGTCGTGCCGGCGCCATGGACCTCCGCCGAAACGGTGGAAAGGACCCGCGCCTTTCTTGTCGAAGCGGGCCACGCGCCGCTGGTGATGAAGCGCGAACTCGACGGCTTCATCATGAATCGCTTGCAGGGCGCGCTGTTGGAGGAGGCGTTCCGGCTCGTCGCCGACGGCTACGCCAGTGTCGAGGACGTCGACACGGGCCTGCGCGAGGGGCTGGCGCTGCGCTGGTCGTTCATGGGTCCCTTCGAAACGATCGACCTCAACGCGCCTGGTGGTGTGCGCGACTATGTAGAGCGCTACCAGACGATCTATTCCAACATCTTCCCGCAGATGCTGCGTCGGGTCGACTGGGCCGGCGAGGTCATGGAGACGATCGAGGCCCAGCGCCGCACGCGCCTGCCGCGGGAAGAACTCGGCGAACGGCAGGTCTGGCGCGACCGTCGGCTGATGGCGCTGGCGGCGCACAAGAAAAAATCGGATCAGGAGTTTGGACGATGATGGAAACAAGCCGCAAGCCCGGCGCCCCGCAGGCCAAGGGCAAGGTCATCATCACCTGTGCGGTGACGGGGGCAATCCATACGCCGACCATGTCGCCTTATCTGCCGATCACGCCAGACCAGATCGCCTCGGAGGCGATTGCGGCGGCCGAGGCTGGTGCGGCAATCCTGCATCTGCATGCCCGCGACCCTGAGACCGGCAAGCCCGACCAGACGCCGGAGGCGTTCGCGCGTTTCCTGCCGCGCGTCAAGCAAGGCACCAATGCCGCCATCAACATCACCACCGGCGGCAGTCCTTACATGAAGGTGGAGGAGCGTGTGCGGCCCGCCGCCCAGTTCAAGCCGGAAGTCGCCTCGCTCAACATGGGGTCGATCAATTTCGGGCTCTATCACCTCGTAGACAAATACGAAACGTTCAAGTTCGACTGGGAAAGGCCGCACCTGGAAGCGACGCGTGACCTGGTCTTCCGCAACTCGTTCAAGGACATCGAGTACATACTGGAGACCTGTTACGACAACGGCACGCGCTTCGAGTTCGAGTGCTACGACATTGCCCATCTCTATAACCTCTCGCATTTCGCCGATCGCGGGCTGGTGAAACCGCCGTTCTTCGTACAGTCCGTGTTCGGCCTGCTCGGCGGCATCGGTACGCACCCGGAAGACGTCGCCCATATGAAGCGCACCGCCGATCGCCTGTTCGGCGATCAATACCGCTGGTCGGTGCTGGGTGCCGGCGCCAGCCAGCTGCGCATTGCCGCGCAATCGGCAGCGCTTGGCGGCAATATTCGCGTTGGGCTCGAAGACAGTCTGTGGGCCGGCAAGGGCAAGCTTGCCAAATCGAACGCCGAGCAGGTGGTGCTTGCCCGTAAGATTATCGAAGGCCTCGGCATGGAAGTGGCGACGCCCGACGAGGCTCGCGAAATCCTGTCATTGAAGGGCGGCGACCAGGTCGCGTTCTGACCGGTTTCTGCAAGGTTCGAACAGAGGAGGACGGCATGAAGATCGAGGTCGTGGTGGACGTGAAAACCACGCTGGGCGAGGGACCGCTGTGGGACGTTGAACAGGAGCGCCTCTACTGGATCGACAGTTTCGATGGGCGCGTGTTTCGGGCGACCGCCGACGGCCGCGAGATCCGTTGCTGGGACGTGCCGATGAAGATCGGCTCGATGGCGTTGCGCAAGGACGGCGGTGGCGCGGTGGTGTCGCTGCAGCGCGGCTTCCATCTGCTTGATTTCGCCACCGGCGAGGTGACGCCGATCCACGATCCGGAGCCGGACCGGCCGATGAACCGGCTCAATGACGGCAAGGTCGATCGGCGCGGCCGCTTCTTCGCGGGCTCAATGGACACGATGGAAGAGGGACCCTCCGGAGGGCTCTACCGGCTCGATCCCGATTTCTCCGTGACCAGGATAGATTCCGGCATCATCTGCTCGAACGGCCCGTGCTGGAGTCCAGACGACCGCACCTTCTATTTCGCCGACACCTGGACCGGCGAGATCTGGGCCTACGACTACGATATCGAAACCGGTGCCGCCAATAACCGGCGCACTTTCACGCGCGTCGATACCAGCCGGGGAGGGGCGGCCGACGGCTCAACTGTCGATTCGGAAGGATTCCTCTGGAACGCGCTGGTCTATGACGGCAGGCTGGTGCGTTACGCGCCCGACGGCAGCGTTGATCGCATCATTGACATGCCCGTCAAGAAGATCACCAGCGTCATGTTCGGCGGGCCGAAGCTCGACACCCTCTACGTCACGTCGATGGCCAAGCCGCCGCTGCCGCGCTTTCCGGGCGACGGAGTTTTACGCGGCAGCCTTTTTGCCATCACCGGCCTCGGAGTAACGGGAGTTCCGGAGCCGAGATTTGCTGCGTGAAGCTCGGCATCGTGCCGTCGCTTAGTCGCTGTCCTCCTCCGGGGCAGCCTTCCGCAAGATCTGGCGGGACGGTCAGCGATCGATCAGGCGCTCTCGCGCCTCATCAAAGAGGTAGGTTGCGGCGTCTCGCCCGCGGACTTTACGATTTCCCGAAACTGCATCCAAAACTTGGGCGCTTTCCCCGTCGCCCGATGATGTTGCCCAGGTCTGGCCAGGGAGACGGGCTCTCATGTGCAGGTCGCCGGGACGCATGCGGCCAATGCGCTTGGTCTGACCAGCCAAGTTCCCGCCCGAATCTCATATCTCACGGACGGCTCATCCCGTCGCGTGGTGCTCGGAAGGCGTGTTATCGACCTGCGCCATGCGTCGCCCAAACACCTGATAGCACCGGGGAGTGGTGCGGGAACAGTCGTTCAGGCGTTGCGGCATCTCGAGCCATCACGGGCCGCCGATGTCGTTCAGATCGCGTCGCGCCAACTGTCCCTGAGTAACAAAAAGAGACTCGTCTCGACCGCCATACAGGCGCCGGCCTGGATGCGTCCGATACCATGCGCCATGGGCGACTCACCATCGGATGCGGCTCACCATAGCTTCGCGCGCCAAGCAGCGTCGATTAGCCATGTGGTGCGCGTGCTAACTCATCCTCGGCAGCTGAAAGAACGCGTTCGGGGTCCGAGGCGAGCACATCTTGCGGACGTTTGCCGCCAAGGAAGCTATTGATCGATGCAAACCAATAGGCGAGCCCCCAGGCATCCTTTTTCCCGCGAAACACACTCAGAACCTTAGCGAGCGGTTTAGCGGGCCGATATCCAGCTGCAATATCCAGAGCGTAGCCGGGAAAATAGTCTACGCCCCGATGCCGAACTGCGAAGATGCGGCCTTGTTTTTTCCACTTGTTTGGCTGCGCACGTGGGTTGCTCGTGCTGAACCCTGCCATTGTCGCGACTTGAGGAGCGGTCAGCCAATCGCCGCTTTCCAATACTTCTCTTCTCGCCTCGGCCGCCATCCGCGCTTCTATGAGCATGTGTTGCGGAGGCGGCACGTCAGGGACCAGGGCGTCGATTATCGTGCTTATGGCTTCGCGCTGGCGACTCATCAGGATCGTACGCACCAGAGGCGCAATGCTGACGAGCGTGTCCGCGAGGCCGCGCACAGCAGGTTCACTCCCATGCTCGACCGTTACTGCTATGACCAGCTCGGCAGTTAGGCGATCAAGTCGGTCACCAACCTCCTTCGGCTTTCCGGTGAGGACGCCAAATCCCGACAGTTCAATAGTCTCATGGGTAAGTGCCATGATCTCCCGCTCCTGGGGCGATGAGCATGGTTACATATGTAGCACAACAACCGGTATCACAGGTGCAGCTAAGCTGTTGCATTTGGCGTCCAAGTTCGCTGATGGCTTGGTAGCTTTCAGGGCGCGTTCCGACGACAGCCGGGCGTAAGCCGGCAGTGCCGCCGACGCTATCCCTTGATCGCCGAGCCGACGATCGAATCCACGAAGAAGCGCTGCAGGAAAACGAACAGCACCAGTGGCGGCAGCACGGCAAGAGTGGCGCCCGCCATGACCAGTCCGGTGTTGAGCGCACCTCTGTTGTAGCTGAGCAGGCGGCTGAGGCTAATGACGATCGGATAATCTTCCGCATTGCCCTGCAGCACGGTAAGCGGCCACAGATAGCTGTTCCAATGATAGACGAAGGCAAACAGCGCCAATGCCGCGGTCGCGGGCGCCACGCTCGGCGCGACGATCTTGAACAGGATCACAAGTTCCGACGCCCCATCCATCCGTGCCGCGTCGATCAAATCGTCCGGCACGCCGGCGATGAACTGGCGCATCAGGAAGATGCCGAAGGCATTGGCGAGGTTGGGCACGATGATGCCGGCAAGGCTGGCATTCAGGCCGATCGATCCGACGAGACGGTACAGCGGGACCAAAGTCACGATCGGCGGCAGGAACATTGTGGCGATCAGCACCGAAAACAGCAGTGAGCGGCCGGGAAAGTGATGCTTGGCGAAGGCGTAGCCAGCCATCATGCTGGTGACCAGAATGCCGGTGGTGGTGATCGTGGCGATCACGAGCGAATTCCACATCGAGCGGCCGACATTTATGACGCCGGACACTTTCTCATACGCTTCGAGGCTTGGCGTGCGCGGTATCCACACCGGCGGCACCTGCATGGTTTCGGCCGGCGTCTTCAGGCTGGAGAGCACCATCCACAACAGCGGAAAGGCGGAGGCCACGGCAACCAGTAGCATCAGCGTGGCGAGCAGTGCTCTGCGGCCCGCCAGGCGTTTGCGCGCCAACCGGCTCGATGCTGATCGGCCCGGCGCGCTCATTCGTCATCCTTCCGGTTGGCAAATGCAAACAGCGCGCACACAACGACGATCAGCGCCAACATCAGCATCACTGCCATGGCCGAGCCCAATCCGCCTTGCGCGCGCTCGATGCCGACACGGCGGATGTGATAGGTCAGCACATTGGTCGAGCCGACCGGCCCGCCTTGGGTGATCAGCGCCACCGGCTCGAACACCTGCACGGCGTTTATGATGGCGATGACGGCGCTGAACAGAAGCGTGCGCCGCAGCAGCGGCAACGTGATAAAGCGGAACTGTTCGCGTCGGGTGGCGCCGTCCAGAGTCGCCGCCTCGTAAAGACTGCCCGGGATCTGGGTCAGCCCGGCAACGGCCAGCACGGTAAAATAGCCGATCTGCTGCCAGACATTGAGGACGACGATCGAGATCAACGCCGATCTTGGCGAGGACAGCCAGGGTTGCGGGCCGATGCCGGCGAGGCCGAGCATCTGGTTGAGCGGCCCTTCGCTCGGCGAATAGAGCTTCGACCAGACCAGCGTCACGGCGATCATCGGCACCATGTAGGTGGAAAACAACACGGTCCGCAGCGCCGTGCCGCCTGCGACATCGCGCTGGTAGACCATCAAACCGAACGCGACCGAAAGGGGCAGGATGAGCATCACCGACAATGCCGTGTAGATCGCGGTGTTGAGCAGTGCTCGCTTGAAATCCCGCCCGACCGAGGTCGGTCCGAATATTTCGCGAAAATTGTCGAAGCCGATGAAGCTCGCATTGGAAAAAGGCGTCTGCGTCGACCAGTCCTGGAATGACAGCCAGATGGTGAGCAGCATCGGCAGCAGGATGAAAACACCGATCAATGTCACGGCAGGCGCCAGCATGATGCCCGCCGAGGCACGATAGGTCTTGATCATCGCTCTGCTTCCAAAGCGCCGGGCTCTCGAAACAGCGCCTTCGCTATTTGGCGGCACGCTCCAGGATCGAGACGGCATCGGCCTGCGCGTTCGCCTGCGCATCCTTGGCCGAGAGCTGACCATACTGCAACGCCTCGAGCGTCTGCTGCAGCGATTCGCTGAACTCCTGGCCGCCCGGCACGACAGGGAAGGGCTTGGCGTCGGCAAGGACGCTGACATAGCCGGACAGGAACTCGGAGCCGAGCTTGTCCTTATGGGCTTCGATGTCGGAGGTCCGCGTCGGCAGGATGCCCATCGACATCAGAATATCCGACATTGCCGATGCGCCGTTCTTGCCGGACTTCGGACTGTTCAGCCATACCAGGAAATCCCATGCCGCTTTCTGCTCGGCCTCACCGGCATTGGCGTTGACGACGGCCATCCACGAATAGGAGATCGAGTGCGGCTTGTCGCCGCTCGGACCGACCGGGATGGGTGCGGTGGCGATGTTGGAGAACTTGTCGCCCATGCCGCTCTTCAATGCGCTTTCCCACCAGTTGGCCATGATGATCATGCCGGTCTTGCCGGAGACGAAACTGTCTAGGAAGGGGCCGGTAGTGTTGGCGTCGGCCGTGGCCATCGCCGGATCGCTGGCACCGGACTTGATCAGGTCCTCGTAGAGCTGGAAAGTCTCGCCGGCTTGAGGACTGTCGAGCACCGGTTTGCCGTCCTTGACCAGCTCGCCGCCATTGGAGGCCAGCAGCGAGGCGAAGGGATGGACGACGCCCGCCGCCCAGGAATTGATCATGCCGAAACCTTGCTGGCCGGCATCTTTCCTGGTCAGCTTCTGGGCCGCATCCTTCAATTCGGACCAGGTTTTCGGCGCGGCCGTAATGCCTGCCTGCTTGAACAGCTCCTTGTTGTAGTTCAGCGCATAGACGTCGATCTCGTTTGGAATGCCGTAGAGCGTGCCACCAACGGAGGCTGCGCTGACGACACCGGCCGGCCACGCACTCCTGACCTCGCCGGCAACCGTGTCGGGGGCCGGCGCGACCAGTTTGTCTCGCGCCAGTTCGGGCAGCCACAAATCGTAGATGCCGCCGATCGTCGGCCCATCGGAACTGCCGCCCTGGGAACGCAGTGTCGTTAGGAGGTCGCCGAAGGGGACGGCGCGCACGGTGACGGTCACATCCGGATTGATCTTGGCGTAGTCCTTGGCCGCGGCGTCCAGCAAAGCGACCGTTTCGGGCGACCAGTGGGTCAGATAGGAGATGTTGACCGATTGGGCCCAACCAATAGTGGGCGACGTCAGCAGCCCTGCAGCCAGTGCCAGTTTCGAAATCCAAGCCAAAAACATCCGGACCCTCCGCATAGCCGCACAGCGATGTCAATGACGTTATGACAAGTTGAAGCAACGATGCAAGCGCTATCTTCGTCGGAGAGCTCCTGCCGGTGTTGCGGCGTTTTCTTACTGCGGTGAACAAAGCATGCAAGATTACATCGTGAAAACAAGAAATTATCTGATACAGTTCGAGATGATTCTCCGCTGCCGGCCATGCCCGAACATACTGCAAGGCACTTGCGGTCGAAGTCATGTCGTTATAATGACATGAGAAAAGCTATGACTGCCTTGCGGCTTTTGAACCGCCGTGGGGGATGACAATATCGACAAGAATGGGAGACTGAGCATGCTTTCAATTCATCGACGCGCCGCACTCGGCCTGATCGGCGGCTTTGCCGCAGTCTGCACTGGGGTCTTCACCGCACTGCCGGCCAAGGCCGACGACACCGTGACCCTGTGGAGCTGGCGCACCGAGGACGAGGCTGCGATGCGCCGCATCTTCGACGCCTTCGAGGCCAAGACTCCCGGCATTAAGGTCAACATCCAGTTCACCCCCGACGCCGACTACCAGAACCGGCTGAGCACGGCGCTGCGTGGCGGCCGCGGGCCTGATATCGCTCAGCTCAAGGCTTACGGCGAACTGCAACCATTCATCGAGGGTGGGTATCTCGACGCGCTCGACGACAGCGTGCCGGAGCTGAAGAACATGCCCGATAGCGCGCTGGGCGGCGCTCGTGGCCGTGCCGACGGCAAGACCTATGGCGTGCCCTATTCGGTGCCGATGATGGGCGTCTTCTACAATCAAGATATCTTCGCCGCCCAGGGCATCGACATTCCCAAGACCTACAAAGATTTCGTCGCCGCCTGCGAGAAGCTGAAAGCGGCGGGGATGACGCCAATAGCCGCCGGCGGTGCCAACGGCTCCGCCTGGGCGCTGGAGATCGGCGTCGGTGTTGTCGGGCCGACCATCTATGGCCCGGGCTTCTACGACGAAATGATGAGCGGCAAGGCGACCTTCGAGGATCCGCGCTACGTGGCTGCCCTGAAACGCTATGCCGATTTGAAGCCATATTTCTCCGACGGCTTTGCCGGGGTCGATTACACCACCTCGACACAGCAATTCATCGGCGGCAAGGCGGCCATGTTCTTCGGCGGCTCGTTCGAGAACGGCAGCTTCAAGGCGCAGAACCCGAAGCTGAAATTCTCGATCTTCCCGTTCCCCGCCGACGATCCTGCCACCAAGCTCTACACCTCGGCCTTTTCAGACGGCTCCTATGGTCTGGTCTCTGAAAGCACCAACAAGGAGGCAGCGATCAAGGTGCTCAACTTCATGGCTTCGGCCGAGTTCGCGCAGCTCTTCGCCGACGAGTTGGGTTGGCCGCCGGCCCGTACCGACGTCACCGTGAAGGACCCGGTACTCGCCACGATGATGGAGATGTCGAAGAATTCCACACCCTATCTGACGCTTGTCGGCTTCCGCTGGCAGACGCCTACGGCCTCCTCGATCCTGCAGTCCGAGATCATCGACATGGTCGAAGGCAACATCACGCCGCAGAAGCTGGCGGCGGACATGCAGGCCGCCGTCAGCAGCTGGTTCAAGCCGAAGCAGTAGGCCGTCACACCCTGCGCGAAACAGCACATGATCGCCCGTCGCCGCAAAAGCAGCCTTCAGCGCACCCAGCAGCGCATGGCCGTGCTGTTCATCGTGCCGGCACTGGCCGTTTATGCGCTGTTTGTCCTTTATCCGCTGCTGATGTCGCTGTGGGGCAGCTTCTTCGTCTGGAGGGGCCTGCGCATGCTGGAGTTCGCCGGCCTGTCGAATTTTACCCGCCTGTTCGTTTTCCCGAGCGGTGGGCGGCTCTACGGAGCGCTCTGGCACAACGTCGCCTGGTTCTTCGGCATCATGCTGTTCCAGAACGGCCTTGGTCTGCTGTTGGCCTGGCTGCTGTTCCTGCGCGCCAAAGGGGCGGCCTTCTTCCAGTCGGTCTTCTTCTTCCCGGCAGTGCTGAGCCCGGTCATCGTCGGCGCCCTGTGGCGGCTGCTGCTGGCGCCCGGCGGCACCATCGAATGGATGCTCAACGGCCTTGGCCTGCATCAAGGCAGCCTGACGGTTCTCGGCAACAGCCACACGGCACTCGTGATGCTGATCGCCGTCGACGCCTGGAACTGGATGGGCCTGCCGGTGCTGATCTACACCGCCGGCCTAAGGCAGATTTCGTCCCAGATATTCGAGGCTGCCAGGCTGGATGGCGCCGGCAGCGGCCGCATGCTGGTCTCGGTTGCCCTGCCTTTGCTGATGCCGGCCGTCGGCACGTTGACGACGCTGTCGTTCATCAACACCTTCAACCAGTTCGACATCGTCTATGTCATGCAAGGCGTGCAGGGCAATCCGAGCTATTCCACAGACACGCTGGTGACCTATTTCTACCGGCTCGCTTTCGGCGCCGAAGGCGCGGTCGGTATCACCGATATAGGCCTGGCGCTTGCGCTGGGAACGCTGCTGTTTCTCATCCTCAGCATCGGCACGCTTGTGATGCTGCGCTTCTTCGACCGCCGCACGGTGCAACTGTGAATATGCTCGCCATCCCTCGACAGCTTGTTCGGCTGCCCGGCTGGACGGCGCTGGTCCTGTGGACCGCAGCGGTGCTGCTGCCGCTCTATATTCTCGTCGTCTCCTGTTTCAAGACCACGGCGGAGATCTACGACAACAGGCTCGGCCTGCCGCAAAGCTTTGCCTTCGACAATTTCGTTGCGGCCTGGACGCGCGCCGATCTCGGCCAGAATTTCATCAACAGCCTGATCGTCACCGGCGGTGCGGTGATCCTGACGATTATCGTGTCGGCAATGGCCGCCTATCCGCTGAGCCGCTATCGGCTGGGCTGGAACGGTATCATGCTGGGCCTGTTCCTGTCCGGCATCATGCTGCCGATCCGGCTTGCCTCGGTGGAGCTGTTCACGCTGATGCGCAACCTTGGCTTGCTCGATTCGCTGATCGGCCTGATCCTCGTCTATTCGGCCATCCGCATTCCCTTCGCCGTCTTTATCTTCGCAAATTTCATGCGGGTACTGCCGTCCGAGCTCGACGAGGCTGCGCGCATGGATGGGGCCGGCGAGGCGCGCATTCTGTTCCAGATCGTGCTGCCAATGGTGAAGCCAGCCGTATCGATCGTCGCCATCTTCACCGCTATCGCCGTGTGGAACGACTTCTTCTTCCCGCTGATCTTCATCTTCGACGACCGCTACAAGACCGTGCCGCTGGCGATCAGCGTGTTTGTCGGCCAGTTCCGCACGGATTGGGGCCTCGTGTTCGCCTCGCTTGCCATCTCCATGGCGCCCATCCTGATCATGTACTGTCTGCTTGCCCGCCAGATTCGCGAGGGCGTCGGCTCCGGGGGAGGCGCGAAATGATCGAGGACAAGGTCTATGCCGCACGCTCGATTCTGGTCGTCGGGGCGCATGCCTTCGATGCCGAGATGATTGCCGGTCCACTGGCGGCGGCGGCGGTGCAAGGCGGTGCCGAAGTCACCTTCCTGCATCTCAGCATGGGCGAGCAGGGCCATCCAAGCCTCGCCCCCGAGTACTATTGCGTCCAGAAGCAGGAGGAGGCCGCAAAGGCCGCAGCCAGGCTCGGCGTTGCCATGCGCAGTCTCGGGCTGCACGACGCCTTCCTGCCCTGCGACGACGAGACGGCGCTCAAGGTTTGCGATGTTGTGCGCGAGTTGAAGCCGCAAATCGTCATCACTCACTGGCATGGCAGCTGGCACAAGGACCATCGCGCCGCGGCCCGACTGACACAGACCGGTATTTTTTTTGCGGCATTGCCGACGCTGAAGCGCGACCATGCTGCACACACACCGCAACTGCTGCTGTTCGGCGAAAACTGGGAGGACGACGAAGGCTTTCGCCCCGAACACCTCGTCG
The DNA here is from genome assembly GCF_040320105.1 of Mesorhizobium sp. M0778. Classification (NCBI taxonomy): domain Bacteria; kingdom Pseudomonadati; phylum Pseudomonadota; class Alphaproteobacteria; order Hyphomicrobiales; family Phyllobacteriaceae; genus Mesorhizobium; species Mesorhizobium sp. M0778. Next base: position 67,808 of record NZ_JAMYPA010000015.1, on the reverse strand, counting down.
ACGTCAGCGACGGCTTCGAGGCCTGGAGCGAGGCGGTGCGGGAATACGAACTGGCACGCGGCCTGAGCAGTTTCCCCTACGTCGATTATTACAGTGCGCTTTATCGGCTTCGCGGCTGCCTGCGCGGCACGCGCTACGCGCAGGGTTTTGCGGCGGCCTCGCAGTCCTGGCAAGCCGGCAGTGGCCTGTTCGCGCCGGCCAATCGGAGCGGCTCTCGATGACACGCATTCTGGCTATCGATCTTGGCGGCACCAATTTGCGCGCCGCAATCCATAGCGGCGATGTTCGCTGGCTGGAGATGCTGAGCCGCGAGCCTGCGCCGACAAGCCTGGATGCCTTCGTCGCCCGTATCGGTGCCTTGCGCGCCGAGGCCGGTCCGGTCGACGCCCTCGGGCTTGCGGTGCCCGGACTTGTCGAGGGCTCGGTCTGCCGCTGGATTCCGAACCTGCCCTATCTCGACGGCATCGACATCGCGACCTTGTTTCCTCGTCTGCCTGTTGCCATTGGCAATGACGCGCAGGTCGCCATGCTGGCCGAAGCGGTCGAAGGTGCCGCAAAAGGCCTGTCCGATGCCATCCTGCTGGCGATCGGCACCGGTATCGGCTCCGCCGTTCTGGCCAACAACCGCATCGTTGCAGGCGCACGTGGCGGCGCCTGCTCATTCGGCTGGGCCTGCGCCGACATCGAGGATGAAGGCGAGGACCGCAGCGGCTGGCTGGAGCGCTTCGCTTCCGGGCGGGCGTTCGACGCCGCGGCGCGCCAGATCGGGCTGGCCAATGGCGGCAGGCTGATCGAGGCCGCGCGGGCTGGCAACACGGCCGCACTTGACGCCTTGGAGCTGCCGGCGCGCCGGCTGGGCACTGTCCTTGCGGGTGCGGTCGCGCTGCTCGATCCGCAGGCGGTCCTGATTTCCGGCGGGCTTGCCGATGCGCTGGACGTGGTAGGGCCGCCGCTGCTTGCGGCATTGCGGCGTCAGTTGCCGCCGCATCTGCGCGACGTCGTTCTGCGGTCCGGCGAATTCGGCTCCCGCGCCGGTCTCGTCGGCGCCTCGCTGGCTGGTCTCGCCGGAGCACAGTGGAGGCAGATAAGATGAGTCAAGCGAGCTTCCATCTGCCCGACCGCAGAAGGCCCGAGCCGCTCTGGTATCAGGTGGAAGAGGCCATCCGCGCCATCGTCAAGAGTGGCGAGTGGGCGACCGGCGACCAGATTCCGGCCGAAGACAGACTGTGCGCCTTGTTCGGGGTGAGCCGCATCACGCTGCGACACGCCTTGCGCAATCTTGAGGAGCACGGGCTGCTCAGGCGCGAACATGGCCGTGGCACCTTCGTGCGCTCCACCACGCTGGTCGCCGGCACCCGCGAACTCACCAGCTTCACGCAGGAAATGGGCAATATGGGCGTGGTCGCCGGCTCGCGCTTGCTCGACTGCAGCCTGACCACCGCCAATGCCGCCGCGGCCGGAGCGCTGGAGATCGAGGAGGGCGACCCGGTGGTGCGCATCCGGCGGCTCAGGCTCGGCAACAACGAACCGATCGGTATTCAGACTGCGCAACTCTCGGCCGCGCGCGTGCCGGGCTTTCTCGATGCCGGCCTGCTGCAAGGCTCGCTCTACGAAGCGCTGGAACGCCATTACGGCATCGTGCCGGTCGCGGCGCGCGAAAACTACCGTGTCGGCGCCGTCGGGGCGGCGGATGCCGAGTTGCTCGATCTGCCTGCGGGGAGCCCCGCTTTCGTGGTCGAGCGCATCACCACCGACGAGCGCGGCCCGTTCGAATTCACCGTCTCGGTGATGCGTGGCGACCGCTACGAAATCCGCTCGACGCTGCGTGCCGGTCGCGCCGCGCCAACCGCAAGAAGCTGAGCCATACCCAAGCCGACCCATAACAGGAGTACCGACGTGTCCGATCTTTACATACCCCGCCTTGCCGCCCTCATCGAACAGGCCTCGAAAGCCAATGCCGAAGCCTTTGGCGAAGCGGCCAGCCGCTTTGCCGACACGCTCGAGAGCGGCGGGTTGGTTCATCTTTACGGCTCGGGCCACTCGGTGTTGCCGGTCCAGGAAGTGTTTCCGCGCTACGGCAGCTATGTCGGCTTCAATCCGCTGACCGACCCGCGTGTCATGTGGCATAACGTGCTCGGCGCCGGCGGCGTGCGCGAACTTCTGTGGCTGGAGCGGACCGAGAAATACGCCGAGAAATTCCTCGACCACCAGCCGCTGAACAAAGGCGATTCGATCATCATCTTTGGCCACAGCGGCCGCAATTCGTCCGGCATCGACACCGCGCTTTATGCGAAAAAACGCGGCATCTTTGTCGTTGCGATAACTAGCAAGAACAATCTCGACAAGCCGGCGACGCACTCTTCCGGCAAACGGCTTGCCGATGCCGCCGACCTTGTCATCGACACCTGCTCGCCCATCGAGGATGCCATCGTGCCGGTCGAGGGCTGGAGCCGGCCGGTCTCCGGTTCGTCGACCGTGCTTGCCATGATCCTGGCGCATGAGCTGATCGCGCGCACCGCCGAGGCGCTTTCGAAACGCGGCATCGAACTGCCGGTTTTTGCCTCGCCGACAATTGCCGGCGTCACACTGCACGACACCGACGTCATCTATGGCGTCTATCGCGAGAAAATGCTCGAGGCGCAGAAGAAGCACCTGCCGACGTTCCAGGCGACCATGCGCGGCGAATGACAACCGGGCAGGGCACGCAAAACGCTAGGACGTAGACTCATCACCGCGTAGCCAGATGCGAGTTGACACGAGTTTCAGGGCAGCAAGGTAGTTTTCTGCCAGCTTGTCATATCGAGTTGCGATGCGACGGAACTGCTTGGCCTTGTTGAAGAACGTTCGACGAGGTTGCGGGCCTTGTAGAGAAAGGGGCTGAAGCAGATCGGGTCCTTGCGGTTGGCCTTGGGCGGGATGTTGGCCCAGGCCTTTTGCTCGGTGACGGCATTGCGCAAGGCGTTGGCATCATAGCCCTTGTCGGCGAGCAGCATGGCACCCTCGGGCAAATCCTTGATCAAGTCCGCTGCGTAGGCAATGTCACTCATTTGACCTGCCGTGAGCGTCAGCTTGATCGGCCTGCCTTCGGCGTCGACAAGAGCATGGATTTTGGTCGTCAGCCCGCATCGGGAACGACCGAGACAATAATCTCGATCCCCCTTTTTGCTGTCGCGCCTTGCTGATGGACGCGAACAATGGAGGTATCGATCATCTGCACCGTTGCATCATGGGCTTTGGTGATGCCATGCATGAGGCGGTCCCACACACCTGCTTTCCGCCATCGAACGAAGCGATTGTAGCAGGTGGTGCGTGGGCCGTATCGCCCCCTGGAAGATCGCGGCATGGCGCACCCGATCGCAGCACCCAGAAGATGCCGTCTGCCCGCTGTGCCTGGACGGTGATCGTGCCGAAGAAAACCAGTGCTGCAGCGAACGTTCCTCGTAATATTGCGTTTAACTATGAAAGACGACGATTCGCCCAAAGCATGCAAAAGGGCCCATCGGCTCTCGCGCCGCGATGCAAGGCCAGGAAAGCCTTACGCCAGATCAGTTTGTGAAAAGTCATTGCCCTTGTAAAGCAGGGCAAGCCGGTGAGCCTTCGCGCAAGCGTAGGCAAAACAATCGCCGAAATTGAGATCGGCTTTGTGCCCGACTGCTTTGCCGTATTTCATGCTGGCTTCGATCGCCCGGTCGCCGATGTCGCCGGATATCATGATTTCCTTGCCGGCGATCTCGATCAAAAAGGCGTCGACGGTCTCACGGGCTTGCGCCAGCATGTCGGCAGTGGGCTTGGCGTTCTTTTTGATGGCTTCGGCCGATGCTCGCGCGAGACCCTGGACTGCCTCGAACCGGACGAGCGGGGAGATATACAGCGGCTTGGTCGCGGCCGCGAGCCGCTTTTCCAGTTCTTCCGCGCCAGGTTCCTCGTTCAGGATGGCAACGATCACCGAGGCATCGACGAACATCAGTCGTCGCTCCACATTTGGTCGGTGAATTTCTTCATATCGAAATCAGGGTTGGCCGGCCCGATCCGCCGCGCCATTTCCTTGACTTTGGCAAGTCTCTCGCGCAGCGGGACGCTGCCGCGGTTGCGCTCGATCTCATGGCGCAAGGCGGTTCTGACGGCCTCGGTCTTGCTGCGCGCGTTGGTAATCTGCTGCAGCTCGACGGCCATGGCATCGACGTCGGGATCGCGAATGAAGAGCGGCATTTGTATATCCTCTGAGTGATATATGTATATCATATCGCAGATATACTGGCCAGCGAATTCGCGAGCGGCGGTTTTGATAAGGAGGGGAGGGAGGAATGCAGCTCGCGAAAATCCGTCGGAAGGTTCGGTTCTGGTGCTCAGTCCTTGGAATTGCTCGGCGTCTGAAACACGTCGCTGCGGCCATGTCACTGTCAACGCCCACATGCCCAAGGCGCATCGGCGCTACGTACGCCGACGCCTGCGCATCCCAACATCCGCGGCGACCGATTGATGTCGATAGACCGCCCACGCGCCCGACGAGGCCAGCGCCAGCTGCATCGATTGCGTCAGGTTCATAACGGCCATAATCCCGGCCCAGCGAACTCTCTCGTTAGGGCAGCTCGGGGAGTGCTACGGCTGGATGCTCTTGGGAACATCCCGAGCGCATGATCCGGCGGCGAGGATAAACAATCTGAACCACGCGCTGCCTCCACATGATGGCGCCGGCGAACTCAACGAAGCCGTGCTGCCATTCGTGGTGAACTGGATAACACGGCCTATCTTCTCGCTCGAAAATTCGGCGGCCTCGACAATCATTGCCGGGGTTACCTCGACGGATCCGCCGTCTATCCGCGTCTCATCGGCTGTCGCGCTGATCCGGATTGACAGCCACCCGCAATTAAAGGGCCGTTTGATGACACCTAGGCCTCCCCAGCAGTATTAGTTCACAAAGCAGGTCGGCACCCCTGCCATCCGCTGGATCCGGTCAGCGTGTGCTTCGGGTTCGGGGTGCAAGATCAGGCGGTGCCATTTGCACGGATGGCGGCGAACCAACCACCACGGCAGGGGCGCCAGATTGCTCACCACGTTGGCTCTCTACTTCGCGGCTCATACCTTGGTGAGCAGCTTGCATCTCCGGAACGGTGAAAACCGGCACCTCGCCCTTGAAACCGTGGAGCTCAAAGGCGCCTGCCTGGACGACCGGCATCGATGCTCCTGCCGCAAAGCCGGGACCAAGCACCAGGGGGATGCCCAGCTTCTTGGTCGTCGACTCGAGCCGTGCCGTGCGGTTCACCGGGGAGCCGATCGCGGTGTAATCGAAGCGCCGTTCGGAGCCGAAATTGCCTACCGAGCAGATGCCGGTCTCGATGGCGACGCCGATTGCGATGGAGGGGTGGCCGTCCGCGGTGAAGGCGGCGTCTTCACGCTTCACCCGTTCGATCAGGGCAAGGCCCGCGTCGAGCGCGCGCTCGCGATGGTCCGGCTGATCAAGCGGCGCGTTCCAGAAGGCGAGCACCGCATCGCCCATGAACTTGTCGATGGTGCCGTCGCGCTTGAGGATCTCATCGGTCGCAATGCCGAGGAAGTGATTGACCACCTTGGCGATTTCCTGGGTATCGAGTTGTTCGCTCATCGTCGTGAAGCCGCGTATGTCGCTGAGCAGGATCGTAATCTCGCGCTTCTCGCCGGACAGGATCGCTTCGGTGTCCGAGCTTGCGAGGCGCTGCACCACGGAGGGCGACAGATACTGGGAGAACTGCCGTGCCAGGGTGGACCGGCGCTGCTCGCTGCGCCTGTAGAGAACATAGCCTTCGAAGCCGGCTACCAGGATCGTCGCAAGCGCCGGCTGCAGCGGGTCATAGAGTGCACCCTGCAGGCTGTATTCGAGAGCGCCGAACACGAACGGCGTGACGGCCAGCAGCACGAGAGCCAGGGCACCAAGCACGACGCGCCCGGCGAGCACTCCGGAAAGCCCGATGAAAACGACGGCACTGAGGACAAACCAGAGCCGCTCGAGCGTACGTGCGTGCGTTGGCTCTGCAAGATAGCGCCCGGCAAGCATCTGGCCGATTGCATCGGCGTGGATGTCCGCGCCTGGTCGCGCTGGACGCGTCGGGGTGGGCAGGTACTGCGTCAGTCCCACGGCCGACAAATCGACAATGGCGATGGCGTCCCGCAGCCGCGGATCGCCATGGCCCGAAAGGATAGTGCCGGCAGATAGGCGCGGCGTGTCGGTGGCGGTTTCCCATAGCCGGATGCTCCCCTCGGGCTCGAGCGGCACAATGGCGCCAGCCATCCTGAGTGCATTAAACCCCGCGGCATTCAGGCGGGCTATGTAGCCGTTCTGTCCGGCATAAAGGCGCAGGAGTTCGAGCGCGAAGGACGGCCACAGCTGCACGCCTTGAGCGGTGTTGCGAAGCCACAGCAGCGGCACATGGCGCAGTACGCCGTCGGGGTCGGGCAAGGTGCGAATTACGCCGAGGCCCGCGGCGGCGTTCGAGAATTCGGCAAGCGAGCCGGTCAGGCCGGTGAAGCCGGGAAGTGTGTCGGGTACTTGCCCGACGATCGACCAGCCGGCTTTGGGCTCTGCTTCTGAAACCGTCGCCTCGTTGCCCAGGCTGACGGCAAGCGCCGTTCGATTTTTCGCCAGTGCCGCTGCCAGGCGCTTGTCTCCGGCGATGCCCTCAGGCGAGGTGTCGGCCTCGGGCAGTACCAGCGCAAGCCCGATGACCGCGGCGCCGGACTTGGTGATGCCATCGACCAGATCGGCCAAGAGGCCACGGTTCCAGGGCCATCGCCCATGTGCCTTGAGGCTGGCGTCGTCTATCGAGACGATCACGACAGGATTGCTCGTCGCCTGGCGCGGAGCGAGAAACTGGTAGAAGTCGTACGTGCGTTCGCGCAGGCGCGACAACGGCCCGTCAAAAGCCAAATGGCAAGCGAGCAGCAGGAGCACGACCGCAAGACCGGATATTTTGCGCCTGGCAGCTTGCCGCCAATCAGCCCAGCGCCAACCGGCCAAGAGGCTCATGTCGCGCTGCCGGGCCTAATTGCAGTAGTAGGAGCAGCCGTCGCCCTCGCCATCGCCCTCGCCATAATCCTCCACGCCGCCGCCCACAGGGGGCGTTGGGCTGTCGGGGAACTCCATGACCACTCCTGGCAATGCGCCGTCGGTGGAGTCGCAGACTTTGAGCGAGCCGCCGAGTGCCGACGCACAAATCGCGCTTACGTCCAATCCCGGACCCGGTGCGCCTGGCAGGCCGGTGCCGGCTATCCGGTCGATGCTGTCCAATATCGGGAAGGTGTCGATTCCGCCGTAGCCGGTCAGCAGCTTGCCATCTTCCGATGTGCAGGCGTAGCCCGGGTTTGTGATGACCAGCCGTTTCCCATTGATCGTGCAGGTCATGCGGCCGGCGCGCAGAATGCCGACGGTCTGGCCGGCTGCCACCAGCACTTCGATGATGCCGCCTCTGGCTCCGAGCACCATATGCGGCGTCGCAACCTGCATGACGCCGCCTTTTGAAACCTGGCCGCCATAGAACCGGGCCAGGCCGCTGTTCATCCCGATGTCGATCTTTCCCGATCCGGAGCCCGGATTGTAGACGAATTCATCGATCGTCAGGCTGGTGTTCGGACCAATCTTGGCGCTCGATTCGTCCCGGAACACCAGCATTCCAAGACCAGTGGGATTGCTGCGCAGCTGGTCGCCGAGTTCGACGCCCGCGCCGACGTTCATAGTCCCGCCGTTGTTGCGGACGATGTTGGTCTGGTAGGCCGTCATCGACCCGACCGTCTCAGCGGCGGATGGTGCCGCGAAGGCAAGGCAGGCGACAAAAATGGCGATCTGACGGTACGGGGTCCTCATCGCGGCCTCTTTCAATTGAGCGTCAACGTGTAGCTCATGAGCATTTCGAACGATTTTCGGTCGCGGCTGGCGATGTCGAAGTTGGTTTCGCGATAGGCGAGATCGACGCTGATCTTCTGCGCCTCCGTCAGCTGAAAATCGCTTTCCGAGGCAATGCGCCAGAAGTCGCTCTTGATATTTGTGCCGATGCCGACGGACAGATCGGGAGCGTTGCTGTGGCCGGCCGAAAAGGCGATCTGGTGCGACCATGCGAAAAGATCCGGTACGTTCATCAACATGCCGCCATAGCGGACCTCGCCCATGTAGCTGCGGCCGATTTCGCCAGATCCGGAGGCGAAGTCATTCGAGCCGACAAAGCGCAGTCCGAGCGCCTGGCCATTGCGGAAGCGGTAGCTGCCGCCTGCCTCATAGAAAACCCTGCTATCGGCGAAAATGCCTTGCGAGGCGCCTAGATCGATGTAGCCGCCACCGGCGAAGAGCGTCGTCTCGACCGTCGGGCGCACAAGAAAGCGCCCACTGACGCCGATGCCGGTTTCCTGGATATCGCGGTCGAAGCGATCCGTAACTGTGAAGGCGGAAAGCAGCAGGCGCAGCGAATCGATCCCACTGTTGGGTAATCCCTTGTCCCAGGTGATCGCGGCGTTGCCATGGATGAAGGTCTCCTTGCCACCCGGAACCGACAGGTCTGGCGTGAAAAAGCGCTGTGTCGCCGTCAAGGACCCCGAAAGGACGAGAGCGTCGGCACTTGGCGTGCCGAGGTCCCACCGGACAAAGCCTTCCGCCCGCCCATAGGGCGAGACGAAGCTGTCGTCGTCCTGTGCCCCGCCCGGCTCAAAATCGGTAAATGCGCTGAACACGCCGCCGGTCAGGGCGAGTTCCCAGGTGACGCCACGCAACGCGCGCTCGATGCGGGCGAGCAGGCGAACGGCTTCCTGCTGCTCACTTGCGGTCAGGCCGCCGACTTCGATGCCGTACTGCACCTGCCGCCGGGCCAATTCATAGGAGCCGACATGATAGTACAACCGGCTGGCCGCCAGCCGGGCGCGCGCATCGCGGGGATATTTGATCAGATACTGCTCGATTGACGAGATCGCCTGATCGTACTGCCCGGCGTTGACGGCAACCGTGACGAACTGGGCAAGCGTTCCGTTATCGGCCGGACTGGCGATGCGGGCTGAAAAAGCATCGTCATAGGCCGAAAAAAGACCCTGCGCGCCGGCCGGCAATACGCCGGTACAAAGCAGCGCTGCGGCGCAGCCGACGATCGTTCGAAACGAGAATTGCATGCCGAGAACCCACCCCAAACCCGACTAGTGCGAAGGACTTAGCACGACTACAAGAAAAAGGCGACTGAACGGTCACCAGACCATGCGACTCTCAGCAGCTGTTGCAGCTGCGCAACAAACCATCGGGTTTATTCGTATTTCGGCTGCGCTGGTTGTCAAAATATCTTCTCAGCGTTGCTGTAACAATTGAAGTATTCGGCACCAGCGGCAACTAACTCAAATCATCATCAATGGCGGATCGCACAGCCGACAAGATTAATATTGTTTGCGCGATTCTGCGCGTATCTGGTCACCGAATGAGGTTTCAAGGTCACCCACATCCAAAGGTCTTCCGTCGCGTTGCGCAAGGGGTCGGAGAGCTGCCGGAAGGTGCTTCTCACGACGTGTGCGCGATTGCGGCCTGGCCTTCGCAATTTCGTTGACCGCCGACGAGGTCAGCTTATAGGACCCCATCTCCCCAGGGACGCGTCACCGGACGCGCCTTGCTACAGAACGAGCATGGTGGCCAGCCCCAGCATCAGACCCATGCCTACGATATCGGTCACGGTGGTGAGGAAGATCGCCGAAGCGACCGCCGGATCGGCGCCGACCCGGCGCAGGCCCAGCGGGATCAGCACGCCGGAGATTCCGGACATGAGGCACGATCCGGACATGGCGAGCAGGATCACAAGTGCCAGCATGGGCGCCTGGGCCGCCGACTCCGGTTGCCGCGAGGCGTAGAACCACATCGCCGCAGCCGCCACAAGACCGACGAGCACGCCGTTGGCGATCCCGAGCGCGCCCTCCCTCATCACCAGGTGCAGCTTCGGCCGTTTGTCTACATCGCCCAGGGCAAGGCCACGCAGCGTCATAGCCAGTGCCTGGCAGCCGGTGTTTCCGCTCTGCCCGGCCAAGACCGGTAGGAATGCCGCCAGGGCGACGATCTTCTCGATCGTGCCTGTGAACGAACTGACCACGAAAGCGGCCATGAAGGCCGTCAGCAGGTTCAGCTGCAGCCACGGATGACGCTTCAAAAAGGCTGAAAACAGCGGCGTAAAAGAACGCTCCTCCTTCTGGACACCCACCATTTGGCCAGACTGGGCGGAAATCTCGATGATTTGCTGCTCGAACAGCCGCCAGCCGCGAACCTGCCCGAGCAGCCGGTTCTCCGCGTCCACCACGGGATAGACAGGGTAGTGACGGCGTACCGCCGCCTTGCAGGCGTCGCTCAAAGACAGACCGACGTTAAGGGCGAACGGCTTTGGCAGCATGATCTGATCCACCGTCGCGTCCGGTTCGCTCAGCATCAGATCGCGCAGGACCACAAGGCCAACCAGTTTATCGCCCACGTCCGCGACGTAGAGGTAGGTGAGCTCGGTCGGCACCGGGGCGCGTCTGACGGCCTCCACTGCGGCGGCTACCGTCGTCCCGACAGGAACGCTGGCGGGTATCGGGTCCATCAGTTCGACGAGCGAATCGGGGATCACGAAATCCTTGCCATCGCTATGAGGCTCGACAGGCCTCATATGCGGTGGCAAATGCTCCGCCACCTTGCGGGCGTGCCCATGCGGCAACAATTTTAGTGTGTCCCGGATGAACTCGGGAGACTCTCGGGCAAGCAATTCAGCCGCGTCGTCAGGTGCTCGAGCACGCAGAGTGCGCACCAACTTCTGAACGTCGTTCTCTTCTCTCATCTGCCACCCGCCCCCAATTGAAAGTGACATAATATGTTAAGTATCGGATCGCACCAGTGCGGAAATACAACAGCTTCCTCCGGCCCCAGCAGTCCGCTTTATGGTTCTCGAAGTTGTTGCGGCCCATTATGAGTTGATGTACGCCGACTGACAGCAGCGATGACACGCAGACGCCATCTCACCTGGGGCGATCCGGACCGGCCCGGAATTCCCCCCGAAACTCCTACGGGCCGTCCTCGGAGATGCATATGAGCAACATCATCGCAGCAGGCTTCAATTCAGGTGGCGCAGACGGTGAAGGCGGTCGGCCATCCCAACCTGGTGGACGCTCATCGATTTCAGCCATGCTTATATTGAATCCACTCATCGTGGCCTGAACTTCCGCGAGCAACTGCGGGCCATGGCGCCGGTGGCAGGGCACCTGCATGTCCATGACTCCTTCGGGCGCCCGCAGGGCCTCCACAGAACCTACCTCCCGCAGGAGGATGCAGCGCTGGGTATAGGCGACCTGCACATGCCTCTCGGCTGGGGCGATATGGAATGGGATGACATCTTCAGTGAGCTGGCCTTCTTGCCGGGGACCGTCCTCATCATGGAAATCTGACCCCGTTATCGCAACGAGCAGCCCGATTGCCTGGTCCGGGCAAAAAACCTCATCGGGTTGAACAATCGCGCTGAGCGCGGAGCGGCGGAGTAAAGGCCGAGAATCCGCGGCTGGGGTGCTGCCTATGTCGGCCAGAGCTGCCGAACTCGTTCGCAGCGAGCCGTTCCGCATCAGCAAGATCGACCGTAACGAATCTTATCGGTCCTGTTTTCGATGAGAGTGTAAGAAGAGTGCGCCTGCCGTCTACGATATGACGGCCAGCATTTGGTTGGCCTATCCTTTGGTGGTCGAGCGCGGGCAGGGACCGGAACGTGCCAGTCACCCACCCGTCGGCCAGCCGGGCCGTAGGCCGATTTCTGCTCCATGTGATCGCATGCGTGCTCGCCAACTCGGTACCTTGTCGGCGTCCGCTAGCTCGCTCTGACTATTCCCTTTCCTTCGCGCCTGTCTTGATTCCGCGCCGTTCCGCGTACTCGATCAATGCGAGTTCTATCACCGAGGTGATAGAACGCCGCTCCGCTTCTGCAAGCTGCTGCGCCAAGGCCAGCACCGGCGGATCAAGGCGGGTGGTGAACGGCTTTTTTGTCATTTTCGCTCTGCGGCTTGATATTCAGTTTCAAAAGGCGCATAGATATGCACGTGCACCGCACTTGCATCGCACGTGCGGCGGCTGGCCAGAGTGCGCCAACACTCCAGTCAGCCTGACCACAACCCAAGCTGATTGGAGCTCGGATCATGGCTGATTCCGACAATACCACGACTCTGCCTTACGTCACCCGCAGGCGAGTGCTCGCGGGAACAGTGGTGGCTACTACCGCGTGGACGCTTGAAGGTAACGCGTCCGCAGGCGACGTCGGAAGGACGAATATGTCCCGCGACCCAGCGCTGGCGCTTCGGCGGGAATGGCAGACAGCCCACAAGTTGACCAATCGGCTTTGCCGCAGGCAGCAGCGCCTGGAGACCAGGCTTGTCGAATGTGTCGGCTTTCCTTGTGTGGACGTCCGCCTGCCTGATGGCGAGGAACTGACAGTCTACTCGATCGAGGCGCTCGATCAGGTGCTCGGCAACGGGCCGGATACCGCCGCTCTCCGAGAGAAGGCCGAAACTGAGTTTGCTGCGCACAAGGCACGCTGGGATGCGGCTGCCGAGAAGACCGGTTACATTGCTGCCCTCAGAGCCGAACGCGAAGCTGGCGAGCGGACGAAGGATCTTCTGGAAGCCTTCTCAATCACCCCCGCGACGACTCTCGCCGGTGTGGCGGGCAAGCTCGATGCCGTGTTGGGCGAGGGCGAAGCCTGGGAGGAATGCTCCGAGTTTCCTTGGCCGCAAATCCGCTCAGCGCTCTGCGATCTGGTGCGCATCGCCGAAGGCTTGGGTGCTGACCGGGTGCGGCGCCGAAGGATCCGTCATGACCAAGCTGAAACTCTCCGCCATTCCCGATGACCGTCCGGTCAAGATCACGGTCTAACTGCCCGGCGCCGTTCATCGCGATCTCGTCGCCCATGCTGAATTGCTCGGCCGCGAGACCGGACAGATAGTCGCCGATCCGGCAAGCGGATGGCGCCGATGCTGACCCGGTTCATGACGACGGACAGAGCCTTTGCCAGAGCCCGACGAACCCTGAAGGCGGCATGACTATTGGTCATTTTGGTCGGACGGCTGTCAGGCGGAATACCTATCGCGCAGGAATGCGATGAAGACCGTCAGGGCAGGATTGGCATTGTCCGGGCGCCAACGGGCAAAGCTGGAGATTTGGACCGGCTTGCCCCCGATCCGCAGCTTGCGGCAGACGGCGCCGTCAGGAACACTTTTGGCGTCTCCATCGTGGATCAGAGCGACTCCAAGGCCGTTTCCGACAAGGCGCAGAAGGATGCCCGCACTGACGTGATGTTCGACGATTGCGGGAAGCTGCACGCCATTTCCAACAGCGTCGGCGAGCAGAAATGCTTCGCCCCTGCGCACGAGCAGCGTCTCCTGGCCTAGCTCCGACCACTCGATCACGGGACGGCTTGCGAGTGGGTGACTGGAAGCGAGAACGACGGCTAGGGTATCCTTCCACAATTTCAGTTCGAATGCGCCGCCAGTGGATCGGGAGGAGGAAGTGACGGTGACGTCGACCTCGGTGCCGCCCAGAGCAGCCCTGGGCTCAGGGTGAGATCCCTCTATCAAGCTGACAGTCACATTTGGATGACATTGCCCGAACTCGATGACCGCATCCAGCGCTCGCCCGGCGAGGACCATCCCGTTGGAGCCGATGGAAAGCCTTTGTTGTTCATCTTTAATGCCGGTCCTGGCCAGCGTGAGAGTATTGTCCAGTTCGAGCAGCACGGAGCGCAGACGATCGAGGAAACGCTCGCCAGCCGGGGTTGGGCCAACGCCGCGCGCATGGCGATGAAATATCCTCGTTCCCATCGCGTATTCGAGATCGCGTATGCGCCGGCTGAGCGCGGAGTGATCGATCCCTGCGCGTCGCGAGGCGCGCAGAAAGCTGCCCTCCTCCGCGACCACAAGTGCATATTTGAGGGTCGCGAGTTGGATGGACTCCGCATCTCTGCTCAAAGTCAAGTTGGCGACAAAACGCAGACATTTGAGCGCTTTTGACGCTGGCGGGCTATCCCCAAATCTCGGTATTGACATTGGATGAAACCATCCAGGCTTCTTTTAAACAGGATCACGAGGACAAGGACGATACCATTCCACTTTTCGGGCGAACCTTATGAAGGGTACGTCGCGCTAGCCCCAGGAGGAGAGCGCCACCTGGACTGGTTACTTCGCTTGGAACATCTGGTGGTTGAACGAAGATAGAGCGGCGGACGCGACTCGAGTTGAAGGTCCGCCGTTCCGGCTCGTTCAGATCACAAGGAACGAACCTGCTGCAAGCGACAGACCTGGAGAGAGAGTGGCGAACTGTATTTGAGCTGCGCCACCGATCCCGTCGCTGTCGAAAGAGAGCGCCCCGGTTGAGCTGTTGTAGATGATATGGTCGGAGCTGTCATGCGCGCCAGTGCCGGCAAAGAAAGCATCGGATGAAAGGCTGCCCAACTTAAGCCCGGCAAAAACCGCGTCGTCGAGGTGGATCTTGTCCTGGAGCGTGCTGAAGTCGGTGACCCTGTCGATATTCCCAGCTCCAAGAGCGTTGTTGAATACGAAAGCATCATTGCCACCATTACCGGTCAAGATGTCGGCGCCGCCGAGGCCATTGATGACATTGGCGCCGGCATTGCCCTGAATGGTCTGAGCGAACGCGTTGCCGGTGAGATTGATCGCCGTCGTGCCAGTCGGGGTGCTGGTGGCGAGAAGCTCGATCTGCGAGCCTGCTGAAAGAGCATGGCTTACCGAGGCGAGCACCTTGTCGGTGCCGCCGCCCGCCACCTCAACCACCTTGTCGCCGACATTGTCGACATAGTAGGTATCATTGCCAAGATAGCCGACCATCGTGTCGGCGCCGCCGCCACCATTGAGGACGTTGACGCCGGCATTGCCCTGGATGGTCTGGGCGAACTCGTTGCCGGTGAGATCGATGGCCGTCGTCGCGGCCAGCCTCGTGGTGGCGAGAATCTCGATCTCCGAGCCCGCTGAAAGGGTATGGCTCACCGCAGTCAATACCTTGTCGGCGCCGCCGCCCACCGCCTCAACCACTCTGTCGCCGGCATTGTCGACATAGTAGGTATCGTTGCCACCATAGCCGACCATCTTGTCGGCGCCGCCACCGCCATTGATGATGTTGGCGCCGCCGCCGCCAGTGATGATATTTATGCCGGCATTGCCCACGATCGTGTGAGTGAACCCGTTGCCGGTGAGGTTGATGGCCGTCGTGCCGGACGGGTTGTTGGTGGCGAGAGTCTCGATCTCTGAGCCGGCCGAAAGGGCATAGCTCGCCGAGGCGAGCACCCTGTCGGCGCCACCGCCTGCCGCCTCAACCACCTTGTCGCCAGCATTGTCGACGTGGTACGTGTCGTTGCCGCCATAGCCGACCATCATGTCGGCGCCACGGCCGCCGTAGATAACATTGGCACCGGCGTTGCCCTGGATGGTCTGAGCGAACTCGTTGCCATTGAGATTGATTGCCGTCGTGCCGGACGGGTTGTTGGTGGCGAGGAGTTCGATCTCCGACCCGGCCGAAAGGGCATGGCTGAGCGAAGCGAGCACCTTGTCGGTACCGCCGCCCGCCGCCTCAATCTCCTTATCGCGGACATCATCGACATAATAGGTGTCATTGCCGCTATAGCCGATCATCGTGTGGCCGCCGGCCCCGTGGAACACATCGTCGCCGCTGGTGCCATAAAGCGTGGTACCGCTCGTGTCGGAAGGAGGGGGAGTCGTAGTCGTTGCGAGGTTGTGTTGCCGGAAAACGGCCTGCAGTTCCGGGGAGCTCTCAAGCGCGGTGTCGCCTCGCTGCGAACCCCAGGCGTATGCATAGTCGAAGGCGGGTGACGGAACCAGCTTGGCCCAGTGCTCCATCATGGTTTCCATCTGGGCGGCGGTGGGCACGACATATTTGCCACCCATGTCGGTGTTATACTCGCCGCCTCCAAACGCCTGGTAGCCTGGAACGATCTGGCTCGTCGGGATGCCCGATGCCTGAGCGGCGGCGACGAATTTGTCGATCATGTTGTAGTCGACCGCGCCATCCGTGCGGACAGGATAGACATCCACGCCGTAGTAATCGATACCCGTATTGGCGGGATTGTACGTCCCCCTAAAATCCGGATTTGCCGACGTCCCCAAGCTCATCATTGTGATGTAGGTCTTGGCGCCTGGAAAATGCTCATGAATCCAGTCGGATTCTGCCTTCAGATTTGCGGCGGAGGCGTAAGTGCCCCATTGGCCGGTGGGATCCGGCTCGTCAACCAGGAAGAACCCAAATACGTTCGGATTGCCGAGGAAAGGAGTAACCTTGTCGATAAAGGATTGGGTTACTCCGTTGGCTTGGTCGAGGTAGACCAAGCCTTTCATGCCTTCGGGCAGTTCGTTGACCTGCTCAACATATTGCACGCTAGCCAGATTGAATCCGGCCTTTGCAATGTCCGTGCCGGATCCGCCCGACGTGTAATGGAGAGTCGCCATCCATAATCCCTCATTTGATTCGATAGCGCCCCGCGGATGTCTGCCTACTAGAGGGTGTATATTAGCGCCAAATCACATACCTGCACGTCCTGATAGAATGGTTGATCGTGGGCGGAATTGTCGCAATGTCGCGAAAATTATACTTAGAATATTCGGTGAGTGGTGATAGATTGCAATCTATTACAGGATTGTTCATAGTAAATATTGGTAATCATCGTTCTTAGGATCGATTTTTTATCGATCTGATTCAGTTTTTTATACAAATTTAAACTAAGAAGTTATATTGTTAAATAAATTCATAATTTAATAGCCATTACGGCGCTGGATACCGTTCAATGGAGAGGCTTTTGTAGTATCAATACCAAGTGATTGTTCGGGAAAAATATTGTGGTTTACATCAGGGTGTCTAAAGATATAAAATAGAACGTGGAGCCATGGCGAGGCAAGCTGGTTCTCCCCATAAGATGCATTTTCGTGCCGGCCAATCGAGCCGACGTTAAGCTAAGGTGTTAGCCGGACCATGTTCTCTGCCGGCGACACC
This sequence comes from Mesorhizobium sp. M0778, assembly GCF_040320105.1. NCBI lineage: Bacteria > Pseudomonadati > Pseudomonadota > Alphaproteobacteria > Hyphomicrobiales > Phyllobacteriaceae > Mesorhizobium > Mesorhizobium sp. M0778. The sequence goes on along the minus strand of NZ_JAMYPA010000015.1, from coordinate 50,803 downwards.
AATTTGTTGTGGACAAACACTGGGCAGGTGCCAGAGCACAACCAAATCATCCACACCGGCCCACGGGAAATCGGGCGACGCGTGTCGAGCAGCACGATTCGGCACACACATCAGTAAGCCCGTCGTTGGTCGAACGTGCATCGTATGGAGACCGCGATCAGCGGATCGCCTTCCTGATCGAGCTTCTGGCTGATCTCCGTTTCTATCTCGTTGGCGACGAACACCCGCGACCAGAAACTTACTCCACCGTTACCGATTTCGCAGATTGCGCGGCTGGTCGACATCCGTACCCATGAAGCGAGTTGAAACACGGCCCGATCGCGCTGATCGACGAGAACATGCCTATCATCGTCATCGCCCCGCATGACCGCATCTTCGAAAAAACCGGTCGAACATGCAGGAGGTCGCGGCACGCGGCGGCAAGATCATCCTGATCACCGACAGCAAGGGCGCCGCACACGCCACGGTGAAGACGTGTCCGCGGTCTCGCCCGATTGCGAGATGAAGAAGGCGGCGTCGGTCTTCGACAGCGGCATCTCGCGGTAGCGGAACTCCGAGGCGACATCGATGTCGACCGGCAGCCGCGCATAGCGCTCGAACCAGTATTTGCTGATCAGGCCGGCCAGATAAGCGGTGCCGCAGGCGGAAATCGCCAGCCGGTCGATCTTGGCGAAATCGAACGGCAGGTCGAGCGGCTTCGACACGCCGCCGACGAAATCGACATAATGCGCCAGCGTGTGCGAGATCACTTCCGGCTGCTCATGGATTTCCTTTTCCATGAAATGGCGCCGGTTGCCCTTGTCGACCATGAAGCTGGTGCTGAGCGACTGCTGGCGCCTGCGGTCGACCTTGTTGCCGTCCATGTCGAAGATGCCGACGTCATTGCGGCGCACCACCGCCCAGTCGCCGTCTTCCGATCAGACTGATCGTTACTGTGGATGCATTGCCCGAACCCGATGACTGCATCCAACGCTCGCCCCGCGTTGGAACAGAAGGAAGGCCTTTTTTTGGCCTTTGATGCCCGTCCTGGCCAGGTTGAGAGTATTGTTCTAGTCGAGCAGCACAGAGTGTAGACGATCCAGGAAACGCTCCCCGGCTAGGGCGGGGAATGTGATCCGCCAACGGTGCAGTTCATCAAATTTCGCGGAAATGCGATCCAGAGCGTCTTCCACCCTGAAGTGCTGACAGGGTGTTCAGCATTAGGACACTCGATTGAAGCAGGGCGAGCTTGCTAGAAGCTCCATGGCGTTATAGAAACTTTCGATTCGGGGAGTCATTGTTGTATGAGAAATTATATTGGGGCGGCGCAGCGGCTTGCGTTCTCTCGCTTGGGCACAGCCATCGACCATCGATGGAACTCCGATCCGTTGGGCGCAGCTATTCGAGCGCCGAAAGAAGAGTATTTGAAACTCTTCGAAGAGGCTCGTCGCGTCGAGTTCCCGCAGATCGACCGTCTCGAGGCCGATACGGGCTATGCCGTCGATAGGGAATGGCTCGATGCTCTTGCGCTCCACACTCAAATTACAATCAAAAAGAGCGCACTGGCGTACCCGCATGGGCGCGTGCTCTATAGTCTTCTGCGCAAATATCTTGCCGCTAACCCACGCGCCTTTACGACCGTATTGGAGACAGGAACGGCTAGAGGGTTCTCCTCGATCTGTATGGCAAAGGCGATGGAAGATGCAGGCGCGAACGGGCATTTGATTACGCTTGACGTCTTGCCGCATCACAGGCGCTTTTTCTGGAATTGCGTTGATGATCACGACGGCAAGAAGTCCCGGGCGGAGCTACTTCAAAGGTGGGAGTCATTGGCTGAGCGGATCGTATTCCTGCAGGGCGACTCCCTCTTCCAGTTGCCGAAGGTGGGGGTGAGCAGAGTTCATTTCGCGTTTATTGACGCCCAGCACACCAAGAGAAATGTCTTGCTTGAATACCAATCCGTTTCCGCCCTTCAGCGCGAAGGCGACATGATCGTGTTTGACGATGTTACGCCTGGCCAGTTTGATGGTGTGGTCCAAGCCATCGACCACATTGAAAATCAAGGGCAGTATGAAATTCATCGGCTCGCTGCGTCGGATCAACGAGCTTACGCTTGGGGCATAAAACGCGGATGAGCCAATCCTACTTACAACATGTGCTCTACCAGCCCAAGAAAACTTTAGAGCCTAATCAAACCGGCAAATTAGATTTCAAGCGCCACTTGGATGGTGATCGGCAGACAGTGGTAACTGTTTTCTGGACCGCCAATCACGCCGTTCGAAAGGCGCCTAGCGCGTTTCGCGAGTATGAATGGCGGCCTTGCGCTTAACTGAACACACGTTTTTGCCAACACAGTTAACACGCCGAATCGTCTCTCGCCGCAGTGTGGTTAGACTTGGCCGTCCGTGACGATCGACGCCGCCGAAATGGTGCAACCAAGGAGGTCGTCGCTAAGCGCCACACCAGTTACTATCTGGCCCGCGTACGGGCATGGTTTGCGGAGTTGCGTTGTCATTCTGCTTGGATCGAAGGAACACGAGCCCTTACCGACGGCAATCTTTGCCTCAGTCTGGGTAGACCCCGAGTCGTTAAGGCGCTTTGCAGCGCCCGACGCCCTGGTTCAACGTTATCTCTTATGGATTGAGTCTTTCGGGAGGGGAGACGATTACATTGCCGCCGCTGAGGGTACTTCGAATCGCATTACGCTCCAGGCTTCCGGGAGCACCAGATGAGACGTGATGACGTTTCGGTTCATTTCAACCAAGCAAATGACCGCTTGGTTCACGTCGGCAGACCGGCGATGAAGATTTTTGGGACGAACACTGGTCAGGCGACTAACCCGCTAAGGCCGTCTGGCGCTTCTGGCGCAAGGATGGCTCGTTATTCAAAGAGACAGAGTCGGCGACAAGCGCGCCATCAGCCCGAAGGGTGAACCCCCTCGGTGAAGATCGCAAATTGGGGAGGCAGTATGTGCTTGCGAGCGGACTTTCGGGACCGAGCTTTAGCGCGGCCATCCGGAGTCGCGCGCCCAGGTGGTTACCTTGGGGGAATCGTCCGCCAGCATTTGGCGACGACGGACCCAGCTAACAAGCGGCGCGAACCGCGGGAGCGAAGCGGGGTTGGAAAACCGACATGCTCGCTTTTTGTCACGAGCCCTCACCAGTTGATAAGAGTATGACGCATACTGGCGCTGAGGCGCCGGCCGCCACGAAAATCATTTGCACCACCCGCGATGACCTCGTTCAGCTCACGCGTTGCGCGGCATTCGTCCGGCCAACGGCATGACCGGCATTTTGCCCCGATAGGCTGCGTGCAAGGGGATGAAGTACATTGAGACCCACACAGCCGCGTATGCGAGGACGATAGGCCTCATCAGCGCCAGGATATTTTCCGGACTGTTCCGGTGCGCATAGACACCGAGGGTGGCAGCCAGCATTATAAGCAGGAAGCTCCCCATTCCTTGGCTGCGAAGAATCCTGTTGTTTAACAAGACCAGCGAGAAACCGTAGAGCAACCCACCAGCTGCTACCCCGAGCAGGCCGAACATCGACCACCAATGTGCCCAAAAGTTCGATGCCAGTCCATAAGTTGCGTAACTGATGACCTGGGTCTGTATCAACTCGTTATAGCCGGTGCTGTTGAAACCGAACGCTGACGGCATCACCAGAAGTTGCGCCAGGCAATCCCGCAGGGTAGCCCATGGGGAATAGGAAACACCCAGCGCCAGAACGCGCTCTAGCAGCTCATGTGTCGCGAAAGCTTCCCAACCCGATTGAAACGACATCGTCGACATGCTGCCGAAGACCTGGCTAAACGACTCTCCCGTTTTCAACGCCACGTAAAACGGCTTGGCCAGGAAGATGATAGCGAGCACAACGCCACCGCCGAGCCAAGCCTTGGGGGAGAAGACGGCCCGACTGATAGGCATTCCCCAGCTCAAAGAGACAATGACACCGACCATGGCGATAACTGGCGTGGTTCGATCACCAGCCACAATGTTGGTCAGAACCATCGCCACGAAAAAGACAGTGTAGATTTTGCACAATCGAGACCAACTAAAAAAATAGGCTGCGACAAGGAGACCCAAGGCATTGCTCCATTTCCAGATCAGCCAGTCAATGCCTAGGGACGAACCGACATCGGAGCGGGTCTGCAGGAACCATCCTGCGCCATACCTGATGACAAACGACGCGAAAATTCCCGCGCTTAGCAAGAAGGTAAGAGTGAGAAATCGCGAGACATAGCGAGGATGCGGAAGCACCAGGGCTGCCTCGCGTTCAATGGCATGAAGAGCATCGGCAATTATGATCGAAGTTCCAAAAGCCATCCAAACGATAGCCATGACAAATGTGGCATAGGCAGAAGTCGGAGCGAAGTAACCAACCATCCCAGGCGCAACAATCGGGCTGGTGAGCCCAAAGAGAGCCGGAATGCTGTACGAGAACAGTCCGGCAATCCCGATCCACGGCACGGAGACCTTCGGGAAGCTGGCAAGGCAAGCGGCGATGGTGCCCAATACGGCGGCCCAAAGGACTAATATCAATGAACCGATCCCTGCTCAGACGGTGGCGAGCCTAATTGCGCGGCGCAAACTACGTGTTTCGATCGAGATCGTCCAGAGAGGCAATCAGGCCAATATCAATGAAAGTCCGTGATTAGCCAGGTTTGCGTGCCCATCCGCCTCTTCGGATTATGATCGTGGCAAAAAGGACGAACGCAATGCACTTCCTCGATTCAGCCTAAATTGTTTGTCACGGGTCCACCGGCAATTCTAATGCGCTCCCCCGGCAGAGGTGACCGTACGGAAAATACCAGCTGTTGGGGCGGTTGAAATACGCGCTCCGGAGCCGGTGCTTAAGGCGTCGATCTAACAAGTGAACTGGCGCCGCTCACGATTATCAGACCGCATGCAATGCCGACGCAGTCGGCGATCCAATCAAGCCCATCAAGGTCGCGTCTTATCACTGGTGTACCCTGAATGAGTTCGATCGCGATGCCAACCAAACCGAGGAAAACTATCAAGGTCGCTTTGCGGCCTGGCCAACCGAGACTTCCAACAAACATCAGCACCGCGAACCCGATACTGTGATTCAGCTTGTCGGAGTGGAAGCCTACATCGAGTCCGAATTCCTTAAGACGGGGGACGGGCAGAAGGGCAAGCACAAAAACGGCAAGCAGCGTGACAAAAAAAGCTATTCTCTCGGTGACTGAGCGCAATTTCATTCTGCGGAACATCGGTCTTTTGCGAGCTGAGCGCGACAGGCAAAGCGAGGGCGCAACTCAATGTCATATCGAGGAAAGGCGGGCATTGCCCGGTACGATCGCATCCGGTGTCACGAAAATCAACTGAACATGCCGTGAGCCGCCACAAGACGGCGCGAAATTCACGTTGCGCCTTACGAGCGGAGAACCTTTAGGCAGCCTGAACCATCGCCCCGAATCCTCTTTCCTCATCAGTCCTCCTTGCGGAGGACTGTTACCCTTTTTGTGTCTCAGTTCAGGGGTGCACTATAGTGCAGTGCAAGGTACAAACTGTTACCCATGTGTCCGGAACGGACCCTATTGCGATTGGCTGGGGCGCCAGGATTCGAACCTGGGAATGTCGGTACCAAAAACCGATGCCTTACCACTTGGCGACGCCCCAATAGCCGGAGTTTTCCGCTGTGCGCGGGCTTATAGGACGCGCCGAGGGAAAGCTCAACGGCGAAGATAACAACTGCTCGTTTTTGGTCTGCCGGGTCTTAGCCGGGTCTCAAATGCCGGTGTTACAATCATCGCTCGGCGCCAGGCTTGCGCTTATTCGCCCCAGACCGCCATTTCATGCCGGCAGGATCGACGAAATGGAACCGCCTGCCTGCCCGCCGGGAAACGAAAAGATCGGCTTGACGATCGCGCCGGCATTTTCGACGGAGCTCAATTTTCCTCCAGGTCTTCAGGATAGAGCACGGGCAGCGGCTTGGCCGGCGCATCTTCGGCATCTGCCTGAAAAACCTCCGTCTGGCCCTTCGGCAAAGGCTGAATAGGTCGGCCCACAATCGGGGAACGACCATGAGAAGGCGGCGACGTAGAAGGCCTTCACCCCTGTCCAGCGTTCCGCCCGTCGCTGGCATTTCCAGGTAATCGTGGTTTTCGGTCGGTCTCAAGGATAGCAAGTGTGTCCTAAGAAACCAGTCTTTTTGGCATCGCTTTCGCTTAATCGATTGTAGAGGCCGACCGACCTGGTCGATGCCTTGCCTTTCGCACTGCAGCATCATATCGCTCGATTTGCCAATATTTCCAATCTCCTGCAACCGGGGAGCAAGCATGACCAAGTGGGTCTACACCTTTGGCGACGGCGCCGCGGAAGGCCGTGCCGGCGACCGCAATCTGCTCGGCGGCAAGGGCGCCAATCTTGCCGAAATGTGCAGTCTGGGCCTGCCGGTGCCACCGGGATTCACTATCACCACCGAGGTCTGCAACGCCTACTACGCCAACGGCCACGCCTACCCGGCCTCGCTGGAAGCCGATGTTGCGGTCGCCCTCGACCATATCGGCAGGCTGACCGGGCGCCGTTTCGGCGATCCGTCGAAACTGCTTTTGGTGTCGGTGCGCTCCGGTGCCCGTGCTTCCATGCCCGGCATGATGGACACCGTGCTCAATCTCGGCCTCAACGACGAAACGGTGGAAGCACTGGCCGCCGATTCAGGCGATGCGCGGTTCGCCTATGACAGTTACCGCCGCTTCATCCAGATGTATTCCGATGTCGTCATGGGCCTCGACCATGAGGTCTTCGAGGAAATCCTCGAAGACCAGAAGGGCGGCCTCGGCCATGAACTCGACACCGAGCTGACAGCCATCGAATGGCAAGGCGTGATCGCGCTCTACAAGGCCAAGGTCGAGGAGGAACTCGGCAAGCCGTTTCCGCAGGATCCGCATGAGCAGCTCTGGGGCGCCATCGGCGCGGTGTTTTCCAGCTGGATGAACAACCGCGCGATCACCTACCGGCGCCTGCACGACATTCCCGAAAGCTGGGGCACGGCGGTCAATGTCCAGGCCATGGTCTTCGGCAATATGGGCGATACCTCGGCCACCGGCGTTGCCTTCACCCGCAATCCGTCGACCGGCGAAAAGCAGCTCTATGGCGAGTTCCTGGTCAACGCCCAGGGCGAGGATGTCGTTGCCGGCATCCGCACGCCGCAGAACATCACCGAGGCTGCGCGCATTGCCGCCGGCTCCGACAAGCCGTCGCTGCAGAAGCTGATGCCGGAGGCCTTCCAGGCTTTCGTCAGCATCTCCGACCGCCTGGAAGAACATTACCGCGACATGCAGGATCTCGAATTCACCATCGAGCGCGGCAAATTGTGGATGCTGCAGACCAGGTCCGGCAAGCGCACCGCCAAAGCGGCGCTGAAGATTGCCGTCGACATGGCCAGGGACGGACTGATTTCGAAGGAGGAGGCGGTCGCCCGCATCGACCCGGCCTCGCTCGACCAGCTGCTGCATCCGACGATTGATCCGAAGGCCGCGCGGGATGTGATCGGCGTCGGCCTGCCTGCCTCGCCGGGCGCTGCCACAGGCGAGATCGTCTTTTCCTCCAATGACGCCGAGGAGGCCAAGGCGCAAGGCCGCAAGGCGATCCTGGTGCGCATCGAGACCAGCCCTGAGGACATTCACGGCATGCATGCGGCCGAAGGCATCCTGACGACGCGCGGCGGCATGACCAGCCACGCCGCCGTGGTGGCGCGCGGCATGGGCAAGCCTTGCGTTTCGGGCGCCGGCTCGCTGCGCGTCGATTATAAAGCCGGCACGCTGATGGCGATGGGAGCGACCTTCCGCAAGGGCGACATCATCACCATCGACGGCTCCAACGGCCAAGTGCTGAAGGGCGCCGTGCCGATGCTGCAGCCCGAACTCTCGGGCGATTTCGCCGCCATCATGGAATGGGCCGACGGCGCGCGCCGCATGAAGGTGCGCACCAACGCCGAGACGCCGCTTGATGCGCGCATGGCGCGCTCCTTCGGCGCCGAAGGCATCGGGCTTTGCCGCACCGAGCACATGTTCTTCGACGGCGATCGCATCATTGCCATGCGCGAGATGATCCTGGCCGATACGGAAAAGGACCGGCGAACGGCGCTGGCCAAGCTGTTGCCGATGCAGCGCTCCGATTTCCTCGAACTGTTCGAGATCATGGCCGGCCTGCCGGTGACGATCCGCCTGCTCGATCCGCCGCTGCACGAATTCCTGCCAAAATCCGAAGAGGAGGTGGCCGAGGTCGCCGCCGCCATGAACGTGTCGCCGGACAAGCTCCGGCGGCGCACCGAAGCGCTGCACGAGTTCAATCCAATGCTCGGCCATCGCGGCTGCCGGCTTGCCGTCTCCTATCCCGAAATCGCCGAGATGCAGGCACGCGCCATTTTCGAGGCGGCCATCGAGGCCGGCAGGAAGGCTGGCGCGCTGGTGGTCCCGGAGATCATGGTACCGCTGGTCGGGCTGGTGAAGGAGCTTGAGTTCGTCAAGGCACGCATTGATGCCGTCGCCAAAAGCGTGATGCAGGAGACCGGCGTCAGGATCGATTATCTGACAGGCACGATGATCGAACTGCCGCGCGCCGCCATCCGCGCCCATGTCATCGCCGAGGCGGCCGAATTCTTCTCTTTCGGCACCAACGATCTGACCCAGACAACCTTCGGCATCTCGCGCGACGACGCGGCCTCGTTCCTCGAGACCTATCGGAAAAAAGGCATTATCGAGCAGGATCCGTTCGTGTCGCTTGACATAGACGGTGTCGGCGAGTTGGTGCGGATGGCGGCAGAGAAGGGCAGGGCGACGCGGCCCGACATCAAGCTCGGCATCTGCGGCGAGCATGGAGGCGATCCGGCATCGATCCATTTCTGTGAGAAGGTCGGCCTCGACTATGTGTCATGCTCGCCTTACCGGGTGCCAATTGCCAGGTTGGCTGCCGCGCAGGCGGCGGTACAGGCTGCGAAAGCCGGGGACCTGAATAAATCTGATCGAAGGGATTCGGACAGATAAGCACGGTGACCACGGAAATTCTTACTGCCTGACGCCGAGCTTGGGGCATCGCGACCCTTTGGATGCACAGCAAGAATATTGCACTGTCTGGTTGTTTGATCCCTCCGCGCAGTAAGTGTAAGTTGATATTTTCAATCGGCCATGTGAAAGAGCACTGAATGGCTGAACATGTCTGATGATGAACAAACCGCTGCGGCGCGCTGGACGGTGAAGTCCGAACTCCGCGCGGTCGGCCGCGACAAGCCGCTGCTGCTGGTGCTGGCGGCGATCCTCTGCCTTTATTGTGCGTTTATCGCCGGACCGATCGTCTATGCGGTGCTGGCCATCAACGGCATTGCGGATTTCTTCAAATAGAGCCGGTTTCGGCGATCTCGCTCCGTTCCGCCGTACTGCGTCTATCGGCCCCAAATTGCTTGACCTGGACGAAATTGCTTAGCCGGGATGAAACTGTTCCCGTCTATCGTTCGTACCTTTAGGGGGTGCGGGAGGACACGTGACGATAAGAATCGGGCTTCTAGGCGGGACTTTGAAGATCAAGAAAAGGGACGAGCTGCGGCGGCGCGAGCAGAAGCGCGAGATGCCGGTTTGGCAGGTCGGCAATTACTTCGTCATCTGGTGGCCGAGCGGCATGTCCGATCGCCCATCCTCGCCCAAAAAATCCTCGCCCAAGAAATAACCCGCGCGTCCGACGATCTCGGCTGGGCACTGACGCCTCCGTGCGGGATCAGGAACCGCCGTGCGCGCCCAAACCTCCGACGGCCGCTCAACTAGTCCCAGAAATAGTCAGGAGGCAGGCATTGACTCTTCCGCCACGGAAGGTCTCTGGTGCTGCATTGCACAATGGGGGCGGCGGAATCGATGGCGGTGCGTATCAGGATGCCTGGCGGCACGCTGAAGGTGAAGGTGTACCGCGAATTGCGCGACCGCGAGCGCGCCCGCCGCATACCCGTCGTCAAGATCGGCCCGATCTACTTTACCTGGTGGTCGAACCGGCAAAGCGCCGTGAATGATCAGCCGCTGGGCTGACCCACCTGACGCTCGCGGCCTGGCGAGGCGCCTCCCCACCAGACTCTGCCTTCCGGCCCAAGAAAAGTTGATGAAGCCGCTGTTGACTCTTCCGTAACGGACGGTCTCTATTACCGCATTGCACATCATTGCTGCGCTGCACAACGGGAGTTGGACCGATGACGGTGCGTATCAAGTTGCCGGGCGGCACCTTGAAATTGAAGACCTATCGCGAATTGCGAACCCGCGAACGCGACCGGCGCGTGCCTGTGATGAAGATGGGCTCGCTGTATTTTGTCTGGTCGAAGTCTCAAAGTCCTCAGGAAAAGCCACACGACAGCCCTCGGTAAACCCAGCACGCCTTGCACCATCATCAGTGTTCGCGCGGAGTGCAAACGAGGGCGGTGACGAGCCACAGTTTGGGGTGGCAATAGCTGTCGTGAAATCGGGCTCGAGCCATCTTGCCCTGTCTGACCAGAGAACTGTGCCGCTGGTCGAGTGCGAACGAGGCTTTTCATCCGACAGTTGGAGGTCAACCGGTTGTTGGCGCATTGCGCGCGAGCCCTTTCACGCACGGCTAAGCCGTAGCGCACGCACACTGACCTGGCGCCTTGATGCCGGTTTTGGGATCGCCGCTTCGACTTGATCTGGTCGATCTGGAACCGATAGATGCGCCGCGCAAGCGGCGATGTAGGCTGCTAAGAACGGCCGCGGATAAGAGATGCAGTCCACCAGCATCTGATCTTACCGATTTGTAACCGAATTCACGCGAACGTGCGCGTGACGGCTCCAAATCCCGACATCGTTTCTGCCCAGTTTTCCGGCTCCCGAACCCGCCCCGGTGTCAGAAAACAGATGTTGCAGAACCCGCCCACGCACGTCCGCTCGATTCTCATCCTCCAGACGAAATTCATCGGCGATCTTGTCCTCGCCTCCGCGCTCGCCAGTAACCTGCGCCTCCAATATCCAAGGGCCAGGGTCGTGTTCCTTTGCGAGGCGAGCTTTGCCAGTTTCCTGGTGGCTCATGGCATCGCCTCGGACGTGGTGGCGTTCCGGCGCGTACGGATGCGTGGCACCCCTCTGGAGCGTGGCAGCGAGCTTTACGCGATGGTGCGGGCGCTGCGCCGCTTCCGGTTTGACCTGACCATCGACCTGGCCGATTCCAAAACCTCACGCATCATTGTCAGGCTCGTCGACGCCAAGACCCGCGTCGGATACGATCCTCCCGAAAAACCGTTGCGCTGGCTGGAACGCCAGCCCGCCAACGTCCTAGCCAAGCCGTTTGGCTTTGGTGGCCAGCATTATCTCTACCGCTATCTTTCGCCGCTTGAGGCGCTTGGCGTGGAGTTGCGTGCGCAGGTCCCGACGATTCAGCCGCTGCCGTTGGAGACCGCCAGGACGTTGGCGCTTCTCGACCGGCATCATCTTCGGCGTAACGCCTTCATAGCCGTTCATGCGGGAGCGAGCTTCCGGGGGCGGCAATGGCAGCCGGAACGTTTTGCGCTGGCGATCGACGAGATTTCGCGGCAGACCGGGTTGGGCTTCCTGCTTGTCGGCGGCCCCGATGAACGGGCATCTGCCGAGCGCGTCATCGCCAAGGCCGCTTCGCCGATCGTCAACATGGTCGGGGCGCTGTCGCTTGCAACGCTGCTGGCGGTCCTCGGACAGGCACGCCTGTTTCTCGGGAACGAGAGTGGCCCGATGCACATGGCCGCCGCCGCGGGAACGCCGGTTGTCGGCCTCTTCGGCCTGACCGACCCGGCCGTGTGGGGTCCTGTCGGCGTGGCCAATGTTACGCTGCGGCCCTCCATGCCTTGCGAGTGCATAGCCAGGGACCTGTGCCGCCGGCCCGATCCGAGCAAGGCTTGCTGCGTCTGGCGGCTAGAGGTCAAAGCGGTTGTCGACGCGGTGCGCGCGATCCTTTCACGTACGGTTAAGGACGTGGAGCACGCATTGTGACCTCGCGCTTGCCAAAGGTCAGGCCCGCGGGTCAAATTGCCGCTGCCGACGCTTTTGCAGGGGCATCGTCCCGATTTCCGCCTTGATGCCGGTCTTGGGGTCGCCGCTTCAACCTTGATCCGGCCGACCTGGAAACGATCAATGCGCCTGTTCCAAAAACATTCTTGCGCAGTTGCGATATGGCTGTGGGCCGTCTCGGCAAGCAACGCCCAGTTGCGCGTCGAACCGACACTGCACATCAAGGCCGAGGCGGGCAGCGGCCGCGTCGCGCTGACTCTCGATGCGTGCGGCGGAAAGACCGACACCCGGATTCTCTCGGCGCTGGTGGAAAACAAGATTCCCGCCACCATTTTCGTCACCGGCATCTGGCTGAAGCACAACGCCGCCGCCGTCGAGATCATGCGGGCCCATCCCGAACTGTTTGAATTGGAAAACCATGGCGGCCGTCACGTCCCCGCCGTCGACACGCCGCAAAGGGTCTACGGCATTCGCAGTGCCGGCAGCCCGGAGGCCGTGCTGGCCGAGGTCGAATCCGGCGCCGCCGCTCTCGCCGTGACCGGCGAACCCGCGCCGAAATGGTTTCGCGGCGCAACCGCCGAATACAGCCCGTCGGCAATCGCGATGATACGCAAGCTTGGCTTCAAGATCGCCGGATTCTCGATCAACGGCGACGGCGGCTCATTGCTCGGTGCAAAAGAGACCGCCCGGCGCATCGCCGCGGCAAAGGACGGCGACGTCATCATCGCTCACATCAACCAGCCGACCCATGCGGCCGGTGAAGGCGTAGTGCAGGGGCTCCTGGCGCTGAAGGACAAGGGTCTTACCTTCGTGCGGCTCGACGATGCCGACGGCGTCGGCAATGAAGGCACCACCGACTGATCAGTCGGGCGTGGCCTCGATGGTCACCTTGTTTGGATAGAACGCGCCGTGATCGCGGATCTCCGCCATCTCGTCGAAGGGCCGCTCATACGCCCACATCGCATCCTTGCCAGCATCGCCGGCGGGCAGCGCGCTCCAATAGCTGGCATCGCCCTTGTAGGGGCAATGGGTCGAGAGCTCGGTCTTGCCAAGCCGTTTGAAGTCGATGTCGTCGAACGGAATGTAGAAAACAGGGGGATAGGGCGGTTCGGTCAGCACCTTGACCTTGCCGGATGAGGCGATGACGACATCGCCGGCGCGCACCGTCACGGTGCCCTTGTAAGGCTCGACGGTGATGATCTTGCCGGGATTGCGCTGAAAGCCGGGTGCCGGGTTTGCGATCTGGTCCATGTCGAATCTCCTTGCCTCAACCCCAAGATGTGTCTGGCAAGAGCCTTGCGCAAGACCTGCCTGCCACCAGGCGGGCGTCGCCCGCGGGGGGAAGTCTCGCCTCTTTCTTCCGCTTCGCCGAAAACTCAGGCGGCGGCCTGGAATGCGTCCATCAGCCCGGCATAGGCGGCGGCAATGCCGGCCACCGGATTGGTGCTTTTCGAGGTGGTCTCGACCTTCAAAGCACCACCGTTGGTCGGCAAGGTGAGCAACAGGAACTGGCGGTTGCCGCCATCGCCGACCGATGCGGCGGCGACGTGCTGGGCTTCGCCCTCGTTCTCGACGCACATCTTGAACAACAGCGTGCCGCCGACCGCCTCGAGGGCGCCGCCGACGACCTCGACGAATTCATCTTCGGAAACGGTTTTGGCGCCGGGAACCAGATCGGCCGGCGCCACATCGGTCGCCACCAGATCGGCCAGACTTTCCGCAAGCGTATTTTCGAGTGCTTCGTCGTCGAGCTGCGCGTCCATGCGAACCTCTTTCATTCGCCAATCGCGCCCCACCTATTAATCAACGTTAACGCCGAGCATGGCCGGATTGTGGCGAATTCGGCCTCATTTCGGTCTATGCATCGCTCCAGCCCGGTCATGGCTGGACAATCCGCCGGTTCGTTCCACAATGGCGCAAAAAATAACAGGAGGAACAAAATGCGCGGGCTGATGCAGGGATGGCCGCTGCTGTGCCACAAGCTGATCGACAATGCCGAGAGGCAGCACGGCCGACGCGAGATCGTGTCGCGCTCGATCGAGGGGCCGATCGTGCGCACCACATATGCCGAATCCATCATCGTGCCCTGAAGGTCGCCGAGAGGCTCGAGCGTGACGGCTACGGGCTTGGCGACCGCATCGCAACACTGGCCTGGAACACCGCGCGCCACATCGAGGCCTGGTATGGCATCATGGGTGTCGGCGCGATCTATCACACTCTCAACCCGCGGCTCTTTCCCGAGCAGATCACCTGGATCATGAACAATGCCGGGGATAAGGCGATCTTCGTCGACCTGACCTTCCTGCCGCTGCTCGAAAAGATCGCCGGCGCGGTCAAATCGCTGAAGCAGGTTATCGTGCTGACCGACAAGGCGCATTTGCCGGAGACTGCGCTACCCAAGGTCGTCGCCTATGAAGAATGGCTTGCTGAAGCCGACGGCAACTTCGCCTGGAAGACAGTCGATGAAAACACCGCCGCCGGCATGTGCTACACCTCGGGCACGACGGGCGACCCGAAGGGCGTCCTCTACAGCCATCGTTCGAACGTGCTGCACGCCATGATCGAAGCGATGCCCGACGCCATGGGCCTGTCGTCGCGCGATACCATATTGCCGGTCGTGCCGATGTTTCACGCCAATGCCTGGGGCCTTGCCCAGAGCGCGCCGATGATTGGCGCCAAGCTGGTCATGCCCGGCTGCAAGATGGATGGCGCTTCGATCTACGAGCTGCTCGACACCGAGAAGGTGACCTTCAGCGCCGCCGTGCCGACGGTGTGGATGATGCTTCTCCAGCATCTGGAAGAGACCGGCAAGAAACTACCCTATCTGCAGAAAGTCGTCATCGGCGGCGCGTCCTGTCCACGCGCGATCACGACGAAGTTCCAGGACGATTACGATGTCCAGGTCGTCCACGCCTGGGGCATGACCGAGATGTCGCCGGTCGGCACGCTGTGCACCCTGAAGCCGGACTATGCCGGGCTGAAAGGTGACGCCCGCCTCGCCGTCCAGCAGAAGCAGGGCTTTACGCCGTTCGGCATCGAAATGAAGGTAACGGACGACGACGATAACGAACTGCCATGGGACGGCAAGACCTTCGGCCGACTCAAGGTCCGCGGGCCGACCGTCGCGCGCGCCTATTATGGCGGCATCGGATCCGAACAGTTCGATGAACAAAGCTGGTTCGATACTGGTGATATCGCGCATATCGATCCCGGCGGCTACATGCAGATCACCGATCGCGCCAAGGACGTGATCAAGTCGGGCGGCGAATGGATCTCGACCATCGAGCTCGAGAACCTTGCGGTCGGCCATCCGGACGTGGCGGAGGCCGCCGCCATCGGCATTCCGCATTCCAAATGGGGCGAGCGGCCTTTGCTCGTGATCGTCCTCAAGCCGGGCAGGGAGCCGACCAAGACCCACATCCTCGCTTTTATGGACGGCAAGGTGGCGAAGTGGTGGATGCCAGACGACGTCGCCTTTGTCGGCGAAATTCCACATACAGCAACCGGCAATATTCAGAAGATTACCTTGCGCCAGCAGTTCCGGGACTATCACCTGCCGACGGATTGACCGGAGATGCGGCGTCTTTTCGCCTTCAAGCCGCCGCTGAAAGGCACTATGCCTTTGTTCGGGTTGGGGGCAGCGCGGAAAACAATGACGGTAATTCTCGAGCGACAAACGTCGAGGGCTGCCGGTTGGTCGCGGCGGACCGGCGCTTTTTCGGCGGTGCTGCTGCTGACGGTTCTCATCGGCCACCGATACGATCTCGTCGAGACGCAGGCTTTCCTGTGGGTGCTCGGCGTTGTCGCCTTGCTGGCCGCGTTTGCGCTTTTGTTTGCCGGGTTTGCCTTTGCGCGATTGTGGAATTTCGGCGATCGCGGCGGCCGCGACCTGACCGTCGGCGCCTTATTGGCGGTTCTGGTGCTCATCCCTTACGCTGTCGCGGCCTATTGGGCGGCGATCTATCCGCCGCTGCGGGACATCTCGACGGATTTCGACGATCCGCCTGCGCTCGACATTTCTACCCGGACAAAGGATATGAACGAGCTTTTGCCGCCCACGCCCGGCGAGCAGCGCCTGCAAACCGAAGCGTATCCGCTTGTTACTGGACGCAGCTACACCTTGCCTTTCGATCGCGTTCTGGAAGCGGTCAAAACCGTGTTCGATCGGCGGGGCTGGCAACTCGCGGCGCCGTTTCCCGACGCAGTAGGGCAAAGCGACGTGACGGTTGATGCGGTGGCCAAGAGCTTCCTGCTTGGCCTTCCCGCCGATGTCGCCATCCGCGTGAGCGATGACGGCGATGCGATCATCGTCGACATGCGCTCGGCCTCGCGTTTCGGCCGATATGACCTTGGCGACAATGCAGCGCGCATCACCGATTTCCTTGCCGAGCTCGACCAGGAAGTCGCCGGCCAGGTGGGCGTGGCGCCGGCGGAATGATATTTGATTGTATTACTTTGCCGGCGCAAACATGCCGTCTATGGCCGGCGCGCCGTCGGTGTGGACCAGACCGCGCGCCACCAGGTCTTCCAGATGCGCAAGCACCGACAGGCCGGCCGCGCCATGCAGGCGCGGATCGGTATCGCGATAGATCGCCTCCACCATAGTCCTGATCGTGCGGTCGCCGCTATTGATCCGCTCCAGAATCGCCCGTTCGCGCATTTTGCGATGCCTTTTCAATCCGCGCATGAAGTTGCGCGGCTCGGTCACCGGCCCGCCATGACCGGGCAGCAGCAGCCGGTCGTCGCGCTCGATCAGCCGATCGAGCGATGTCATGTAGTCGGCCATGGCGCCGTCCGGCGGCGCGACGATGGAAGTCGACCACGCCATGACGTGATCGGCCGAGAAAAGGATGCCGGTTCCTTCCAGCGCGAAGGACGCGTGATTGGCGGTATGGCCGGGCGTCAGCACCGTCCGGATCGCCCAGCCGTCGCCGTTGATCACAATATCATCCGGCAGCGCGACGTCTGGAACGAACTCGATGTCAGCGCTGGCATCGAGCGGATTGACCTCGCCGGTGCGCAACGGCCGTGCCGGGCGGTGGCGGCCTTCCGCCAGAACCGCCGCACCGGTGTGCTGCTTCAGCCGCGCCGCCAGTGGCGAATGGTCGCGATGCGTGTGACTGACGAAGATATGGCTGACCGGCCTGGTCCCGATCGCTTCGAGCAGCGTTCGAAGATGTGCCTCGTCATCCGGACCCGGATCGATCACCGCCAGCGTCTCGCGTCCGACGATATAACTGTTGGTTCCGTGAAAGGTGAACGGGCTGGGGTTCTTGGCGGTGATCCGAAGCACGTCTGGCGCAACGGTCACGCCCTTGCCATAGGACGGGTCGAAGCTGGTATCGAATCTTAGCGCCATGCGAACGTCGCGACCTTTTTTGGGGGGAGGGCAAAACCGATTGCCGCATAGCACGGAAGCCAATATAGGAAAACGCAAGGCCGCGTTCGGCGGCAATCCGGAACGGGGAAGACCATGGCAATTGCAACGACGATGCGTCCGCTTATTTCTCTCGCTCTGCCTGAAAAGGGGGCGGCCCGGCTGGCGGGCCAGCTTTTGCTGGCGATCGCCGGAACGCTGCTGCTGATCTTGTCGGCCAAGACGAAGGTTGTGCTCGGACCGGTCGATATCTCGATGCAGACGCTTGCTGTCTTGCTGATTGCCGCCGGGTTCGGCATGCGCCTCGGCGTCGCCACACTGCTTCTCTACATGGCCGAGGGCGCACTGGGCGTTCCGGTCTTCCAGAGCACGCCGGAAAAAGGCATCGGCATTGCCTACATGCTCGGTTCGACCGGCGGTTATCTGGCCGGCTTCGTCGTCATGGCGGCGATCGTCGGCTGGGCCGCCGACCGTGGCTGGGATCGCCATCCTATCAAGCTGTTCAATGCGATGCTGGTGGCCGAGATCGTCATGATGGCGATGGGCTTTGCCTGGCTGGCACTGTTGATCGGCCCGGAAAAGTCGTGGCAGTTCGGTGTGCTGCCCTTTATCGTCGGTGATCTGATCAAGGTCGCGCTGGCTGCGAGCCTGGTGCCGGCTGTCTGGTCGTTGCTGAAGCGTTCGTGAAGCCGGTCAAGAATCGGCATCGCTGTGCCTTGACCTCGGTCCCGCGCCTTACTGGCAGTTGTGTCTCGGTGACGGCCTGTCGAAACAGCTTTTTATCGCAAACCGGAATGGCTCCGCAGGTATCCTGCCGCCGGCGGGCGCAACGAGATGCTGGCGACCCGTCACATTAGCTTCAAGTCGGTCGACTAAGCACCGGGACAACCGGGGTCGCCGCGCCAATGTAACCGAAGAGCTACGCGTCACAGCGAATTGCCCGATGTCGGCAGCTGAAAAAGAAGCGGCTCGATGATTATTTAGGCACAGCTAATTCATGGACAATTCGCAGGCAATTTTTTGATGAACCGTCCTGATTCTCGCGGCATGGTTGCTTGCTGGCATCGACACACTGTCGTAACCCTTGGCGCCGACATGGCCGCCCGCCCTGAGAGGGAGACACGTGACTAGCGCGGAAAAAACGACGAACAAGGCGAACATCCCGTCGCCGCAGCCGACCGCCGCGCCGGCAACCCGCTGGTACGCTGCTTCGGTCTTTCCTGGAAAGGAGCATGTCGCCGAACGGCATCTCCGGATCCAGGGATTTCAGCCGTTTGTGCCTCGCTACGAGAAAACCGTGCGTCATGCCCGGCGGCTCGAGACACGGTCCGCAGCTTATTTCCCGGGTTATATGTTCATCGCCCTCGACCTCGCGCTGCAACGTTGGCGCTCCGTCAACGGAACATTCGGTGTGCGCTCCCTCGTCACGCAAGGCGACCGGCCTTTGCCGGTCCCCTCGGGTCTGGTAGAGCGCTTCGTTGCGTTAACCGGCAGGCACGGCCTGCTCGATTTCAGCGGCGGCCTCGCAGCCGGTGCTTCGGTCCGGATCCTTTCCGGCCCTTTCGCGGAAATGATCGGTCGCCTTGACCGGCTCGATCCAGCCGGAAGGGCTCGGGTTCTGGTTGCCATCATGAATGGCGAGATCCCTGTCGACCTTGATGCCAGGGATCTCGTAGCAATCGCATAAATCGCCAACGTCTAGTTGCGGCGAGGCGATGCAAATTGTTGTAGGATGGGCTCTCGGGTTTTCACCCGGGAGTGCGGTAGCCGTCCTTTGGTAATAGGCTGTCCGGCGAGATCGTCTCATCGGCGCTGAATGAGAGTACGCGATATGCGAATAACAATGATTGGCGCCGGCTATGTAGGGCTCGTCTCGGGCGCCTGTTTCGCCGACTTTGGCCATCAGGTCTGCTGCGTCGACCGGGATGCGGAAAAGCTTGCCATGCTCAAACTCGGCAAGATACCGATCTACGAGCCGGGGCTCGACGACCTCGTCACGACCAACACCCTGCAAGGCCGCTTGCGTTTCGACGACAATCTGGCGGATGCGGTTTCTCAATCGGATGTAGTCTTCATCGCCGTGGGAACGCCGTCACGGCGTGGCGACGGTCATGCCGATCTGTCCTTCGTCTACGACGTGGCCGCCGAAGTTGGCCGCGCACTCAAAGGGTTTACGGTCGTGGTGACGAAATCGACCGTTCCCGTCGGTACCGGCGATGAGGTGGAGCGAATCATTCGCGAGCAAAATCCCGCCGCCGATTTTGCGGTGGTTTCCAATCCGGAATTTCTTCGCGAAGGATCGGCGATCGAGGACTTCAAGCGGCCCGACCGCATTATTGTCGGGACCGATGCCGAAAGGGCCAAAGCAGTCATGGGCGAGATCTACCGCCCGCTCTCGTTGAATGCCGCGCCGATATTCTATACGAGCCGACGTTCGGCGGAGCTTACCAAATATGCCGGCAACGCTTTTCTGGCCATGAAGATCACCTTCATCAACGAAATTGCCGATCTCTGCGAGCGGTTGGGGGCCGATGTGCAGGACGTCGCGCGCGGCATCGGCATGGACAATCGCATCGGCGCAAAGTTTCTTCACGCCGGGCCGGGCTACGGCGGCTCCTGTTTCCCGAAAGATACCTTGGCGTTGGTCAAAACCGCGCAGGACGCGGCAAGCCCCGTCCGACTTATTGAGACCACGGTGTCGATAAACGACCAGCGCAAACGGGCGATGGCGCGCAAGGTTGTCGAGGCCTGCGGCGGCTCGGTGCGCGGCAAGACCATCGGTATCCTGGGCCTTACGTTCAAGCCAAACACCGACGATATGCGCGATGCCCCTTCATTGGCCATCATTCAGGCGCTCAAGGATGCCGGCGCTTCGATCAAGGCCTATGATCCGGTCGGTATGGGGCAGGCACGCAAGATGATCGAGGGCATTGAATTTGGGGAAAGCGCCTACGCGGTGGCCGACGGCTCGCATGCGATCGTCATCGTCACCGAGTGGAATGCGTTTCGGTCCTTGGATCTCAAGCGGCTTCATGCACTTATGGCGACGCCCGTGATGATTGACCTTCGAAATGTCTACCGCGGCGAGGACGTGGTGAAGGAAGGCATAGCCTATTCCAGCGTTGGCCGAGAGCGGCATCTTGTCAAGTGAACGTCCAAGTTTTCATGGGGCCCGTCTGGCGGGATTCAATTTGAATACCACCACGAGCCCTTTATCCAATCCAAGGCATTTCTTGCTTCGGATGCGCTTCCAGCTGCTTGGCGGATTGACATTCGCCATTCTGCTACCCGCCCTGATCCGGATGTCGGTTGATCCCCGCGTCATCTGGTCACCCAACATGCAAGTCACCATTTTTGCGGCATTCGTCGCTCACACGTCCGGCTACATGCTCTATAAGCGTATTGGCAACTTCCCGGGCGTCGCAGCGGCTGGCTACATCTTGCCCACCTTCGCCCTGACTTACGGCCTCGTGTTCGTGACCATCTTCTTCTTTAGATTCGATTATAGCCGGTTCCAGGCGGCGGCGAGCTTCATTCAATCGACTCTTTGGTATTTCGGCCTGAGCTTGGCCACGCGACGGCTCGACTCATACCGGCTGGCGATAATTCCTGGAGGGGATGTCGACAGGTTGGAGAGCATCCCAGGTGTGAACTGGCACAGAGTTAATTCGCCCAACACAATTGTCGAGTATGCCAGCGGCGTGGTTGCTGATCTGCGGGCCGATCTTTCCGATGAGTGGGAGCGATACATCGCCGACCGCGCACTGTCGGGAACGCCAGTATATCATGTTAAACAAATAAGAGAGTCGCTCACAGGCCGCGTCGAAATTGAGCATTTGTCTGAAAATACGTTGGGGTCGTTGAATCCAAATCAGGCTTACCTAAAAATAAAACAGGCAATAGACTGGACGTCTGCGTTGTTTGTGCTTGTTGTTTTCTCGCCATTGCTGCTGTTCGTGGTGGTTGCCGTAAAGATCGATTCACCTGGACCTGCGCTATTTAGACAGAAGCGAATGGGCTACGGGGGGAATCCGTACGAGGTCTACAAATTCAGAACGATGAAGCTCGGCACCGCCTCCGATGACGAGAAGGAAGAGGCTATTACGAAGGCTGGGGACGCGCGCATCACTCGTGTCGGGCGATTTTTGAGAAAATCCAGGATCGACGAGTTGCCGCAGGCTATCAATATTTTGCGCGGCGAAATGAGCTGGATCGGACCACGCCCGGAAGCACTCGTACTTTCAAAGTGGTATGAGGCGGAGCTGCCATTTTATCGCTACCGGCATATCGTCCGGCCTGGCATCACTGGATGGGCGCAAGTCAATCAGGGTCATGTCGCGGCGGTAAGCGACGTTCTAGAGAAGCTTCACTACGACTTCTACTACATCAAAAACTTCTCCCCATGGCTCGACGTGCTGATTGTATTTCGTACCATCCGAACGATGCTGACCGGCTTCGGTGCTCGATAGAAGCTTGCAAGTTGCTCCGACACGGTCTGATTGCTGTAATTTGATACGTGCTAATGGCATGGGGCGGTCTGCAAACCGGTTCTGATCAAGCGCGAACGGGGGCGGTTTTGGCAGAGAGGAAAGCCGCGGTCATACCGGCCTCAATGGCGCGATATCTCGGAATGGGAGGCGCCCATGGTGCGCCAGATAAATGCCCTTGCTGCCGAGAAACCGCGGAGCTTGCATCGCGAGGCGCGTCGAGGTCATGGATTGGTTTGGCAGACCGACAAGACATCGATTCGCACTCTGCCAACGTTCTGGACGAGGTGGACCGTAGATACTACCAACCAGACCTGTCTCGTGCCCGAGAGTCCCTCGAAATCGGGATGCGACGTGATGCAGAAATCGACCGCATCACTCGTCACGATGGGAAGGAGGACTGCAGTTTGCTGCTCGGCGAGTTCGAGTGCAAGGATCAGTGTTAGACAAGGATCGCGTCTATTTGATGCCACAACGAGGAATGCATCGCCAGTTAGATCGCGTATGCGATTACCCGAGTCCACAAACGTAGGCAGGAGACAGAATGAACTTAGAGTCCAAAAAAATTGCCATCATCGGGCTAGGTTACGTGGGCCTGCCGTTGGCAGTCGCCTTTGCTGCGACGAGGGATGTGGTCGGGTTCGATATTAGCCAGGCGAGGGTGGATTCCCTCAGGCGTGGAGAAGACCATACGCTTGAAGCTAGTCGTGAAGAAATCAGTTCGGCCTCGCGACTGAAATTCACGACGAACAAAGCTGATCTGCGCGATTGCGGAATTTTCATCGTAACAGTTCCCACGCCGATCGACAAAGCCAACCGCCCGGATCTCAGACCGTTGGTTAGTGCATCTACGACGGTTGGTGAGGTCATGTCTCGCGGGGCAGTCGTCATCTTTGAGTCGACTGTTTATCCCGGTTGTACGGAAGAGGTGTGTGCACCGCTTATCGAGAAACACTCTGGCCTGCGCTACAATGTAGACTTCTTTTTGGGATATAGCCCGGAGCGCATCAATCCGGGCGACCACGAGCATCGGCTGCAGACAATTGTGAAGGTCACCAGCGGATCAACCCCAGAGGCGGCCAACGCCATTGATGCGTTATATGCGTCGATTGTGTCTGCGGGCACGCATCGGGCGAGCAGCATTGCTGTTGCAGAGGCGGCGAAGGTGATCGAGAACACGCAAAGAGATCTCAACATTGCTCTGATGAACGAGCTGTCGCTGATCTTTGGCAAGCTTGGCATAGACACGTCAGAAGTCTTGCAAGCCGCCGGCACGAAATGGAATTTTTTGCGGTTCACACCAGGCCTCGTCGGAGGGCACTGCATTGGCGTAGATCCCTACTATCTCACCCACAAGGCACAAGAACTCGGCTACCATCCGGAAGTCATACTCGCAGGCCGTCGAATCAACGACGGCATGGGAAAACATGCAGCGGACCAGACAGCCCGGCTGATGATGCGCAAAGGAATACCCGTCGTTGGCAGCCGAGTTCTTGTGATGGGCGCAGCCTTCAAGGAAAACTGCCCGGATTTGCGAAATTCTAAGGTCGCCGACCTCGTCGCACAGTTGAAGGAATATAACGCGCAGGTTGACCTCTGGGACCCTTGGGTCGATCCGCAGGAATGTGAACGAGAACTCGGTGTACTGAGTGTGAAGGATATCCCGGCGGGGGCCTATGACGGCGTAATTGTTGCGGTAGGGCACAGGCAATTTCATGCGCTGGGCGCTGCCGGTCTACAAACCCTTCGCAAGACCCCGGGTGTCATTTTCGACATCAAGGGCCTGTTTCCCAAGGAAATTACGGATGGACGCTTCTGATGAAAATTCTGGTGACCGGCGCGGCCGGGTTTATTGGCTATCACGTGTCGAGGCGTTTGCTGGAGCGCGGTGATGAGGTCGTCGGAATAGACAGCGTCAACAGCTACTACGACCCCGAAATCAAGGAAGCGAGATTGCGGTTGCTGGAGGAGGCGAACCGCAGAACCAATTCTGGCTTTCAATTCATCCGCGGCAATCTGGCTGACAAGAACGTGGTGGACGCCTGTTTTGCTGCTCACGCATTCGATCGCGTGATCCATCTCGCCGCGCAGGCTGGGGTTCGCTACAGCCTGGAGAACCCACATGCCTACGTGGAAAGCAACATTATCGCCTACACCAACATACTTGAAGCGTGCCGCGCCAGCCGTGTGGCGCATCTGACATATGCAAGCACCTCAAGCGTCTACGGGGCGAATACCAACATGCCGTTTTCCGAGCAACGCCCTGCCGACCACCCGGTGCAGTTCTATGCGGCGACAAAGCGTGCCAACGAACTGATGGCACACAGTTATAGCCATTTGTTTGGCTTGCCCACTACCGGGCTTCGTTTCTTCACCGTCTATGGTCCTTGGGGCCGGCCGGACATGGCGCTTTTCCTGTTCACCAAAAGTATCCTTGCCGGGGAGCCCATCAAATTATTCAACAATGGCAATCATACGCGCGACTTCACTTACGTCGAGGACATAGCCGAAGGCGTTATTCGTGCAAGCGACCAGCCTGCCGCGCCCAATCCCGACTGGAACTCCGCTGACCCGGATCCTGCCACCAGCTATGCGCCCTGGCGCATCTTCAACATAGGCAACAACAACCCGGTAAAATTAACCGCCTATGTCGAGGCGCTGGAGGAGGCGCTTGGTAAAAGGGCGGCTATAGAACTGCTGCCATTGCAGCCCGGCGACGTGCCAGATACCTACGCCGATGTCTCCGGTCTTGTTCACGCAGTTGATTATAAGCCAGACACGCCTGTGACGGTTGGAGTTAAGAAGTTCGTGGATTGGTATCTCGAATATTTTAGACGTTCAGCAGGAAAATTAGAGGCCATATAATAGAAATGGTTGAAAATAGTGGTCCCGAAACTGAGCGACTTGACACGCCAGTTCTGAGCGTCTGTATCCCGACGTTCAATCGGCGTGAGGCGGTTACACAACTGGTTCAGCGCCTATTGGAAGCAGAAAATCGCCTGCAGGTGTGTGTACATGTCGACGGCTCTACCGACGGCACTGGCGAAGCGTTGAACGAGATCGCATCGCGCGACACAAGGCTATTAGTCACGCACAGCCAAAACAAAGGCAGAGCATCCGCGATGTTTTCAGCTATTCGCTCGGCGGCCGGCGAATATGTCATGATTTTCGATGATGATGACGAATGTTTCGTTGATAATTTGCCCAAAGTCATAGATCTACTCGTGGGACCCGCAGCAAGGGATGAAAAGATTGCAGGATTTGTGTTTTCGATGGCGCTAGGTGACAAGCATGCTAACGCAAACTCGTTTCCGATCGAACGCTCAAATTTAATTAAAATCCGAGCCGACGAAAGGGTGGTCGGCGACAAAAAAGAGATAATCAAGACTCGATTGTTGAAATTGGCCGCGACGCCACCTGTTGGGAACTTCAGACGAGTTCCCACTTCACTACTCTGGTCCAGGATCGCTTTGCATTACGATGTGAATTGCGTAAATATTGATGTAGGACGGAAGAGGTATTTGCCAGATGGTATGTCCGCGAAAATTAGACAGTTACAAAGGCAAAATCCCTATCCAATATTTTTGCTAAACTGTAATTATATAAAAGCTTTTTTCCTTGGAAGGTATTGCTCGAAAAGATTTTTGTCGAAGGCGTTGGTATCAAGTCTGATTTTCCTTTCACTAAGTGTGCCTATTTTTCTTAGAAAATCTGTGTCGAGTTTCTTTTTATGATAAAAGAGAATCTATTTAAGCTCGGAGAGTCCCTAATCATTCGAATCGTCCCCGGGCTAGTTAATTTATATACATTGTTCTACCTTGGCCATTTGATGCAACCGAACGAATATGGAATATTTAGCACGACGATCGCCACTGTCTCATTTATTTCGACGATAGTTTTCGGAGCAGCAACTTACTCCATAATGCCCGTTTCCGCGAAAATGAAAGCATCTGGTCTGGAGCGGGAGTACATATCAACCGTATTGGTGGTATTGGCTGTTTTATCAGTACTTGTCTCTGTATGCGCAGTGATTTTGGACGTCTTTACAGCGGGTAATGTTGTTGCAATGACCATCATTGTGTCCTTCGGGTTGCATACGGCGCTGCAAGAAATGCTCAGATCGCAACTTCGTTTATGGGCCTATGGTTGGTCCGCAATTGGGCAGGCTTTGACCTATCAAGCACTAGTCACGTTTCTGGTCACGGGGGACGCGAAAGTTGAGGCAGCTCTTGCTGCGTTTTCCGTGAGCTATCTCGTTGGCGCGATAATCTCTTTTTGGTTTGTGGGGCCTTCGGACCTGAGGCGCCCACGGCTATCGTATCTTGGAAGATCGCTCGTCACTGGCCATGCTTTCGTTTTGAGCAATTTAGCTGAGAACGGATTGTTTGTAGGGATTCGGTATATTGTTTTGATGCTTGGATCTCACAACCAACTCGGAGTTTTCTCGTTTTGTGTTGATTTTGCCCAAAGGTCAGTTGGCTTTCTTATGAACGCGGCTGGTTTCGTGTTTGTACCGAGAGCGTTTTCTCGTGCTGCTATGGGAGCCACTAGGGAGTTTAGACGTGGATTGTTGACGGGAGCGTCCGTCGCGGCGATTTTGGCTGCAACATCGGCTGCGGGGATCGTCATCCTATTTTCCTCTGGCTATGCCGGAAAGTGGCTCGACAATTCATTTGATCCAATAAGCTTTTTAATAGTATCGGCTGCGGTTCTGACAAACAGAACTAAGAAGGTGGTGATTGATCCATTTGCACTTCGATCAAATTCCACGCTGAAGTTGACATACGGATATATAATTGGTGCGTCAGTATCTGGTCTTATCTCTTCTGTTGGTTTAGCGTTGTCTTTGCCATACAGCGCTGAGACGGCTTATTTGACAGGCTATTTGCTGGCAGCGTGGTGCTCATTTGTCTTTCTGAAAAACGCAATGGCGGATGATGGCCGCAGCGAGCTGACAAAGCGTCAATAGGTGGTTCGGAGAGTGCAGTTGAATCAGAAATGCGTTGTAAGATCGGTCGGCTGGACGGCCGACGTGGAATCTCTGGAAATGCACCTGGAACCAATGGGCAGTTTACCTTTTGTTGCGGGCAAAGTTGAATCGGTGGTGGAATAGTGCCCATGTTGCGCTGGTTTCTTCGAAAAAATATAGCGATATCGGAGTATTGCGATCAGCTATTACCGGAACGCTTTCGCGTCGATGGTAATCGGACGTTCGCGACCGAGATAGCCCCTCGGCTGTTAACGCAGAATGCGCTGGTGTATGATTTGGGGGGAGGAGCAAGGCCTTTTGTGAGCCTGTCAGACAAGCGACGGCTAAACCTCACTGTCGTTGGGCTCGACCTCGAGGCTGGTGAACTCACGAAGGCTCCTCCGGGAGTGTACGACGAGCAGATCGAGGCGGATCTCACGGTCTTTTCTGGAAGAGGTGACGCTGACCTTGTGATTTGTCAGGCGACGCTTGAACACGTCAGAGACGGCGTGGGGGCATTACGCGCCATTGCTAGCTGCGCGAAGCCTGGAGGTCTGATTGCGATTTTCTCGCCTTCGCGGAACGCTATTTTCGCGAGGTTAAACCGCGTTTTGCCTGAGAACGCAAAACGCTGGTTGCTATTTAAGATTTATCCAGAAAAGGGTTTGGGGCATGACGGATTTCCGGCGTTCTATGACAAATGTTTGCCCAGTGAGGTGGAAAGAATAGCCGCCCAGAATGGCTTAGAATTGGTCGAGCGCCGACTATTTTGGAAGAGCTCATATTTTTATGCTTTTGTTCCGGCATTTTTCGCCTGGCGCGTTTGGTTGGGCGTTTCAGCCGCTTTTCTTGGGGCTGACGCCGCTGAAACCTATGCGTATGTCTTTCGGCGCAGGCATTGATGCGGTCTCAGCGAACTATGCCAGACAGTTCAGCATGCAAGAAGCTCGCCCTAGTCGCGATTCCACTTGAGCTTACCGGGGGCGCCGAAACCGTTTTAAATCTAGTAGCTCACGAGCTCGCGAGTCGCTCGGAATGGGACGTAGAAATTGCCGTTTTAGGGAGGCAGTTGAAGGAGCAAATTGTTGAACCCAATGGGAACGGTGTTCGGTTTAGTTACGGATACGGCGGCGGAAAAATTTTGAGCGAATTTTTTCTGGTCCCGCGGCTAGTCCAACGCAGATATGACCTGGTCTTTTCGAGTCACACCAGAGTGAACTCATTTTTGGCCGCCGCACGAACCTTTGGGGTTGTGCGAACGAGCCGGCTTGTCGCACGAGAATCGACCGTTCTGTTAGACCGCTTTACGGGCGTTCGCGCGCTGGCGTACAGGATGCTCTATAGCACCTATGGAACCCAGGATATGATCGTGGCGCAGACAGACTACATGAAGAGCAAATTGATTAATGTGCTTCCCCAAAGGGTGTTCGGAAAACTATCGGTCATCCCGAATCCAGTGGACGCCGAGTTCATCGCAGTTAGATCCGTAGACAAACTGACAGAACAGGATGCAAAAATATTTGCGGAGCGTCCCCAGATAGTTTGGTGTGGGAGATTGATAGACGTAAAGCGTCCCAAGATAGCAATCGACGTCCTTGCAGAGTTAAGAAAAAATAATGCGAGGGATTTTGGATTAACGATGATCGGCTCGGGGCCAATGGATGCGGAGCTGCGAGTATACGCACGGGAATTGGGTTTAGCCTCCCATGTAAATTTGACAGGACACAGAGACAATCCATTTCCGTTATTTTGCGCAGCTCGAGCTGGTTTGCTTACCTCGATAAGCGAGGGGTTTCCAAACGTCATTCTGGAGATGATGGCTTGTGGAGTTCCTGGTATCGTGACTACGCCCTGCGCGGGCGATCTCCACTTGTTGCCCGGTATCGAGATTGCGGCAGAGTTTGGGGCAGCCGAGCTCGCAAGCGCATTGATGCGGGTGATCGAAACGGGCGACCGATCTAGCCACTATAGTAAAGCGCTAACTCTGCGTTCGCCTAGAGCGTTTGTAGATAGGCTGTTGGGAAAAGACTGCCCGGCGTGAGCGAAACTCAATGTGTCTAAAATGCGAAAAGTAATTCTTTCGGTAAACACGTCATGGAACGTCGTTAACTTCAGGAGTGGGCTGATCAAGGCATTGCGTTCCTGTGGATACGAAGTTGCCGTAGTTGCGCCAAAGGATAATCATTCAGCAAAAGTTGCGGACCTTGGGTGCCGCTACATTGAGATCGAGATGGATAACTCTGGGATGTCTCCATTCCGAGATATTCAGCTGGCGTGGAGATACTGGCGTGTCATTCGGCAGGAGCGGCCGGATGTTTTTATAGGTTTTACAATAAAGCCTAATATATTTGGCTCGCTGTCAGCACAGATAAACGGTGTTCCGGTAATAAACAATATTTCAGGACTTGGAACTGCGTTCGTTCGTGGCGGTCTTCTACGGAAGATTGTCCAAGCGTTATATCGTTATGCGCTGTATCGCTCCAAGTTAATCTTTTTTCAGAACGATGATGATCGAGTGCTATTTGTCACTGAGGGGATCGTTCGGGAGGAGCAAACGGTGCTGTTGCCGGGTTCTGGGGTGGACTTAGACCATTTCTCTCCTTCCGTGGATGAGCCTCCCAGGTTGAATGGAGTTGTGTTCATTCTTGTAGCGCGGCTGCTTTGGGACAAGGGCGTCGGTGAATTTGTTGAGGCAGCCCGGCTTGTTCGTGAAAAGGTGCCGACAGCACGCTTCCAGTTGCTAGGGTTTCTCGATGTGGAAAATAGGACTGCGGTGCCGCGGAAGAGTCTTGAGCAATGGGTTGACGAAGGGCTAGTTGAATATTTGGGATCAACCGACGATGTTCGCCCATTTTTGCAAGCGGCCGATTGTGTCGTGTTGCCGTCCTATCGTGAGGGGACCCCGCGTTCACTCCTAGAAGGAGGCGCCATGGCGAAGCCTCTGATTGCGACTAACGTGCCTGGTTGCAAAGAGGTGGTCGATCATGCCGAAAATGGGCTGCTTTGCAGGCCTAAAGATGCGGAGGATCTCGCAAGTAAGATGATTCAATTTGCGGCAATGGATTATTCATCGCGAATTAGCATGGGGCAGAAGAGCAGGAGAAAAGTAGAGAGGCAGTTCTCAGAGACGGTTGTGATAGAGAGATATTTGAATGCGATACAGCAAATTCTAAAGTGATAGGGAGCTACAGTGCTCGCGGCCAAACAGATTGGCCCGACAGGAAGGCAGTTCGTGAGAGTGCTCAAGTCGAAAAGATGGTCTGCTCGTCTGCTCGAGCGGCACCCTATCATTGGATCGTGGATCCAACTCACCACGGCATAGTGCTGGACCCAGGTCGTTGGCCGACGTCCGTAAGCTTTTGATCCGGCTCAGGCATCATTCGCACTGTTCCACCCGTCCCGCTGTCGATCCGGCCGCATATCCGGGAACGCAAGGTAAGCGGTGTTCTCAGGCCACGGCCTTTAGCTCGGGCGCCGGGATGTAGGCCCACGGCAGCAGGTCGTCGATCTGGCTGTTGGGGTGGCCGTTGACGATCCTGGTGATGACATCGGCGAGATAGCCGAGCGGTTCGACATCGTTGAGTTTGCAGGTTTCGATCAGCGAGGCGATAACTGCCCAGTGCTCGGCACCGCCGTCGGAGCCTGCAAAGAGGGCGTTCTTGCGGTTGAGCGCGATCGGACGGATTGAGCGCTCGACCACGTTGCTGTCGATCTCGATGCGGCCGTCGTCAAGGAAGCGCGAGAGGCCTTTCCAGCGCGAGAGCATGTAGCGGATCGCCTCGGCGAGCTTTGTCTTCTGGCTGATCAGGCCGAGCTTTTCACGCAGCCAGGGTTCAAGATCGGCGACAATAGCGCGGCTATTTTCCTGACGCATCGCGCGGCGCTCGTCGGTCGACCGGCCACGGATGCCGTCCTCGATCTTAAAGAGCTCGGCGATCCGTCTCAGCGCCTCGCTGGCAATCGGCGCGGGACCAGCTGCTGCCAGTTCATAAAAGCGTCGGCGTACGTGTGCCCAGCAGAAGGCGAGCGTGACGCCACTCTTTTCGGCCAGCACGCGATAGCCACCAAAGCCGTCGACCTGCAGGATTCCGTCAAAGCCCGCGAGATGGGCGATCGGACGCTCGGCCTTTCGGTCTGGCGCATAGACATAAGCGACGCCCGGCGGGTCACCGCCATTCCATGGTCGGTCATCGCGGGCATAGGCCCAGAGTTGGCCTGTCTTCGTCTTGCCGCTGCCAGGATCGAGCACCGGCGCGGTCGTCTCGTCGGCGAAGAGTTTTGGTGAAGTCTTCAGCTTGCCAAGCAGCCGCTCGTGCACCGGACGCAGGTGCCAGGCGGCGCGGCCGACCCAGTCGGCGAGCGTGGAGCGATCGAGATTGATGCCTTGCCGGGCATAGATCTGCGCCTGACGATAGAGCGGTAAGTGATCGGCGTATTTGGAGACCAGCACCTGGGCGACAGTTGCCTCGGTCGGAAGACCACCCTCTATCAGCCGGGCCGGCGCGGGAGCCTGAACCACCACATCCTCACAGGCGCGGCAGGCATATTTGGGCCGGCGCACGACGATCACACGCAGCTGCGCCGGCACGATGTCGAGCCGCTCGCTCACATCCTCACCGATCGGGTGCAGGCTATTGCGGCAGCACGGGCAGGCATGGTCCTCGATGTCGACGATCATTTCCGTGCGCGGCAGATGGGGTGGCAACGCGCCGCGGTTCGCCCGGCGCTTGGCGACACGGGCCTGACGTTCGCCAAGAGCGGTCTCTGCCTGCTCTTCGTCACCGGCGGCCTCGATCTGTTCGGCCTCTTCGAGCCCCAGCAGCAACTGATCCTCGGGGAGCGTCTCAGCTCTTCGGCCGAAGCGATGACGCTGCAATTCCTTGATGATCTGGATCAGACGGGCGTTCTCGACGTCGCGCGCCAGGACCATCGCCTTCAGCGCGTCCGGATCGTCGGGAAGCTGGTCAGCCGTCATCGCCATGAGCGGATCAGACCATATTCGCCGACAGCCCGCGACAGCGGAATCCAGACTGATTCACTTCGTCGCGGGTCAGCCCGCCTGAACCGGAACGCGGTTCCGGCGCGCCTCGTGGACCCGCCGCCAGTCCAGCCCTTCCAATAGCGCCGACAGTTGCGCGGCCGTGAGCCGCATCATGCCGTCATGCACTTTCGGCCAGCGGAACTCGCCGTCCTCCAGACGCTTGGCAAAGAGGCAGACGCCGGTGCCGTCCCAAAAGATCAGCTTGATCCGGTCGGTGCGCTTCGCCCGGAAGACGTAGACCGCCCCGCTGAACGGATCGACCCCCATCGTCTCTCGCACCAGCGCCGCCAATCCCTCCGCGCCCTTGCGGAAGTCGACCGGCTTCGTCGCCACCATGACCTTGACCGCACCCGTCGGCCCGATCACGACGTCGCCTTCAGCGCGCGGATCACTGCAGCCACCGTCTTGGTGTCGGCGCCGCGGCCAACGCGCATGGCGACACCGTCGATCTCAAGCTCGATCACGCCGGCGTCGCGGACCGCCTTCTGCTTCCGTGGCCGTCCTGGGCGCTGCGCCACCGGTTCCGGCAAGGACGCCGCAACCACCGCAGGAACGAACAGGGATTCTGATGCCGGCGCCTCCGCCGAGGGCTGACGCGTAGCTCGGCGCCAGGCAAACAATTGCTGCGGAGAAAGCGCATATCGGCGAGCTACAGCAGAAACCGTCTCGCCAGCCTCGTAGCTCTCGGCAACGATCCGCGCCTTCTCCTCTGGAGGCCACTCGCGTCGCCGGCCTGAGCCCGTGAACACCTCGAACCGGCGCACCGGCTCCAAATCGTTCGACTTAAGCGTAAGCTCTGAAATCGTCATATGTCGAAGCCCTCAAAGGGCTCCGAACATCGTCCTTCACGCCGATCCCCGAAAGGTGCCGTCGGAACATCGCTTACAACGCAAGTGTCGCTTCGGTGAACGCGCTCAGAGCCAACGTGGCGTAGCACGGCACCGTATGGTTAAGACAGTTAGGCCGCCGATGTTGCACTAGACGTATTCACTGCTAATGTAGAAGAGTGGGTGCGGTCGGCGGCAGCCCGTCGATACAGTGGCTAGCCGCGGATTGCCGAGAATGTCCTATCCATGTTCTCGCCGTCATCCTTTTTCGACCAAGCTTCAATATTCGATGAAGTCCAGCGTCACCCTGAGACCCTCCAGCATCACACCTGCACCCTTGTGGTTTGAACTCACAGCGACGATATCGCCTGGATCCAAATAGCTTCCCACATGGTTTGCCCGAACGCCAGCATCTCGACCTACGAATGCCGCAAAGGCTTCTGATGCCGTGTCAATCGTGGCAATGCTGGTTGATGATCCATTCCGATACCGATTTAGTGAGAGAGTACGATGGTTCGTCTCATCGGCTGGCGCCCCCATTGCGACCAAATAGCTGGCACGGGTTATCAACGTCCGGCGCCGCGCCACGAAAACAATCTTGATTACAATACCCCTCGCTCCCAAATCGCCGACCTCCGCGCCTACGCACTCGCCGTGAATATACTTTTGGATGTCCCCCTGCAGGATGATGGTTCCTCCGATTCGGTTTTTTCTACCCCACAGGACTGAGTAGGGGCTGTCGAGATGATGCCAGAGCAGAGACCCGTTGATCGGCCGCCAGACGACGGTCCCGTCGAGGATTCTTTCGTCAGTTCCGGCGGGACCCGTGGAAAATCCCGAAACGCCAGCTGTCATGCAGACGTAACAACGATCTTGGTTCCTGCAGAGGTCGTCGACCAAGTATTTGCTGCCGCCCGCCCACGCAGGAATGGATTCGCTGCCATCATCAGGAATGGCTGTGCCGATCCCAGACGGACCGCCAGACCATCCCGACATACCGTCGACGGTCGAACGATAGAATCGACCATCATTGATGACTAGAGAGTTCCTTTTGTACAAGGTCTGCGCTTTCCAAGGTGCAACGCTCGTACTGTCGCCGGCGATCAATACGTCCCCTTCGATGTCGCAATTGTCTATGCTGCAGTGGGCTGCTCGAGTGTGCAGAGACGTGAGAATCAAATCGGGATCTGTCCCGCCCAACGTGTTGTTGCCACGAGTGATGAGGCCGTTCACGGCAGCACGAGAGGGGGCAGATACCTTCAAGGCTCCCCGTTGGGCATTTTCGATCCTCATTTTGTCGATTTGGACATCGAGGTCGGAAAAGCCAACCTGATCTGTATTGGCCCCAGCTGAGCGCATATCGACGGCTGAAAATCCAGGTGCAGAAATCACTGATCGTAAAGTGACGTTCTTGAAAACGAGACCAGAGCCCTCTCTAACAAAGACAAACCCAGTATCTTCTAGGCATATATTTTCAAGAGTAATATCGCTGACCGGCCCAGACCCTGCATGATTTCCGGCGGCCCAATCCCACCCGATGTATATAGAAGGGTTGTTAACACCATCGCCAATTTGGCTTCCAGTGATGTTATTGACAACAATGCGTTTTCCAACTTGAAAATTCCGCACCGGCGAATTGAGGAGATATTCATCGTATGTGTCTGGCGTCGTCGTCTTATAGTTTATGGTAATGATGTTTCCGACGCTCTTAACCGAAAAATCGCCAATCGATGCGTCAACTTGATCGTTCACATCTATGCATTGTTGCGTGCGTTTTGTTCCTTGAAAGACACCATTGCGAATGATTGCCCGTTTTGAAGTTCCATCTAAGTCAATAGCTTCAGAGAAATCTTTAAATATAAAGTCAGTGATTACGATATTTTCGCAATACCGAAGGTTGTACCCACCTGTCATTGTGTCATGGCGGTGGCCCGTTACCTGGACATTGCGGCTGTTCTGAATATGAGCGAAATATCCGCTCCGATTCCCGCTAGAATGTCCGATCGTGTTCAAAAAGCGCAAACCATCGATGCCCACGCCATAGAGGAAGCGTTGGTTTGAATTAGCTGGGGGTTGGTCGTTTGCCGGGTCAAACGCGACGTCTTTGAACGTCACATTCTTGACCGTACCGACGGTCAGATTTTTGTCGGTGGCGAAAACTGGTTGAATGTCGGAAGCTGCGACGCCAGGTCTGTTGATGCCGCGAAAAACCACTCCATTTCCGGAAATTGTAAAATTGCTCTGGGTTACCGCAACCGCTCTGTAGACCTTATTTGGAAGGTTGCTGAGTGCAAAAGGGGAGTCAGATCCGGGGATCATCTCATAAACTCCGGCGGGCAAGGACACGCCGCCAAGCGCCATGTCGAGTTCTAGCTGGATCGCTGCTGTGTCATTTGCCATGTTGCGCTCCCAGGCGCCGCTTTGGCCCCGGCACATTTCTAGGTGAAAAATCGACTTTTGTTGGACATCTAATTAAGGTGTCCGAGACGTACGGTCGCTAATCACCCATGCTCCACGGTTGTGCTCTGTTCAGAGTAAAATTATCATCTTCTGATGATGCTGTGGTGGCGTCGAGGACGGACAGAGGGATGTCCAAGATAGCGTGCAATGTCGGCTGATCTGTTGGTCAACGCCAAAACCGCATGGGGGTCGAAATCCGCAGCGGCCAGTTGGCGGCAGCATTGTGTTTCCATTAGAGGAATAACCACGGCATCAGGTGTGTGGGCATTCAGGCTGCAGCAGAAACAGAGTTGGCGGAGGGAGTTTTGTCATTCAAGAAGGTAGGTCTGCTTGGTCTGATAATGCTGATGTTCGCTTCCGGCTTTCTTGGCCTTATCGTGACACAAAGAGATAGGTCGAGAGCGCCGTCTAAGCCTTTAGCGGCACCTGAACCGCTTCACGGCGCGTTTTCCATTCAGACGATCGATGATCTTCGTGTGGGCGGCCACAAGATCTTGCTGTGCGGCGTCGCATTTACGAAGCCCCAATCCATGCGCGGAATGGTAACGGAAGCCGCGCGTCGGGATTATCAGGGTCTTGCCCTGACTTGTAAGCCGGTCGGTACAGGAACGCCCTGTGATGGCAATGTCGCGCCAAAATATGCCGATGCTATTATTGTACAGTGTTTTACGTCCGACGGCGCGGATTTGGCCGCTAAACTAGTTGAGAGCGGGATCCTGTGTGGACAGAGCGCCCAAGCGGGCGCAACCTACAGGCCTTGCTCGCCGGCGTCGTAGCCTCTGGTACCCCGTCGTCATGATCAATGGCGCAGAAGGCAATATGCGATCAGCTTTCATGGGCGAAGGAGAAGGTTGACTGCTGTTCCGGCATCGCCCGTGGCGGTCGACGGAAAATGGTATATTTGAATCGGCTAATGGTGTGTTCAATCAACCACACCGAAATCAAAAATTATCTCGCATTTGCGAAACGGGTTGGAATTAACGCAAAAAGCTGTTACGCGCTTGTTTCAATACCTAGACCTAGCGGCGGGTGGGCCTCAGGTAACGTGGGACAGAAGGATCGAAACGGATGAATCTTGTTTTTAAAAGTGCGTTGGCTGGATTTGTTGCCTTGGTCGGCCTCGCTCCGGTGTCGTCTTTCGCGCAGGATGCATCGTGCACCTGTGCAACTGCCTATCAGGGCGCAAATCCGATTGGATCGATCGGACACGTCAATGGCAACGTGATGGTCTCACAGGTGGCGGGCTATGGCCCGGCGCAAGCAGGGGGCGCGCTGGATTTCGGGAGTCGCGTCGTGGTTGGCGCCAAGGGTTCGGCTTCGGTTAATGTCGGCGGCTGCAATGTGAGCGTCCCGGCTAACTCGACTCTCGATATCTCCCGTGTTGAGGACAAGATTTGCCTCAATGTTCTGGGTTCTGAGCACACCGCCCAAACGGGGAATTCCACGGGTACTTCCAATAACAATACGCCGCTCTTCATCTTTGGCGGCATGGCGCTTGGGGCCGGCATTCTGGCAGCGACGGCGGACAAAGATCACGGCGTTAGCAACTAAGTTGGCCGTAAACCGGGCTCGGCAGCAGAGGCGCGCGGCGCTTCTGCTGTGTGGCTGTCTATTGGTGACAGAACTGCGTTGACCCGCAAGCTGGTGTTGTGGCCGGAGTATTGTCAAATCGCTCAAGCCTAAGGCTGCGTGCGAATGTCTAAGACTGGCGGATATGTCGGGTGAAGACTGCAGCGCCGGTCTGCGATTGCATCATGACCGGACTTCGACTTGGTCGCGTGTCGGGGCGAATTGCGGTCTCGACATTCCGGCGACAATCAAAGTGGATCCCGTGGAAGGCGGCATGTGTGTAGCGCTGGACATGTCAGGCGTGAGGCTTGGCCCCGCGTCAACTCTGTTGGGCGGCGCTGTTATTTATGGTGCAGCGTTAATCATCGACCTGTATGATGACGACTCTGTCAGCCATTAGCTGCGACCCGGCATTCCTGCTGCATGAGTTTGACAAATGCGTCATTCGCCATCCTGCGGATGACGCATTTATGTTTTTTTTGGGAGGGGATGACGTTGCTACGCTGCTTCGTTGCAGTCACAAACGCTCATGATCGATCTACATTCCCATATCTTGCCCGGCCTCGACGACGGCTCACCCAATCTTGCCGAATCGCTGGAAATGGCTCGGCTGGCGGTGGCCGACGGAACGACCCACATGGCGTGTACGCCGCACGTGACGCCGGGCGTGTATGAAAACGGAACATCGAATATTGTGCGAGCGGTTCAACAATTGGACCAGGCACTGCGTCGCGCCGCCATACCGCTTGCTCTTTGCGTCGGTGCCGACGTTCACATATCGCCGGATCTTCCGGAACAACTGGTGGCCGGCAGTGTGCCGACCTTAAACCGATCACGCTATTTTCTGTTCGAACCGCCCCATCATGTTTTACCTCCACGGATGGAAGATCTTGCGCTTCGCCTCATAAACGCCGGGTTCATCCCAATTCTTACTCATCCTGAGCGTTTGACCTGGATCAAAACGAATTACGACGTTATCGAGAGGTTGAATGCGGTCGGCTGCCTTATTCAGCTTACCGCAGACTCGATTGTTGGTGCTTTTGGACGCACGGCGCTTTATTATTCGGAAAAGCTGATTGACGAGGGCAGGGTGGATATCATCGCGTCGGACACTCATAGCGCTACGCGCCGTCGTCCTGGGCTTTCGCAGGCGGTCGCCGCTGCGGCAAAGCGATGTGGAGAGGACGAGGCCCGCAACATGGTGTTGAAACGCCCAGGCCAAATATTGGCGAACCGGCCCATCGAGCCGGTCGGAAAAGCACGTCCGAAAACCCCAAACGCCGGCAACGCCGGCCGCTTTGGAGGTTTGGGCCGCTTGTTTAAGGGCGGGACAGCGTAATGGGAATTTTTCGTTTTGCAGAAGGCCACATAAACACAATACTCGTCTTGCTTGCTTCACTTGCAATATCGGCATGCACGAGCACCTCGTCGACGACACCATCTTCATCGAGTTCGGTCGATGCGCTGCAATTGACGTCGTCATCGACGCCACTTGCGGGTGGCGGTGCTCTGCAGGTGGTGAAGGACTTGCCCGCGCCCCAAAATACCCAGAACGGCAGCGAGCAGCCATTGTCTCCGAACGATGTGCTCGAGGTGAATGTGTTCCAGGTGGACAATCTCAACAGAACGGTTCAAGTCGATGCTGGCGGGCAGATTTCGCTTCCGCTTATCGGAACCATCACCGCGGCAGGAAAAACCGTCCGTCAGTTGGAGCAGGAAGTCGAAACCGCCTACGGCGCCAAATACTTGCAGTCGCCTGACGTAACGATTTTCGTAAAGGAATCGATTGGACAGCGCATAACGGTCGATGGCGAAGTCAATAAGGCTGGTATGTATCCGGTGTCGAGCAATTCGTCTCTCATCGATGCAATTGCTCTGGCTGGAGGGTTCAATAATGTTGGCGATGCAAAAAAGGTCTTTGTTTATCGCAATATCGGTCCAAACAAATTGGTAGCTAATTACAATGTGGAGGCGATTCGTGGTGGCAAGAGCGGCAATCCACGCATCTATGGCGGCGACACGATTGTCGTCTTCGCCTCAAAATCGAAAATTGCCATGAACAATCTCAAGGACGCTCTCGGTGTCGCCTCAAGTGCGGCCCGAATTGCCGTGGTCCCGGGGCTATAGGTCGCAGCCGGTCAGAATGTAGTCGAATCTAGGATCACCTCGCACCATGCTCGATCGCAACAGGCAGCATCAAATTACAGGTCCAGGACAAAGCCAGTCCCTGTCCGCTGACCTCTATTATGACGGTGCACAAAACTACAGCCCCTACGGTCGCGATTATTCCCAGCAGGAGCAGGGCTTCAATCCGCTCAAATTATTTTTTTACGTCGTCCAGTATCGCTGGCTGATCGTCATGATGGCGGCTGCCGGTCTTGTCGCAGGCGTCATCGTCACCATGATGCAAACGCCGAAATATCAGGCAACAACCCAGTTGGAAGTGCTGGTCCCTTCGGCCAAGGTCTTCCAGGACATCGAGGTGGTTTCTGAAAATGCGGATGTGCGGGCCTTCCTCACCGCCCGTGAAAAGCTGAAAAGCCGCGCGCTGGCCCAGCGGGTTGTATTCCAATTGGGGCTTAGCGAAAAACCCGACTTCCTGTTTCCGACGCCGGACTTCTCTCCAGGTAATATCTTCTACCGCGCTTTCGGAATTTCCACTTCACCTTCCGTGGAAGAGAAGACTTCTGAGCAACGTGAGGCAATTGCGATCGATCGTGTTCTAAATGGCCTGATCGTCAACCTGGTCCCTAACACGAGCTTGTTGTCCATTACGTTCATCGACCAGAAACCGAAATACGCAAGCGATGTGGCAAACCAGGTTGCGCAAAGCTTCATCGATCAGCGTCTCGACCAGACCAGCGAAACATCTGACCTGGCACGACAGTTCATCCAAGAACAGGTCCTGCAGGTGAAGCAGAAGCTTCAGAAGTCGGAAGAGGAACTGGTCGCGTATGCGAAGGATGCCGGCATCACGATAACCGGTGACGACAAGTCACTGATAGGGTCGAACATCGAGGCGCTGAACACCGCCCTTGCGACGGCGATCCAGGATCGTCTCGATGCTGGGCGTGTGGTGGACCAGATAGATAAAGGCCGCGGTTCGAGCTTGGCCCCCGTCCTCGAAAGCGAAGGTCTGCAGAAACTCAGTGAAAAGCTGGCCGATTTGACTAGCCAGTACCAGCAGAAGCTGGGCATTCTCAAGCCCGGTTTTCCTGAAATGCAGCAGCTTCAGTCGCAGATCAAAGAATTGCAAAGGCTCTATAACAACGGCGTTCTGGCCATAACTGATTCGCTTCGCCTGAAATATCAAGAAGCGCAGAACAAGGAGGCAGACCTTAGAAGCAAACTTGCTGAAATGGAGAAGCAGCAGGTTATTTTCAATGATAAAAACATTAAATACACAATTCTGAAACGTGAGGTTGATTCGAACCGATCTCAATATGATGGTCTTATTTCCAAACTGAACGAAGTTGGGGTGAGTTCGGAGCTCAAGTCACAAAATGCTGCAATTGTTGATTTCGCGGCGAGTCCTGATCGGCCTTATTCTCCGCGTCTCAGCCTAAATCTTGCTATGGCGTTGGCTCTGTTTTTGGCTCTATGCGCGTCGATAATTTACGTCATCGAGTTGTTGAACAACACCTTCACCAGCCCTGACCAAATTGAAAAAGAGCTGGGATTGGCGTTGCTCGGCATCTTGCCGCTCGTTGATGACCGGGAACTGACGGCCAGTATGGCCGATCAGAAGTCCGGCCTGTCGGAGGCCTATCGTTCGCTTCGAACATCGCTGCAATTTTCCGGCGCGGAGGGCGCGCCACGATCGCTGGTTGTCACGAGTTCGGAGCCCTCGGAGGGCAAGTCGACTACGTCGTTCAAGCTCGGGCAGGATTTTGCCGCGCTCGGCGCAAGGGTTCTCATTGTCGACGGCGATCTTCGGAAGCCGAACCTGCACCGCCTGTTTGGTCTCGACAACACGATTGGGCTCAGCAATCTGCTGACAAATACCGTCCGTAAGGAAGATCTGACGAGTATCTTCAGGGGGACGAAATACCCCAATGTGACCGTTCTAACTTCTGGAACAATCCCTCCAAATCCAGCGGATCTGCTCTCCTCACCGAAGATGGCTCTGATCATAACCAATCTCGGCAAGCGCTTCGATCTTGTTATCATTGACGCGCCGCCGATCGTCGGTCTTTCGGATGCTCCCATTCTCAGCCGGCTTGCTGAGGGCACATTGATGGTAATCTCTACCAATCAGGTGACACGCAAGTCGGCCAAGACCGCGTTGAAGCGCCTGCGAGCTGCTGGGGCGAACGTGGTCGGCGCCGCCATGTCCAAGTTTGCGGTGAACAAGTTCGATTATAATTACGCCTACAAATACATGAACTACCAGTACTACAACTACGGCACAGACACGAGTATTCCGAAGATTGAGGGCAAAGTTGATGACGGTGCAAGCCAGCCCGCTTATGCAAAATCTCCGGCGTTCAGTCGTTTGGTTCGTCGCGTCCGCTCTAGTGTTGGTGGCTTCCTCGATCGGGCTAAGTCGATTTCTTGAAACGGAAACGCCGGCTGTCTCTCTTGCGCTGGATCCGTTCAACGTCGACGCATTGATAGCTGAAATCACCAGTGATC
This sequence comes from Mesorhizobium sp. M0778, assembly GCF_040320105.1. NCBI lineage: Bacteria > Pseudomonadati > Pseudomonadota > Alphaproteobacteria > Hyphomicrobiales > Phyllobacteriaceae > Mesorhizobium > Mesorhizobium sp. M0778. The sequence goes on along the minus strand of NZ_JAMYPA010000015.1, from coordinate 9,465 downwards.
TGAACGATCCGAATAATGCTCCTGATCTTGATGCCTTGCTTGCCAGGGCTAGGGGCGCGCTCGCCTTCGATCTGGCTGACGCGCGTCTCTATAGCCTGATCGGTGAGATCAAATACCGGCAGGGCGAAAAAGACGAGGCCTACCAGCTCTTTGATCAAGCCCGAAAACTATCTAAAACGGAGATCCATGCACTGCAGAGGTCCATTGGGCGACATGTGGAATCAGGTGATTTGTCGAAGGCCGTCGCCGAGATCGACACACTGCTGCGGCGATGGCCGGATCAATTTTCGGCGATCGCTGACGGCATGCCTGCGATTCTCTCAGTTCCCAATGGATATCAAGCCGTGCTGAGCGCCATCAGAGCGGAGGCGCCCTGGAGAGGCAATCTATTTCTCTCTCTTAACAAAACCTCGGGAGGGCTCGACTTAGCAAATCGGCTGCTTCTCGATTTGACCGGATCAAGCGCACCGCCGACATCGGGCGAACTGACCGGTGCGATTGCCGGCTATATCCGTCTGAGTGAATATGAGCCGGCATACCGGCTGTTTCTTTTCAGTCTTACTGACGAGGAACGAAAGTTGGGCGGGTACATTTTCAACAGCACCTTCGAACCCGGGTCAGGTGGCAAGCCCTTCGAATGGCAGGTCAGCAACCAATCGGGCTTGGAAGTCACATTTGCAACATCCCGGGATGCGGTCGAGGGCGAGGGCGGAGCGACGGTTCGGTTCCTGAATACGCCTGTCAAGAACACAGCTCTCCAGCAGTATGTTGCGCTGCCTCCAGGCTCGTACAAGATTTCCCTGATTGCCTCAGCACGAAACCTGAAACTTCCAAAGGAATTGTTCTGGTCAATCAGATGTGTTGACCCAGCGGGAGAAATAGCGCGATTCAACATTCCAGAGGGCACCTATAATCGTCAGAATTATAGCCAGGAATTTTCGGTTGGATCGACTGCGTGTCCTCTACAGTTGCTGAGACTGCAGACTGCCGCCATTGCCGAGAGCTGGCGGTTTCGATATGTCGGTACGTTGGTAATGCACAAGTTGAGCATCGAGAGACTTCCATCTTGAACGACCGGCCGTCGGAATGGGATAAATATCTCCTCGGGTCGGTCCTGTTTGTATCGCTGCTGATCGGCGGTGGTACTGCAAGCGGCCTGTATACGGACACTTTGATGGAGGTCGCTGCGCTTGTTTCGGCGGCGGCCGTCCTTTCGCAACCCTCTGGCCAGAGAAGCCCACGATCTGTTCGGTGGCTACTGATCCTCGCCATCGCATTGATGGTTTTGCAAATCGTCCCACTCCCGCCGACCATATTCAACGGGTTGCGACCCGAACTGCTGCTCGGAGATCCCTGGGTTGGAGAAAGTCGATTTCGTTTTATCAGCGTTGGGGTTGGCCGCACGATTGAATGTCTGCTTTATGTATTGGCGCTAGCAGCGTTTTTTTTAGCCGTATTGCGTTTGCGTGCCGAGCAGGTTAGTGCGCTTCTGCCGTTTTTTTTCATGGGGGTTATTTGCAATGGGTTAGCGGGAGCGATTCAATATTCGCTTTCTGACAATATCTCTATTATCGGGTTGCTGCCTTTTACGATTAACGCAGGACTTTTTGCCAATGTGAATCACTTTTCGGCTTTGCTTTTTGTGTCGATTCCCTTCGTTGTCTACTACGGTCTTTTCCGCGGACATCTTTTCTCTGGAACATTTGGCTTGATCGCGCTCTTACTGCTTCTTTTGGCTGCCGGTTCACGGGCAGGTGTTTTGATTGGATTGGCAATCACCGTCTTGTCCGTGGTCTTTCTTTCAGCCCGTTCTAGGGTAAGTGGATTTAGTGTCCTTCTGATCTTCGTTGGGCTGTCTATTTATACGATTGGCGCTTGGACCAAGATCGAAGCGGAGGTTGTCGATCCGGCATTCGGGCGAGCAGAATTTGCCCGCACCACAACCGATGGGATAAAGCAGAATTGGGCGACAGGTGTTGGATTTGGGAATTTTCAAAAAGCCTATCAAATATACGAAAAGGAGGGCATGATTTTCAAGCAGTATGTGAATCATGCTCATAATGAATACCTTGAAATAGCCTTCGAAGGCGGAGTTCTCGCTATCCTGCTGATGATAGCTTATTTCCTACTGCTTTCAGCTGCATTGGCTAGAATTCGCCGCGACCCGCTTCAGAAAGCGGCATTCCTCTCGGTATCGTTTCTTCTCATTCATTCGCTGGTCGACTACCCGCTGCGAACCGAGGCGCTGGCGATGACCTTTGCCTATATGAACGCCATCATCTTCCACAAAGGATTTGCTGAACGCTTGAGCCGCAAGAGTGAGATGATCGAGATCGATCACAACGGTGACAAGCTCCATGTTCCCATCGGAACTTTATCCTAGCGACCTCGTCGCCACGGCGGCCGTCGGCTGAATGAGGCGGACGATTGTCAGACGAGCGCCCTGACCGCCGGCTCCTGGCTCTCAGCTTCCCAAGCCCAGGCAATATTTTCCTACCCTTCCAAGCGCAACTGGTCGCTGAGCAGAAATTTCCCGATTTTCCCGGCTGTATGGAAAATTCATTCCCGAACCATTCAGCCGCAGGCTTGTCTTGCATTGTTCTGGGCAGGAACGATCTGCTAGAACGCCCGCACGAGAATAGATAGTCCAGAAGTGCAGCTTGAACCGGGCGGCTGAAGTTCGCCCCCGTTGATGATACAGGCCCTTCTGTGGATGGCACGAGAGAACGCTTACAGTCCATGAACATCGCGCTTACGCACCTTCAGCGGCTTGAGGCTGAATCCATCCATATCTTTCGCGAGGTCGCCGCGGCTTTCGCCAAGCCGGTGATGCTCTATTCGGTCGGCAAGGATTCGTCCGTGCTTATGCACCTGGCGATGAAGGCGTTTTATCCGGCCAAGCCGCCGTTCCCCTTTCTTCATGTCGACACGACCTGGAAATTCCGCGAAATGATCGCCTTTCGCGACCAGATGCAGCAAAAGCTCGGTTTCGACCTCCTGGTCCATGTCAATGAAGACGGCGTGCGCGACAATATCAATCCGTTCGACCACGGCTCCAACACCCATACGCATGTGATGAAGACGGTTGCCCTGCGGCAGGCGCTCGACAAATACGGGTTTGACGCAGCCTTCGGCGGCGCCCGTCGCGACGAGGAGAAGTCGCGCGCCAAGGAGCGCATCTTCTCCTTCCGCAACGCCCAGCACGTCTGGGATCCGAAGAACCAGCGCCCGGAGATGTGGAAGATTTTCAACACCCGCATCGCTGCCGGCGAATCGATCAGGGTGTTTCCACTGTCGAACTGGACCGAGCTCGACATCTGGCAATACATTCTCCAGGAAGACATCCCGATCGTGCCGCTGTATCTGGCCAAGGAGCGGCCGGTCGTCGAGCGCGATGGCATGCTCATCCTGAGGGATGACGAGCGCATGCAGCTGCGGCCTGGCGAAGCAGTGGAAAACCGGATGGTGCGGTTCCGCACGCTCGGCTGCTATCCGCTGACCGGCGCGATCGACTCGGAAGCCGACACTTTGGAGGCGATAGTCGGCGAAATGCTCACGGCGCGTACTTCCGAGCGGCAAGGTCGCCTGATCGACCGTGATGAAGCTGGCTCGATGGAAAAGAAGAAGCGTGAGGGGTATTTCTGAGCATGCGCCACATCATGGCCAAGAGCCTCGCCGCGACCGACGGCGTCCGCGACTATCTGGCAGCGCAGGAACGAAAGTCGCTGCTGCGCTTCCTGACCTGCGGCTCGGTCGACGACGGCAAGTCGACGCTGATCGGGCGTCTGCTTTCGGATACCAAGCAGATTTTCGAGGACCAGCTGGCCGCGCTCGAGCGCGATTCGCGCAAGCACGGCACCACCGGTGACGACGTCGACTTCGCGCTGCTGGTCGACGGCCTCGAGGCCGAGCGCGAGCAAGGCATTACTATCGACGTCGCCTATCGCTTCTTCGCCACACCAAAGCGCAAGTTCATCGTCGCTGACACGCCCGGCCACGAACAGTATACCCGCAACATGGCGACAGGTGCATCGACCGCCGATCTCGCCATCGTGCTGATCGATGCTCGTCAGGGCGTATTGCGCCAGACAAGGCGTCATTCGATCATTGCCTCGCTTTTGGGCATTCGCCACATCGTGCTCGCCGTCAACAAGATCGATCTTGTCGGCTTCGACGAGGCGGTCTTTAAACGGATCGTGGCCGATTACGGGCAGTTCTCACGTGAACTCGGCTTCCAGACGATCGTGCCCATTCCGATGTCGGCCCGCTACGGCGACAACGTTACTGGCCGTTCCGATAGGACGGAGTGGTATTCCGGCCCGACGCTGATCGAACATCTCGAAGCCGTCTCGGTCGACGAGGCCGCGGTCGAATTGCCGTTCCGGTTTCCTGTCCAATATGTGAACCGTCCCAATCTCGATTTTCGCGGTTTCGCCGGCACCATCGCCTCCGGCTCGGTTGCGCCCGGCGACGAGATTGTCGTGGCGAAATCGGGCAAGTCCTCCCGTGTCAGGCGCATCGTTTCGCATGGCGGAGACCTTCAGCAGGCTGTCGCCGGCCAGGCCATCACCCTCGTCCTCGACGACGAGGTCGAGGTCTCGCGCGGCAACATGCTGGTGTCGCCGGCAGCGCGGCCGCAGGTCGCCGACCAGTTCGCCGCCAACATCGTGTGGTTCGACGAACATGCATTGCTGCCCGGCCGCTCCTACATCCTGCGCACCGAGACCGACCAGACCAGCGCCACCGTCACCGACCTGAAATACCGGGTCAACGTCAACGACTTTGCCCATGAGGCGGCCAAGTCGCTTGAAATGAACGAAGTCGGTATCTGCAACATCTCGACGCGGTCGCCGATCGCCTTCGATCCGTTTGCCGAGAACCGCACCACCGGCGCCTTCATCCTGATCGACCGCATCACCAATGCGACGGTCGGCGCCGGCATGATCCTGCATTCGCTGCGCCGCGCCGAAAACATCCACTGGCAGTCGCTTGATGTCGGCAAACGCGCCCGCGCCGATATGAAGAACCAGCGGCCGGCCGTGTTCTGGTTCACCGGGCTTTCGGGGTCGGGCAAGTCGACCATCGCCAATCTGTTTGAAAAGAAGCTCTTCGCCACCGGGCGCCATACCTACATTCTGGATGGCGACAACGTCCGTCACGGCCTCAACCGCGATCTCGGCTTCACCGACGCTGATCGTGTCGAAAACATTCGCCGCGTCGCCGAAGTGGCGCGCCTGATGGCCGACGCCGGGCTGATCGTCATCGTGTCGTTCATTTCGCCGTTCAGCGCCGAGCGGCGCATGGCGCGCGAACTGATGGCCGACGGCGAATTCGTCGAGGTGTTTGTCGACACACCCTTCGAGGAATGCGCCAGGCGCGATCCGAAGGGCCTCTATGCGCGGGCGTTGAATGGCGAGATCAAGAATTTCACCGGCGTCGATTCACCCTATGAGGTGCCGGAAAAACCCGAAATCCATCTCGAGACACTCGGCAAATCGGCCGAGGAGATGGTAGAGGCCCTGGAACACTGGCTGATCGAGCGTGACATTGCCGAAGACCAATATGATAGCGGCGGCGGTATCTGACGACGCAGCGATGCTCGCCGTCTTCGAGCGCCTTGCCTTGGCGGCGGGGCGCGAGGTGATGCGCGTCTTTCGCGCCGGCTGTGCGGTCGACAGCAAGTCGGACAATTCGCCGGTGACCGAAGCCGATCGCGAGAGCGAGAAGATCATCCTTGCCGGGCTGCGCGCCGCTTTTCCAGAGATTCCATGCGTGGCAGAGGAGGAAGCCTCTGCCGGCATCATGGCGCCGGATCTCGGCGACGGCTTTTTCCTGATCGATCCGCTCGACGGCACCAAGGAGTTCGTCAACCGGCGGACCGATTTCACTGTCAACATCGCGCTGGTTCGCCATGGCGTGCCCAAGATCGGCGTCGTCTTCGCGCCTTGCACCGGCCGCTTCTTTTCCGGCCGGCCGGGCAAAGCGGAAACGATCGAGATCAATGACGACTACGAGATCGTCGATCGCCAGCCGATTTCGGCAAGGGCCGGTATGGTGCCGCTGACCGTCGTTGCCAGCCGCTCCCACAACACGCCGGAAACCGACGCCTATATCCGCGCGCTTGGCGCGGCCGAGATCGTCTCGGTCGGCTCGTCGCTGAAATTCTGCCTTGTCGCCGGCGCCGAGGCGGACGTCTATCCACGTTTTGGCCGCACCATGGAATGGGACACTGCCGCAGGTGACGCGGTGCTACGCGCTGCCGGCGGCATGACGCGCACCCTGGATGGTGCACCGCTCGCCTACGGCAAGCGCAACCAGAGTGACGACGAGGATTTCGCCAATCCGCATTTCATCGCCAGCGGCAAGGCTGCTAGATCTGACTAGGCGATGATTGCGCAACCAAAGGACCGCTGATCGGCGTTCTTCGGTTGTTGACCTATCGCCTCCGGTAAGCGCAGTTCCGACCCGTGTGAAAGCGCAGGTGTGACAATAACTGCTGGCCGCGATCTCAGATACTGCTCGAGGTCTGTAAACAACACGGTTACGGTCCCAATCCAGCCTGCGGCAAGCGAGGCGCAGCAGCCGACTCGGTCGGTTGGCATAGCCGATTCCGTGACACTTCCGGTCGATGCTTTCGGGGCCTTCACATGGTGTATCCAAATTGCTATATACCGATACACTTGAACGGCTATACGAGCGAGTCATGGCGTTCCACATCAAGAATCCCGAGACCGACGCGCTGGCCCGTCGGGTCGCCGCGCTCAAGAGGACCGGTCTGACCGAGGCCGTCCATGCCGCGCTCAAGCATGAGCTTGAGCGCGAACAGGCTAGACCGTCCCTGGTGGAGATCGGCGTCAGGTTCTGCCGTGATTTGCGAGCCCAGGGTAAGCCTGAACACGGCAGGCCCGCCGACAAGGCGTTTCGCGACAGCCTCTACGAGAATGACTGATGTTCATCGATGCCTCGGCGCTGACGGCGCTGATGACCAACGAGGATGATGCGCGCGAACTCCTTGCGCGCATGCAGCAGACCAGGAAGCGGCTGACCTCGCCACTAGCGGTATGGGAGGCTGCAATCGCGGTCGCGAGAGTCTTGGACTTGGCAGTCAGCGAGGCGGCTGAGGCTGTGGAACGCTATCTCTCGCTGATGGAGATTGATATAGTCGCGGTGCCGCCGGACACGGCGCGACTCGCGCTTGACGCTTTCGATCGCTACGGCAAGGGGCGGCACCCGGCGCGGATGAACTTTGGCGACTGCTTCGCCTATGCCTGTGCCCGGCATTTTGGCCAGCCATTAATGTTCAAAGGCGCCGACTTTCCGCAGACCGACATCGAGGCTGCATGAGCGCTGCAGTCTCTCGCGACGCAGAGCGCAAGTGACGTCTTACCGACTTGTCGCGCTCCCATTAGTACGACGCGGGATGCTGTCGAGCAGTTCGTTAAGGTTGGGTGCGCCCCTGCACCGGGCGCTTCTTTTCGGCCGGCCGGGCAAAGCGGAAGCGATCGAAGTCAACAACGACTATGAAATCGTCGATCGCTAGCCGATTTCGGCGAGGGCCGGTTGGTGCCGTTGATCGCAGTCGCCAGCCGGCCCTACAACACGCCGGGGACCGAAGCGTATATCCGCGCGCCGCCGAGATCGTCTCGGTCGCCGAAATTCTACCTTGATGTTAGCGCCGAGGCGGACGTCTATACATGCTTCGGCCGCACCATGGAATGGGACAAAACAAACTTGGCAGAGGTCATCCTGCGCAGTACTGACCCGGAGCAGCCCGTCCCTTAAGTTGTCGCTCATTTCTTTTGTCGTAAGAATCGGCCGATTCGGTTTCGGGAACGCGAGTAGGATTAAAAAAATGTCAGATGAGCAAAAAACAGTGAGACAGGACGAGAAGACTTGCGAAAAGAAGCGGCCGGACGCGGTTTTATTCGACCCTTGGCAGAAACACTTCGTCTCCCAGAACGGACGCAGCGATTTCCAAAAGGCTCTGGAATCGTCGGTGAGAGACGATTTTTAGTTTCTGTCGGCGACGCCGACGTCTTGCAGGCTTACTTGAGGCAGAACCAAGCGAGCCGTTAGACGAGGTTTAAAGTCGCTAATGATCGGACTAAACTGCCGAAATGAAGCTGTGCCTACTGACTTACGACTGCCCCCACCTAAAAACATTGCAGGTGCTGAACGGTCTGCAGAAGCGAGGATTCGTAGATGTGGATTTCCTGCTGGTGCCTTTTGCGCGGAGAGCGGATCGCAATGCTCTATTCAGACATCGGCCGCAGCAGTTTGGCGGCCCCACGCCCCATCAGGTCGCCACGTTTTCGGGCAGATCGATCTACCCATACAGCTTTTGGCCTGCCATGCTGGAAAGGTACGACTACTTCCTCGTGTGTGGAGCAAATCTCATTGAGGCGGAATTCGCGAACAGCGGCAAAATACTTAATGTCCACGCCGGGCTCATTCCAGCCGTCAGAGGCTTGGATGCCTTCAAGTGGGCGATACTCACAGGTCAACCGCTCGGAAACACCCTCCATCGCATCGATGCCGAAGCTGACGCGGGGGAGGTCCTCGCCCACCTGCCGACTCCGGTTTTCACGGATGACAGCCTCCAAACTCTGGCGGCCCGCCACTACGCCAATGAGATCTGGATGTTATCACATTTCGATCACGCTCTGGCTGGAGGCGAGAAGCACCCCAGTTTAGCACCTAGTGCACCAATGAGGCGAATGTCCGTAGCCGTCGAAGCAGAGATGATCAGATCCTTCATTACCTACAGAGCGAAGTATGCCATCCCCAGCTCAGGCAGTAATCCTATGAAGCAGTTGCTGCGTGGGCCGAAGCTTCAAAGTGGCTCAATCGTTTCCGATGATTAGTCAAGCCCCGGCGGCCCCCGGAGCATCTGTAGCGAGCCCCCTTGTGGCCACCGAGGGCGCCGATCGGCACGACGTGATAATCGCGTTGAAAGGATGTTGTCTCGCCAACGGCAATGAAATCGAACTCCGGAAACAGCATTTGAGACAGGCCTTGACCTCCCGCAAGACTGCGGCCCGGCCGGCGGCAGGATAAAGGAAGCTTGTCGAGTTGGCCGCCGGCTGGTGGCGCCCGGACGTACCGCCGGAGGCGAGCCGGTCCTGCCAGTCAGAGGAGCCGCCACTATGCCGCAGCGCGCATCTCTTCTGCCCACCAGTTGGAAGAGAGACGCGTTTGGAAGGGATTCGATTGGAGCGCTCTGGATCGCTTGCACCAGAAGGGGCTGATCGTGAATCCAGCAAAACAAGGCGAAGTCAGTGGTTCTGACAGATGAAGGACTGCGGCGTGCGCAGGAGCTATTCCGAACCCTGTTCACCCGTCCGGCGCCATGAGCCATGAGCAGTTGTGTGCGTCAAGTTCTGCAAAAATGGCGTGGCAGTAGCTGTGACGTCGGCGTGTCCGCCGCGCAGCCCCCGTGTTTAGCGGAGCGGCGGACACACGGCG
>NZ_JAMYPA010000014.1:0-150327 GCF_040320105.1 Mesorhizobium sp. M0778 | reverse complement strand
CCCAAACCCACTGGCCGCGGGGCGGCGCCCTCTCGTTTTTTTTGTGGTGGCTCCCCCCCCCCCACACCCCCGCCTTTCCTCCGGGCCCGCCCCCACCCGCGGGGGGGGCGCCCTCCCCCCCCCCCCCCACCGCTGGTGGATCACTCGAAGTCCTTGACGTTCTGCAGCGTCACCAGTCCGGCGCCGGTATCCACATTGGCCTCGACGGGTTCCCCACGGATGGCCCTGACGACGGTGTCGATGCCAAGCTCGCCCATTTTTGCAGGAAATTGAGCTACGCTGGCGTCCTCCGCCCCTGACTTGATCGCTTCGATCTCACCGCAGCAGGCGTCAAAGCCGACCACTATGAGGTTGTCGTTGGCAATGCCTGCATTGCTGATCGACTTGACGGCTCCAGGGATCGGCGGGCCGCAGGCCGCGTAGATTGCCTTGAGATCAGGATTGGCCGTCAGAATGTCTTCGGTCACTGACGTGCCAAGTTCCAGCGTGCAGTTGGTTGCACCTTTGCCGACGACCTCGACCTTTACCTCACCCAGTCCCTCCATCATGCCCGTGACCCGGTCATCCAGAGCCGGCACCCCGGGAACGCCTTGCAGAATACCGATCTTGTCACCGCTCTTGAGCACCGTCTTCAGGTATTCTCCGGCGATCTTGCCGCCATTGAGGTTATTGGTCGATACCAACGCCGTCTGGCCTTTCCAGTTGGGGATGCTGTTGTCGACGAGAACCACCTTGATGCCGGCGGCCACCGCCTTGTCGAGCGCCGGCGCGACCGTCGGGTCGACCGGAGTGATTGCAAGCCCTTTGACGCCTTGCGTGATCATGGATTCGATCAGAGCGATCTGGCCTTCAATGTCGGTGGCCGCCTGGCCCTGGCCGGTGACCAGTTCGATCTCCGGATGAGCGGCCGCGTATTTTTTGGCGGCGTCCTCCATGGTCGAGTAGAACGGCACCGGGAATTTCGTGATCAGGCCGATCTTGATCTTGTCTGCGGCCGAAGCCGGCATAGAAAACGCAACGGCGATCGCCAGCCCTGCGAACAGTTTTCGGTTCATTGGCATTGTTTTCCTCCCTTGGATTGAGACGCCTCCCTGCGGGAGACGCTTCAGGCATTTGCGGACCGGAACGGTCCCCAAATCTCGAACGGGTCAGGCTCCAACGATCATGGAAACCAGCTCCTGTTTGTTGTCCTTGGTCGGCACCAGTTCGCCGACCCTGCGGCCCTGGCGAAGCACCACCGCGCGATCGGCGAGTTCGACGACGTGTTCCATGTTGTGAGTGATCAGGATGACGGCATTGCCCTGGTCGCGGAGCGCAGCAACCAGATTGAGCACCTGCCGTGATTCACGCAGGCCGAGTGCGGCGGTCGGCTCATCCAGAATGACAACCTTGCGGGCGAATACGGTCGAGCGGGCCACGGCAATGGCTTGTCTTTGTCCACCCGACATCATGGCGACGACGGCATCCAGCCGCGGCAACGTGACCTTGAGATTCACCAACAGAGCGCGGGTCTCGGCGTCCATTCGGCGCTGCTGCAGAAATCGCAGGCCGCGCGGAAGCCATTGCGGGCCAGCCAGCTCGCGGCCGGCAAAGAAGTTCTGTCCCGGTGTCAGATTGTCGAACAGCGCCAGGTCCTGATAGACGGTCTCGATGCCGGCGAAGCGCGCATCCGCAGGGGAGCGTATCTGCGTTGGCGCACCATCCAAAAAGATCGCGCCGGCATCGAGTTGGTGCACCCCGCTGATGCATTTGGTTAGCGTCGATTTACCCGCGCCATTGTCGCCGAGCAGGCCGACGATCTCGCCTCGCCGCACCTCGATGCTGACATCGTCCAGAGCCAGAACCGAACCGAAACGCTTGGTCGCACCGCGTACCGCCAGCACGGGATTGTCCGCGGTGACCGCATGATCGACGTTGGCCGCAGCAGCGCTCATGACTGCCTCCCGGCTTGCATGACACGCACACGCCCTTCGAGGTAATTGCGCAGCACGTCGGACTCGACCGCTATGACGATGACCACGCCGATGACGATGAGCTGGAAAAAGACGTTGACGTTGAGCAGGTTGAGCGCGTTGCGGATAACGCCGATCATGATGGCGCCGATCAAGGCATGGCCGAGGTGGCCGCGACCACCAAGAAAGCTGGCGCCGCCAATGATCACCGCCGCGATCGTATCCAGTTCCAGCAGATTGCCGAAGAGCGGCGAACCGGCGTCGGTGCGGCCGGCAAGGATGACTGAACCGATGCCGGCGCACAGCCCTGAGATGACATAGACGGAAACCAGGACCCAGGACACGGGAATACCCATGCGCAACGCAGCGTCGGGCCGGCCGCCAACCGCATAAATCCAGCGCCCCCAGACCATGGTTTTAGCCATGACGAAAAGCACCGCGGCAACGCCGGCAACAACGAAAACCGATCCAGGCAGACCCCAGACCGCGTCGCGGCCAAGCGCATCGATCGAATCCGGCATGCCAGGGATGGCGCGGCCATCGGCCAGTTGCAGCGCCAACCCCTTGGCGATGCTCAATGTTGCCAGCGTGATGATGAAAGGATGCGGCAGTCGGCCGAAGACATAGAAGAGCCCGTTGATCGCGCCGACCGCGGCACCGCAGCCAACCATCACCGCGATCACAACGATGGCGGGGGCGCCAGCATGAAAGCTCAGCGCGCCAACGACGGAAGCCAGCGCAAGGTTCGAGCCGACGGAGAGATCGATGCCGCGTGTCAGGATGACCAGATGCTGGCCCATCGCCACAACCGAGATGACGGCCGTCTGGGCGAGGATGTTGCTGAGATTGCGTCCTGTCAGGAAATAGGGTGACAGAAAGCTGAGGACGGCGACCAGCAGCACCAGGATGACGACCGGACCAGCGCTCAGCAGCATCAGGCCAAGCGCAAGGCCGGGGACGGCTTCTGACTTCCTGGATGCCGGCAACGCGGCCTCGCCGACAGTCGTGCCGGTGTTTCCCGTTTCAGGCAAATTTCCCTTCCCCGCCGCAGCTTGTGCGAGCCGCGTCGTCAAAAACTCAGTTCGTGTTCAGGTCCTCTTCTTATCGATAAAAAACAACTGGTGTAGGCGGGTCAAGTTGTTTTTTATGGATAAAGTTCATGCTAAAAAGGACAAGGTATTGTTCCAAGGAAATCCGATGAGAACGGACACCGTCTACAAGAAGGCCTTCAATCGAGCTGCAAATATGCTGCGCGACGGACAATTGGCCGGCGAACTTCCTTCCGAAAATGAGCTTAGACGGCGAATGTGCGTCAGCCGCACAACCGTCCGAAAGGTCCTGCGAGAACTTGTTAACCGCGAACTTGTCACCGAACGCCACGGCCTCAGAGCGACGGGCCGCGCGGTCGGCGACAACGACTACTATCCGGACGCCGAAACTACGCCTCGCGCCAAGCATGTCGAACAGCAGTTCATGGAGTGGATGCTGCGGGGTGACACCAGGCCCGGAACCAGCATCAATGAGCTTGAGCTTGCACGGCAATTCGGTGTTGCGACCAATGGAATTCGCGAATTCCTGATCCGCTTCAGCCGGTTTGGACTGATCGAGAAAAGGCCGAATACAGGCTGGCTTTTCAAGGGTTTCACTGAAGACTTTGCACTTGAGCTCTTCGAGATCCGGGTGATGTTTGAACTGCGTTCGGCACAACTGTTTTCACTGCAGCCGAACAGCTCTCCGCTATGGTCGAAACTCGCCGCGCTCAAGATGGCGCATGCCGACCTGCTGGAGCGAATTGAGAGCCGCTTTCACGACTTCTCCGGCCTGGATAACCGGTTCCACCGGCTTATAAACGAGGCATCACCGAACCGCTTCATCGATGATTTCTACGACATCATCATGTTCATTTTTCACTACCACTATCAGTGGAACAAGCAGGACGAAAAGCAGCGCAACCTTGCCGCAATCCACGAACACATTGCCTATATCGATGCGCTTGAGAGCCGCAACGCCACTCGGATTGAGGTAGCCTGCCGAGCGCATCTGGCTTCAGCAAGGGAAACACTGATGCGTTCGCTTACGGGATTTGATGAAACGAGCATCAATGCATAACGAAAGAGCTTTGAACCTGGGGGGCAAACAGCGCGATGCGGGCGTTTATGATCCGAAGCCGAATTGCGGTGACAATGCCCTTCCAGAAAGGGAACCGACGCACCCCTTTGAGACGCGTCGGAAGAAGGTCTACGCGTGGCGGATTTCTGTCCCAAGCACGTTCAGGCACTCGCGGATAAACGCTGCAAGCGCCGTCCAGCCCTTGGCTGAAACCATCGTGCCGTCGACATATGCCTCCGTTGGAGACAGGTCGATATAGGTGCCGCCCGCAAGCGTCACTTCGGGCTCGCATGCCGCCAGTGCGCCGACCTTCTTGCCACGCACGACGCCGTCTACCGCAATCAGGATCTGCACGCCGTGGCAGATCGTGAAAATCGGCTTTTTGGTTTCGTGGAAGTGGCGCACCATCGCCTGCACGCGCTTGTCGGTGCGGATGTATTCGGGCCCACGACCGCCGGCGCAGTACACAGCGTGGTATTGCTCCAGCTGCTTCTCAGCGTCGGAAAAGGTCTTGTTGATCAGCGCATAGTGGCCGAGCTTTTCGGTGTAGGTCTGATCGCCCTCGAAATCGTGCAGCGATGTTTTGATCAGGTCTCCGGCGCTTTTGTCTGGGCACACAACGTGAACCGTGTGGCCCACCGCTTCCATCGCCTGCTGGTAGACGAAGATTTCGTATTCCTCGGTGAATTCACCGGTCAGCATTAGGATCTTTTTGCCTGGCATGGTCGTACCTTTCCTGTGACAACGGCCGGGCGAGACCTGTACTCGCCCGGTGGGTTTGACTTTCTAGAAGGGTGAATCGGGGAAGTATCCTTGGCACTGGCCTGTGATCAAAGACATCGGGACAGTCTCAGTCGAACGCCAGCAACAAACGGTCGCGGGAATGCTCGATATGGCGACGCATCGCCTGCTCGGCAGCGGCAGGATCGGCCGCAGCGAAAGCGGCCAGAATGGCCTCATGCTCGTCGAGCGCCTCCTCGGTGACGCGCGAATGGAACATCAGGCGAAATATGTGGAAGTGGGTATGCTGGTGCGCCAGCGTCTCGCGCACGAGTTCGTTGTTGGCGAATTCCATGACCTTGTCATGGAAAATGGCATCCTGGCGGGCGAAGTTGGAATACCTCAGACGCTCGTCCTTGCCTTCACGGCGCGCCATGACGCCCGCCGATTCCTGAAGCTGTGCGAGCTTTACCTCGTCCATGAGCGCGGCTGCCTTGGCCGCGCCATGAGGCTCGAGCAGCAGGCGAAGCTCGTAGAGCTCGTCAAACCGTCGTTTCGTGATCTGCGGCGCAGCGCGGTAACCGATCAGATGCGTCTTCAGCACCAGGCCTTCGCCTTCGAGCCGGCCGAGCGCCTCGCGGATCGGCGTGTGGGAGACGTTGAATTCCTTGACCAGACTGTCGACCGTGATGCGCGAGCCCGGCGCAATCTTCAGCGACATGAGTTGCGCAAAAATCGCTTCGTAGACGTCCTCAACCAGGCTGCTGGAGCGCTGGATACGCCCGCCGGCGAGGTTCGGTTCATCTAGACTGGGTAAGTTCATGGCCTGCATTTTTTGCCCCTTGACACATTGAGTTGCTAACACGATGCTTCGGCCAATGCAATCCTATATCCTATACGATTTTATAGAGGATATAATTTGAGGCTGGTTCAAGACAAAGCAATCGTACTTGCGGTGGCCCTGCTGGAGCAGCGGGCCGACTCCGCGGGCCGGGCTTCCTCACCGTCCGAGCCTGAACGGACCGTCAGCGCTCCGGGCGATGGTTCAACGCGTCGGAACGCAAGCGTGCTGCAAGTGGGGTTTGACGTCAAACCCAGCCTTTGGGCCGAGTTGAACGGCCTTTCGCATTCCAATCCAGACATCATCACAGGATGCAGATAATGAGCCTTTTCGCTGCCATAAGGCTGCCGCGCGAAATCCTCTTCGGGAAGGGCCAACGCCACGTCATTCCGGTTGTCGCGGCCAGGCTCGGGCGTCGCGTGCTCGTCTGCACCGATGAACGTTTTGCCGCAACGGGCCCGTTTGGAGAGATCGTCGCGGCGCTGCGAGCCAGCTCGATAGACGTACTGGTGCATGACCGCGTGCTACCCGACGTTCCCCGGGACACCGTTGCCGTCTGCGTCGAGGAAGCACGGAGGTTCGCGCCCGACATGGTGATCGGCATTGGCGGCGGCAGTTGTCTCGATATGGCCAAATGCGCCGCGTTGCTCATCACTCACGGCGGTCAGCTCCAGGATTACTACGGCGAGTTCAAGGTGCCCGGCCCGACGCTGCCGCTGATCGCGGTGCCGACGACAGCCGGCACGGGCTCTGAAGTGACCCCGGTCGCCGTAATCTCCGATCCGGATCGCACCCTGAAGGTCGGCATCTCCAGCCCATATCTGATCGCGGCCGCGGCCATCTGCGATCCTGAACTGACGATGACATGCCCGCCGGCATTGACGGCGATCGCAGGCGCCGATGCGCTGACGCATGCAATCGAGGCCTTCACCGCCGTCAGGCGGGGGACCGATCCCGGCCTTCCGCAGAAACATGTCTTTATCGGCAAAACCGCTTTGACCGATCATTTCGCCCTGCTGGCGATCAAGCTGCTTGGCCGAAGCCTTGAAACGGCATACCGCCAGCCCTCTGACGAGGACGCCCGGGCCGACGTGATGATGGGTGCACTGGCCGCCGGCTGTGCGTTCGGAACGGCCGGCACAGCGGCAGCGCACGCCGTGCAATACCCGGTTGGCGCGATAACCCACACCCCTCACGGACTGGGTGTCGCCACCATGCTGCCATACGTCATGAAGTACAACAAAACAGCCGCAGCGACCGAGATGGCCGAGATCGCCGACGCGCTCTGCCTCGATGCAAAGGGCTGTACGCCCGAAGAGTTGGCCGACGCGACCATTGGCGAGGTCAGTCGGCTGTTTGGGGCAATCGGGATCACCCCCTCGTTGGCCGAACTGGGGCTGCCCGCCGATAAGCTCGATTGGACGGCCGAACAAGCGATTGGTATCGAGCGCCTCATCAAGAACAATCCGCGTCCATTCGACTTGGGGTCCATGCGACGCCTGGTCCAGGCCGCCTTTGATGGCGACCTCGCCAGCATCATGTAACAATCGGGAATATCGAGATGAACACGTTTTCACAGGTTCTGTCGGATGATCAGGGAATCAGCGACTTCCACACAATCTCGCACGGGCTGTATATTGGCGGCGAATGGCGCCAGTCCGCGGATGGCAGGGTGATTCCGGTCGTCGATCCTTCGACCGAGGCTGTCATCGCCGCTGTGCCCGATGCGACCGTGAACGACGCGGCCGCTGCCGTTGACGCCGCTGCCAAGGCAGCCCATGGCTGGCGGACAACGTCGCCGCGAAAGCGTTCCGAGATCCTCAGACGCTGCTTTGAACTGATGACGGAACGATCAGAGGCGCTCGCGACTCTCATCGCATTGGAAAACGGCAAGGCTCTGCGGGATGCCCGCGGCGAGATCGCTTATGCCGCGGAATTTTTCCGTTGGAATGCCGAGGAGGCCGTTCGCATTACTGGCGAATTCGGTATTGCGCCTTCCGGCACCAATCGCATCGTGGTCGACTACGAACCGATCGGTATCTGCGTCCTGATCACGCCTTGGAATTTTCCTGCCGCGATGGCGACCCGCAAGATCGCGCCAGCACTTGCCGCTGGATGCACGGTGATCTTGAAGCCAGCCAGCGAGACCCCGCTTACCGCCTACGCGCTGGCCGCGCTCTATCAGGACGCAGGCGTGCCACCGGGGGTGGTCAACGTCCTGACGACCTCCAGTCCCGGCCCTTTGACAGCCGCCATGCTGGCCGACCCGCGAGTGCGCAAGCTCTCCTTCACCGGTTCGACGGGTGTGGGTCGCGCTCTGCTGGCAGAGGCTGCCAGGCATGTGGTTTCGTGTTCGATGGAACTCGGCGGCAACGCACCGTTCATTGTGTTCGACGACGCTGATCTCGAAGCGGCGCTCGATGGCGCAATGGTAGCCAAGATGCGTAACGCCGGTGAGGCCTGTACGGCCGCCAACCGCCTCTACGTGCAATCTGGCATTTACGAAGCCTTCTCGGACGGCCTCAAGAAGCGGATGTCGTCGCTCAAGGTCGGCCCTGGCACCGACCCGGACACGGAATGCGGACCCATGATCACGAAAAAGGCGGTCGAGAAGATAGATCGCCTTGTCATCGACGCGGTCGCACGCGGCGCGCGGGTCATGTGCGGCGGCTCAGTCCTGTCCGGAACTGGTTTCTTCTACCCTCCTACAGTGCTTCGCGACGTGCCAGGCGACGCAAAGATGGCGCATGAGGAGATATTCGGGCCCGTGGCGCCGATCTCGAGCTTCGACACCGAGGCTGAGGTCATCACACGCGCCAATGACACCGAATATGGGCTTGCTGCCTACATCTACACGCGCGATCTGGCGCGCGGCATGCGGGTGGCCTCCCGGATCGAGGCCGGGATGATCGCTGTCAACCGGGGGCTGATGTCCGATCCGGCGGCCCCCTTCGGCGGCGTTAAGCAGAGTGGGCTCGGCCGCGAGGGAGGGCAGCATCACGGCATTGCCGAGTTCATGGAGGCGAAATACCTCGCCATCAGCATGTGAGCGGAGAAAGCATGCAAGACGATCCCTTTCGCATCCGCGACCACGTCGCGGATTTTGACGAAATCGTGCAGGACTTCGTTGGCCGCAGCGAGGCCGCCCGCGCCACCATTGCGATGACCGCGGACGTGGCCTGCGGACCGGATCCGACCGAAACCATGGATCTGTTCTTTCCCCCGGGGAAAAGAACGGCGCTGCCGGTGCACATCTTTGTCCATGGCGGCTACTGGAGAATGTTCTCCAAGCGCGACTATTCATATGTCGCGACGACGATTACCCAGGCCGGGGCCATTGCCGTCATCCTTGATTATGCTCTGATGCCCAAGGTCCGAATGGCGACGATCGTCGACCAGGTGCGCCGCGCCAAGCAGTGGATCCTGGCCAACATCGCCGATCATGGCGGAAACCCGGCGGCCCTGACTGTCAGTGGTCATTCGGCTGGAGCACATCTTGCAACGTTTCTGTTCAACGACGAGCATACCCCCTCGAATGTAAGGGCAGCTCTTCTGCTGAGCGGGCTCTACGATTTGAAACCGCTCCAGGATTCCTTTCTCGCCCACGAGATTGGAATAACCGACGAGGAAGTCGCCATGTTTACGCCGCTCGCCTGTCGGCATGATCCTCAAACCAGGGCGGCGGTTCTGGTCGGAGCCAATGAGACGCCACCCTTCCATCAGCAAGCCGATCGATTCAAAGCAAGCTTGGTGCGGCAGGGATCGTTGGTAACGTCGCATGTGCTCCCGAACCGCAACCACATGGACAGTGTCAGAGATCTTGGCGTGCCAGGGACGGAGGCTGCTGATTGCCTGACAGAACTGATCGCCAAGGCCCGCTGACTACCCTGCCGAGATACCGCTCACCCAGCGCAGCTTGACCGCAAGCGGTCCGCATTCGCTCCGGATGAGTTCGAGGCGACATCGCGGATCCCTCCGCCACTGCGTCCAGCCGCTGGTATCCACGTCCTAAATGTCGATGCGCTGCTCGCTATCCGGATCGAACAGGTTGACGCTCGCCGGATCGACGGCAAGAAATATTGGCTCTTTGCGCCGGCCGGCAAACCTCGGCGGCAGGCGCGCGATGATCGCGTTCTCGCCGACCTGCACAGTCACCATGGTTTCAGGCCCGGTGGGCTCTACCACGTCGATCTCCCCAATGATCGAAGCTCGATTCTCCGCAACGGTTCTCAGCTCTTCAGGCCGTATGCCCAACATCACCGGTCGCTCAGAGTCCACCTGCCGGTTCCGCGTCGGCAACACGATCGATACACCGCTCGCTTGAAACCGGACACCTTCCGAATCCGGGACCAGTCGTCCGGCAAGGAAGTTCATTGCCGGAGATCCGATGAAACTTGCCACGAACATATTGGCGGGCCGTTCATAGATGGTGCCCGGATCGCCCAATTGCTGGATGTAGCCGCTTTTCATGACGGCCACCTTGGTGCCCAGCGTCATCGCCTCGATCTGATCATGCGTGACATAGACGATGCTCGTGCCGAGACGCTCGTGCAGGCGCTTGATCTCCGTGCGCATTTCCACGCGAAGCTTGGCATCGAGATTGGACAATGGCTCGTCGAAGAGGAACAGCTCCGGGTCGCGCACGATCGCGCGGCCCATCGCAACGCGCTGCCGCTGTCCGCCCGAAAGGTTGGCGGGGCGTCGATCGAGCAGATGGGAGATTTGCAACATGCGCGCGGCATCTTCCACGGCACGCGTGCGCTGGTCGGCGCCGACGCCACGCATTTCCAATCCGAAGCCGATATTCCTCGCGACCGACATGGTGGGATAAAGCGCGTAGGATTGGAACACCATCGCGATATTGCGGTCCTTGGGCGCAAGGTCGAGGACCGAGCGTCCACCGATCAGGATGTCACCGCTGGACGTGTCGTCGAGGCCGGCAATCATGTTGAGCAAGGTCGACTTGCCGCATCCGGACGGCCCGAGCAGAACCAGAAAGCCTCCGTCCTCGAGCTCGATGTCGACCCCGTGAAGAACCTGTACGGAGCCATAGGACTTGCGCACGTCCCTGATGGAAAGTGTCGCCATGCGAAACTCCTAACCTTTGATGGCGCCTGCAGTCAGCCCCTGGACCATGGTTCGCTGGACAATCGCGAAGAGAACGATGACAGGGATGATGCTGAGAATGCCGCCTGCCGCCAGAACGCCCCAAGGAAGCTGGAACTCTCCGACCATCAGTTGCAGGCCCACGGGCCAGGTGCGAGACCCCTGCCCCGTCGTGAGCATCAGGGCGAACAGGAACTCATTCCAGGCCGCGATGGCAATGAACACCGAACTTGCGACCAGGCCGTTCCGCGCAAGGGGCATGACAATACGGACCATGGCGCCAAGCCTTGTCGAGCCGTCGATGCGAGCCGCGCTCTCGAGTTCGTTAGGTGCCGAATCGAAGAACCCCTTGAGCATCCACACGAACAGCGGCAGCAGGAAACTCGTATAGGCAAGCGCTAGGCCGAAACGGCTGTCGACGAGCCCCACACCGCGCATAACAACATAAAGGGGAATGATCATCATGACTGCGGGAAACATGCGAACGACAAGATAGCCGAGCATGAGCTGATCTCGGCCTCGAAACGCGAAGCGAGAAAATGCATAGGCGGCAAGCGTGCCCGTGACGACGCAGATCGTCACCGTCAGCAAGGTAACGACGAGGCTGTTGCCTATAAGCCGTGGGAAACCCGACTGCGTCCAGATGGCGACATAATTGTCGAAGGTAACGCGGCTCGGGAGGTACTGCATCGTCTGGGTGACAATGTCGGCCTCATATTTGAGGGATGTCAGGAACATCCAGATCATCGGACCGATGCAGAACACCGTCAGGCTTGCGAGCACGATGTAGGTGGCGATGTTCGCGATCATCCGCCGGTGACGCTTGCTTTCAATCATCGCCCTGTCCTTTGGTAATCCTGGAGATGCGGATATACCCGGCCGCGAAGATCATCAGGGTCACGAACATCACCACCGACAGGGCGGATGCGTAGCCGAAATTGAACTCCTTGTAGGCAGTCTGAAAGGCGTACAACGACAGCACTTGCGTGGCATCTCCCGGTCCGCCACCGGTGAGAATGAGGAGCAGATCGGGCGAATTGACCAGACCGATGACGCGCAGGATCACTGCCGCCGCGATGACGGTCTTGAGCATGGGCAAGGTGATCAGCCTGAGCTGCGCCGCCAGGCCTGCGCCGTCGACCGCCGCTGCCCTGTAGAGATCCTCGGGAATACCCTTCAGGCCCGCGAGCAGCAGCAGCGCGAAGAATGGAAACCCATGCCAGGCCTCGACGAGAATGGTCGCCGCAAGCGCAGTATTGGGATCAGCAAACCATGCCTTGTAGGCCTGCAGGACGCCTAGCCGGACAAGAAGATCGTTGATGACTCCGAGCCGCGGATCGAGCAGCAAGGCCCACATATGGCCCGCTACGACATTGGGCAGGAAGTAGGGAAGCAGGATGAGCACGGCGAAGATTTTCGTGCCCGGCAAATCCCTGTTGAGAGCTGTCGCGGCGAGCAGACCAAGCGATAGTTCCAGCACGACCGCGGCAGCAACCCACACGACGGTGTTCTTCAATGCGATCCAGAATACCGGGTCTGACCACATCGCTAGATAATGTTTGAAGCCGACCCAGCCATCCAACCCGGGACGCGTCAGACGCATCTCGCGAAAGCTGATTGCCATGCCGTAAAGCGTCGGATAGGCGATCACGAGAAGGATAAGGGCGAGGCTGGGAAGGAGCAGCAAATACATCCAGTATCGGGTCTCGGATAGTTCGCCGAGAGCCCGCATAGGCAGATATCTGCTCGAGCTTATTATCATGAATCTGCGATGCGAAAGCACCGTCCCGTTGCGTTCTGAGCACGGCTGCACGTCCGGGGATCAGCGGAGCGCCGCCTCCAGGCCCTGGATCATGCGGTCTACTGCCTGTTCCGGCGTCGACTGACCCGTCAGCACCGACTGGAAAGCGGGATTGACGACATTTTCGGACCAGCCCGCGGCGCCGACGAAATTGTTCGGCAGGCGTCCGAACTTGAGCGTTTCCGTCGCCGCATTATAGATCGGATTGCCGGTGATCCGCTGATCCTGCAGCGCAGCGGCGGAGGCCGGAAAATAGCCGGTCCCCTCGAGCAGGGCCAGGGCAGCGTCCGTTTGGCCCCAGAAACTCACCCACCGCCAGGCAGCCTCGATATTGTCTTCCTTCATGACGCCGTTGCCGGCGTACGCGACGCGAGCGACATGCGCCTTCGGACCGGCCGGCATCGGCGCGGTCGAGAATTGTTCACCCTGCTTCATCGCACTCGAGATTTCGTTCAGCGAACCGGTATGATGCCACACCATCGCAGTCTGCCCGGTGCGGAAGGCTTCCATGATCTGACGGTAGCTGTCGTGGGGCGCGCTCGGCGGCACGACCTTTTCCTTCAGGAAGAGATCGGAATAGAACGTTATCGCCTCGATCG
Source organism: Mesorhizobium sp. M0778 (assembly GCF_040320105.1). NCBI lineage: Bacteria > Pseudomonadati > Pseudomonadota > Alphaproteobacteria > Hyphomicrobiales > Phyllobacteriaceae > Mesorhizobium > Mesorhizobium sp. M0778. Next base: position 137,199 of record NZ_JAMYPA010000014.1, on the reverse strand, counting down.
CCGCGGCCCTGTCGATGGCCGGCTGCCCATCCTTGACGATCGGCGAGCCGAACGCCTCCATGACATCGATGACATATTTGAAACCGCCGGCGCCGGCGCGCATGCCGAAGGCATACCTGCCCTTCGAAGGATTGGTCAGTTTGCGGGATGCCTGAAGGAATTCGTCGAAATTTCGGGGTGGCCCCGTCAGTCCAGCTTCCTCGAAATAGTCTGCGCGGTAGTACATCCAGTCAACGAAGGCGAAGGCGGGAACCGCATAAATGGCGCCATTGCTGGAAAGCCCGGTCCAGCGATTGTCGGGAAAGTTCGCCTTGCCCTCCCACCCATTCACGCGCTCGGTAAGATCGATCAATCCCTCCATCGCGGTAAGATCGGCGAAGCGCTCGGCAATCACCATGGCGGTATCGGGACGCCCGCCGGCCAGCACGGCCGATGAAACCTTGGCCATATATTCCGAGTTCGGGATGTTTTCCTGGGTCACCGCCACATCTGCATTGGCCGCCTGAAACAATCCGATGATCTTGAGTAAGCTGGCCATTTCCGACTGACTGGTGAAGTGGTGCCAGTAACTGATGGCACTCGCGGCACGGGCACCACCAATGCGCCCTGCCATCGCGAGGGCCGCCGAACCCACGAGAAACTGCCTTTTGTTCAACCGCATGCGAACCTCCAAGATATCAGATCAGCAGACTGATCGATCAGTTGGAGTGTTGGGTAACATCATTTCCCAAGCCGTGCAACCGCGCCGGAGAGGCAAGCAACGACGTGTCAGACCAGACCAAGGTTCCGCTGCATGGCCGCCTGGAAATGGGACTGCAGCTTTGCTTCGGCAGCGTCGGCATTCCTGGTGCTGCAAGCCTCAAGGATGTCGAGGTGTTCCTTCAGTGTCCGGATCATGATTGGCGAGGTGAGTTTGCTGTCCAGCCGCAACAGACGTAGATAATTGTGCATGCGCCGATAGGTGCTATCGATCAAGGGATTGCGCAGCGCGCCGATGATTGCGCCATGCAGCTCTCCCTCCAGCGCATCCATCTCCTCCAGTTGCTCCTTTCCCACACCCTCCCGTTCGATGCGCCGGACCAGCCGGGAGTGCCGCATTTCCAAGGCATTCATGACGGCTTCATCGCCCTGCTCGGCAAAGACGCGAATTGCCGATCGCTCTATGATGGCGCGGAATTGGTAGGTGGCGCGCGTGAGCTCCATGCCAGGTTTTATGAACTGGATTCCGGAGCGTGGATGGATGGTGAGAATTCCTTCCGCCTCGAGCTTGCGCAGAGCGTCACGAAGCGGAGCGACGGGCACGTCAACGATCGCGGACAGTTCGCTCTGCGAAACGAATGCCCCGACCGGAACGCGCCTGTCGAACAAGCGTTCCAGAATTCGTTCGTAGGCAACATCGCTCATACGGGTGGCCGCCACCAGGGTATGAGAGATGGCTTTTGCTTTGCCCGCCACTTGCGGCACCTCCATTGATTCGGTACTGAGACATCTTAGCTGATAGATCAGTGCGTTATACTAAACGATCAGAAAGCCCCTGTGATGAGCCTTTCGCATTTTCGTATAACCCGATTTCAGTTCGCCCGCGACCGGGTAATCGGGGACAGTCAGGTTCGAGCCGACGATGTAAACGTCGCTGCGCTGGAACTCGTTTCGAAAAGTGGTGAAGTGGGACTGGGCTTCATCCAGACGCTCTTCAATCCCCTGCCCGACCAGACTGAGATCGAGACCGTTTTCGAAAACGAGGTTTGGCCGGGGCTGAAAGGACATAAGGCGATCGCGCTGGTTCATCGTGTGAACCGCCCGCGCGGTGGCAATCAGCGGGCGTACTCCCTGCCTTTTCATGAAGCGATCCAGGTGGCGCTTTGGGATCTTGCGGCAAAGGAAGCTGGCCTACCCCTTCACGTGCTGCTCGGCAGTCGTCGCAACCGTGTGAAAGCCTACGCCAGTGGCCTCGATTTTCACCTCGACGACGATGCTTTCGTCTCCTTGTTTTCCCACGCGGCGTCGCTTGGCTATTCCGCTTTCAAGATCAAGGTCGGCCACCCGGATTTCGATCGCGATCTGCGGCGCCTGGAGCTGTTGAAAACCTGCGTGCCGGCAGGCTCGGAAATCATGATCGACCCGAACGAGGCGTGGACCTCGAAGGAAGCGCTAATGAAATTGGTGGCGATCCGCGATGCCGGCCACGATCTTCTCTGGGTCGAGGATCCAATCCTGCGTCACGACCACGAAGGATTGAGAATGCTCAGGCAGGCAATGACATGGACTCAGATCAACAGCGGCGAGTATCTGGATCTTCAAGGCAAACGGCTTCTTCTGGAAGCCCACGCAGCCGACATCCTGAATGTCCACGGTCAAGTCACCGATGTTATGCACATTGGTTGGCTGGCCGCCGAGCTCGGCATCCCGGTCAGCATCGGCAACACCTTTCTGGAGATCGGCGTGCACATGGCGGTCGCGCTGCCGGAAGTCGAATGGCTGGAATATTCGTTTCAGAACTTCGATCATCTGGTGGAACAGCCCATCGAAATCCGGGACGGCTACGTCTATGCGCCCGATCGACCTGGCCATGGATTGGTACTGTCCGAAAGAGCGCGCGGCGAATGGATGAGACCAAGGCGCCTGATACGGTCGGAACTGGGTACCGCGCCAGAAAATGCACGCCTCCCTGGCAAGTGAGTGAATGACCGAGCCAGCTTGGGAGTTGGCGATGCATGGCACAATTCACGCCACCTCGAAGACCACATGTCCGAAGAACGTGCCGACACGATGCGCGCGATCATCTCCTGGGGCGCTACGCGGAGTTGTTCGGCTACGATGAGCCGTCGAAGCAATTCGACCTCGAGAACCCGGCGTGAGCGAGTTCGCAGGGCTGTCTTCTCAGGAACATTCCATGATTTCGATCGAACAGGCTGCCAATTAATTTGGGCATCGTCCTGCCGCGCGGGTCCGGGATCGGGTTCCTCGGTGCTGGAATTATGTTTCTCAAGAAGGAACTGAACGTGTGCGACCTCAATACTGCGCCGACCCGCTGGTCTTCCGCCGCGTTCGGCGTCCTCGCCAAGCCCGCCGGACGCTCCTCGCCGCGGTCGCGGCTGGTTAACCGAGTTCGAGCCCAGTTTCTCGTCCGTGTGGTCTGCCGCAATCCCGACGTCGGCATCGGTCATCTGAGCCTTCGGCGCCTCGACCGCCCCGATCTGAAGAGCACCCGCGCGTTTCGAGGTAACGTCCAGCAATCGGCGACAACCCGCAACCAATGCCGGTTGAAGCTGTTGTGGGACGGCTCGGCCTCGAGCCTGCGGTTTCGGCAGCGCGATAGTCTAGGGCGTCGAGACCTTGATAGAGTGTCGAAGATAGCTTCCGGCCTGGTTTCCACCGCCATACGAACTGCGGCGGGTGATCAATTGGCTGTCACATGAACCAGCTCATGAGCATTCCGACCATGCACATCGCCATAGCGATCGTGGAGGCCCATCCCAGCCAGCGCAGCCAGCCCTTGACGGTGAAGTCGCCCATGACCTTTGGCTGGGCTGTCATTATCATCATGACCGTCATGACCGGAACGGCGACGACACCGTTGACGACGGCTGTCCAATACAGCGCCTTGATCGGATCGATTGGACCGAACGTGATCGCTGCTCCGAGCCCCGTGGCCGCGGCAAGAGTGCTGTAAAACGCCACAGCCTCCCCAGGTCTGCGCGACAACCCCACGGGCCATCGTCTCGCCTCGCCAATGGCGTAAGCCGCCGCGCCGGCCAGGATTGGTACCGCCAGCAACCCTGTCCCGACGATGCCGAAAGCGAAGATAGCAAAGGCAAAATCGCCGACGATCGGCCGCAGCGCCTCGGCCGCCTGAGCGGATGTCTCGACGTCGGTGATGCCGGCTTTGTTCAAGGTCGCCGCGGTCGCGAAGATGATCGCCAGCGCGATGACGTTGGAGAATGCCATGCCTATGAGAGTGTCGGCGCGTATTCGCGAGAACGCGTCGACCGCCTGACGTGGAGCCCTCAACAACGATTTTCTGCGATGATTTGCGTGGACCTCTTCGGCCTCCTCTGACGCCTGCCAGAAGAAGAGATAGGGCGAAATCGTCGTGCCGAAGATAGCGAGAAGCGTAGTGAAGAACTCGTTGCTCCAGACAATTCGCGGGACCAGCACGCCACCCAGTGCTTCGGCCCAGGGAACTTGCACAGCAAACACGACAGCGACATACGAGAACAGGCTCAACGTCATCCATTTCAAGATGAGCGCGTAGCGATCGTAGTTCACGAAAACGATTCCAATTACGCAAATGGCTGCGAACAGGACGACATAGAGAACGGTCGGGCCGCCGATTAGAAGCTTCGTCGCATCGGCCATGGCGCTGAGATCGGCGCCGATGTTGACGGTATTTGCGATGAACAGAAGAGTTACGATGGACTGTAGAAGCCAATTCGGATAGTGGCGGCATAGATTGCCTGCGATGCCGTGGCCGGTGGTCCTTCCGATGCGCGCACTGATTTCCTGAATCGCGACCATCAGAGGATAGGTCAGCAGCATCGTCCATCCGATTGCGAACCCGAGTTGGGCCCCCGCCTGGCTATAGGTGCCGATCCCGGATGGATCATCGTCCGACGCGCCAGTGATGAGGCCCGGCCCCAGTCTGCGGAGGATCGTCTTCTTCACGGGAGAGACAGATGAACTCGGTCGATTTTTCTTGGAAGCCGCCAGCTCATCCATTGCGTCGGGTCCACAGAGCAAAGCCAGCAGCACCAGTAGCTGCCGCGATTTCGCCAATACCAATACCGTAGAAACGTGCCACTTTGGCGGAGGATCTCCGCCCTCCGAAGGCAGAAGTTACAGGTTCGAATCCTGTCGGGTGCAGCATTGCCGCAGTTCGTTTGCGACAACTATTCCTGCTGGAATTGACAGGGCCAATCTTCAGGCCTCGTCAAGCCAGAAGTCAACTCGGTCCGGGCGTCTCCGCAAGCCATGTTGAGCTGCCACTGGGACAGACCCACCGAATTGGAAAGGTCGAGGCCCTCGATACGGGTCAGAAACAAAAAAGCGCGGTCAAAGTCTACCGGCGCGGTGAACGTCGCTCCTCGGAAGTCCGCCCGTGCGAGATTGGCAAACGAGAAGCGGCTGCCGCTGATATCGGCGTCATGGAACTGCGCACGCCCCAATTCTGCCTTTGTGAAATCAACATTGGTCAGATTGGCGTCCTGGAAATTCGAGCGCTGCATTTCCGCGCTCGCAAACACAGCGCCCTGCGCGTCCATACGGCTGAAGTCGGTCCTGTAGGCCTCGATTCTGTCGAACCGGGCGCCTTTGGCGGTCGAGTCGGCCAGGGAAGCACGCACAAGCGTTGCCTTCTCAAGATTTGCGGCAACGAGATTGCTGTTCCTGAGGTCGGTCGAAGTGAAATCAACACCGAACAGGTTCGCCCCGCTCAGGTCCTGTCCTTCTAGGATGAGAAGCTTCTTGTCACACTCGCGCCAATTGACGCCAGGCGTCGCGGCTGCGTCGCAATTTTGAGCGGCAGTGGCGTTCTGCCAAGCAAACACAGTGCAAAGCGCTAGAACCAAGCCGGATGCGCCGTAAGCTCTGATTCGCCTCAAAGTCATTGTTGCTGGACCTCTGCTACTCGCCGACACTCAACCTTACATCTGCTGACACACGAGCCACGGTGACCACCGCGGTCACAGTTAGCGCATTTCTCATATTCACGATTTGATGTTGATCAACCGATCAACCCGCGCGTGGGGCGCGATTTGCGAGCGCCTCCCCATATCATCGCCGGTCCAGCAGAGCGCCCTGAAAGAATCGCCAGCCCGAAAGCGGACTATAACGCTAGCATCGACTACGCGCGCGCAGAAGCAAGCCGTGAAAACGTGGTTGTGAAGATCATCGAGTAGCGTGCCGGCTAAGCGTATCTCTAGGGAGCGAGGATGATCACGCCGCCAAGACGACACGGCGTGCCGATCGCGAGATACTGCCAGGAGGCCATGGGGCCGGGATTCCAAGCCATCGTAGGTTGCCTGCTTGGGCCGGATGGACGCGAGGCGAAATCATGCAATCCCCGCGACGGCTCATCGCCGCCGACAATATGGACCCAGAAAGAGAGGCGAGGACGGAAGCGGAGCTTGCGATTGCCGAGCGATGGTCTTCTTGCTCGTCGGTCCTCTCTAGCGGGTTCCCGGGAGGGCGATGCAAAGCTAAGTCTCTGCGCGGCGACGCCACCACGTGAGCCCGCAAGCGAAGACCCAGTTGAAATAGATGAGGGCGATAACCGGCCCGGCCAGGGGACCTTGCAGGTGCCAATAATCAAGGAAGTACCGTGCGCCTTCTGATAGCGTTCCATACGCCGTACCTACGAGCACGACGCATGCGGTAACAAGCAATCCGTTAGCGATATGGAGTGAAGGTATAGTGCGCAGTGCGTTGAGCCAAGCGGCAAACGAGACCGCAGCTAATGGCAGGCAACTCAACGCGCCCGCGATCCACCCGTGGCCAGCGCCAGCCAACGCGATGAAACCGAACAGCAGCAAGGCGCCGAACAGCGAGGCGATGACGTATTTCATGCGTCTAGTTCCGGGACTCCGAGTCCTTCTTAGCTACGGCCATCCCATTCTCCTCGCGGAAATCCTTTAGCGAAGCGTGCCGCAAATCCTATTCACCGCGCAAGTACTTTACGCGGCCAGCCCGTACTTGCCAGGATGCGACCTCTAGGAGAAGCCGTCAGCTAATTTCTTTGTCCAGCTTGCAATCGCGAGCCCGCACGCGATGCCGACACAATCGGCAAACCAGTCGAAGATATCCATGTCGCGACTTATTATTTGCATGCCCTGCAGTATCTCGATCGCGCCGCCAGTAAGGGCGAGAAAAACTATCAGCCTTGCTCTGTGCTCTGGCCAACCAAGACTGCCGATAGCCGTCAACACGACGAACGCTGCGGCGTGATTGAGCTTGTCATCGTGAGAGGTGAACCCGAAACCAAAATTCTGCAAAAGCCACACCGGTGAGAGCGCGAGCACGAGGACACCGGCCAGTGTGACCAGAAAAGCAATCCTTGCCACGATGGGAAAAGGTCTCGCACGCAACAAATCAGGCCACTCCTTTTATCCGAACCTAGGACGCCGCTACTTCGAACATAGCCATCCGCACGTGGCGGCACATTGGGGAACAGAGTCCATTGCCGCAGATGGCTGGGAAAAAGGTAAATTGGAATCTCGGTAGGCTTCTGCGTTTAATACGGCAGTATCAGGGCGGGCGTCAGAAGCGGGCTGCGATCGGTGCCACCGACCAATGCAGCAATCGGAGGGGGAGTTTGCTGCGCGTACCGAACCGGCCACCCGGTTGTTCACCAACGGCGGCCGCGCCAGCAAGAGCTGCAGCGGAAAAACCAAAACGAGCTGCTCGGGCGGCAGCAGCGACAAGACAGCCGCAACCGCAATCAAGTCGCGGGGCGCCTCGGAGATCCCTGCGTCCGAAAATCAACGATTCAGCCACGGTCAGCCCGTGAGGCGCGCACGAAAGAGCGTGGAGCCGTCCGCCAGGCGCGACCTCGAAATATCCCGGAATCCAGCCTCGGTCATCCACGCGCGATACTGACCTTCAGTGTACGATTCGCCGTGGCGATAGAGGTTCAAGAAAGTGACATTCAGAAAGACACCCTCAGGCGGGCCGAGGCGGTCGTCATCGACGACACCCCACCCCGCAATTGCGATCTCGCCTCCGGGTGTGAGGCAACGTGCCGCGTTCAGGATCGAACTGCGCGCCTGGTCCGGCGGAGGCACCTGGACGACGGCCTTCAGGATCGCCAGATCGTGCCGACCGATCGATGGAGCGACAGTTATGTCCCCCTCTTCGACGACCACGTCGTCTGCACCGTATTCTGACAGGATCGCTGGCGCGACCGCTGCGACCGTTGGGAGCTCCATCAGCGTCGCCGCAATCTGCGGCCACCGCTCCCGAAGTCCGACAAGAATGGTCCCGGAGCCCCCGCCGATGTCGATCACCGAACTGATCGCCGAGAGGTCCATCTTCCGGGCCAAATGTCGGCCGAAAATCACCCCGCCCGGTGCGAGCCTGCGGCTGAAAGCCGCCGCGGCCTCGGCCCGCGCTTCGGAGAAGTCGTGCAGCGCAGCCGGCCGGTTCTGTCGCAGCGACTCTGCCGTCAGCAAGTCGGCTCCCCAGAGCTCCCGCAGGAGGGCATGATCGCCGCCGCGATAGGTTGGCTTGGACGCGTCGAGGAAGGCTGACGCTTCGGCTCCGTTGCGAAATTGACCATCGTTGACTTCGAGAAGACCAATGCTGGCGAGCGCGTAGAGGAGCCGCGACAGACGATCGGGCTCGACTTGGAGCGCGGCCCCAAGGCCGTCAGCGGTCACCGCGCTGCTCCCGAGCCGGGTGAAGATGCCGAGGTCCAGCCCGGCGCGAAGCGCCAAGGCCGCGGGCACCGCTGCGATCAGTTTGTCGATCCGATCAGAACCAACCATGCCACATCTCCTTGCGCAATCCAGGACCGAGTTTGAGGCTCGGAAGATCGGATTGGACCGAGGCGGCGCTGTCCTCACCTATCCAAGCTGAAGAGTTGTGCGACCGACCGTGAAAAACACGCCGCACTCTACAGCACGACCGGTCTATCAGGCATTGCACCACGCCAGTGGCGTGGAATTGGGTTGGGCTGTACCCGGTGCGCGGGTTTGTGAAAGATCATACCCGCGCCGCTGCTTAGCTACTGAAATTTGGGACTTCAAAATGCCGTTCAAACGAGCCGTCCATACCATTCCGATCTTCATCGCGGTGACTTTCACCAGATCCTGGCTTCGCAGCGCGCCACCGGAAAGAAGATATCGATAGCCGTTGATGGTCATCCAGTGCGCGCGCGCTAGATGCGTCTGCCAGGCTGTGAAGGCCCGCTCCGGCTCCTTGTCCGAATCCACGTGCAGAACGATCCTAGAAACTTCCCTCCAATCGGCCCCTTCGTCAGAAGCATCAAGCAGGCGGATAAAGGTAAGCAGGTGCTCTTCGTCGTAGCCAGGCGCCTCGTCGGCAACGTCGGTGTCTAGCAAGGGCTTGAGCATGGCCCAAGAGAAAAACGCACCCGTGGCAAAGCGTCAAGCGAGAAAAGCTCGCCAGAACGCTATCGTAATCACGATCAGATTGCGCACCAACTCCGGATGCTGGATGGCCGTTCTGAAGCGCCGAGGCACCCGAACAGCCGGGGATGTCTGCCTGGCGATGCCGAGGGCGCGAGAGTTCGGCGATATCATCGCCGCTGCTTCCGCGGGCTCATGGCGTGTCGCGCAGACCGGTCCGGCTGTAGCCTTCGACGTCAATGGGACGCTGACCTGGCACTTCTCAGACAGCGGGCCCAGTGATCTGGGCCTCGTTCCTGCCGCTGCCGATCGGTGGCATTGTGTCGGACCTCGACCCCGCCGAATAAGCTGCTGTTGCATTGCTTCATCAGCAGGCTGCCGACCTCGAGCGCCTCCCAACCTTGTCTGGAGCTGATGAAAGCGAAGCGTGCCGGTTGATATTTGCAACGAATGAGGTTTGTTGGCGGAAACGACGAATTGTTTGCCTGATTCCGAAATAAACAGCTCATCCGTTTCAACGCGTGCCATTAGACAAGAGGAAAACTCGATGAACGTTTCTCCGGACCGAAACAACCAGGCTGATCTCACATCAATTACGGCCGACATCGTTTCCGCCTACGTGTCGAACAATCCCTTGCCGGTCGGCGAGTTGTCGAAGCTGATTGGGGACACCTATGTTGCTTTGCAAGGGATCGGCACGCCTGTCGTTCCGGCCGCAGTCAAGCTGGAGCCGGCGGTGTCGATCAAGAAATCAGTGTCACCTGATTTCATCATCTGCCTGGAAGACGGGAAGAAGTTCAAATCCCTCAAGAGGCACATCGGAGTTCATTACAATTTAACGCCCGACGCGTACCGCCAGAAATGGAGCCTGCCGTCCGACTATCCGATGGTGGCGCCGAACTACGCAGCCACCCGCTCGGCTCTTGCGAAATCAATTGGGCTCGGGCGCAAGGCGGCGCCCGCACCAGCAGCGGCAGAAAAACCAAAACGAGCTGCTCGCGCCGCGGCGGCGACAACAACCGCAACGGCCGTCAAGTCGCCGGTGAAGAAGGCGCGCAAGGCACTCGTCAAAGCGTAGCGTGCTGCACCCGATAAGGAGCTCCAAGCAGTGTCGTACCTGAACGTGGCGAAGCCCGCCTTTTGCGACGGGGCTCCGTGTTGGGGCGGATCACTCTGCGGCGCGGCGGGAAAATGATGAGCGAGAACTCGTTTTTTGTCTGGGTATCGACCACGCTTGCATAAATCGGAGCAGGAAAGCTTGGATCGTCGAGCTTGACCGAGTGATATTCGCGGCTTTCGCGACGTCTTCCATGCGGTGCCGACGCGCTCGTTCTGATTGACCTGCTTCCGGCCCGCTCAGATGAACCTCGCGGGTAGGGTGGAGGCGCTGGCCGGCTTCGGGCTTAGCACGGGCGACATTGCCTGCGTGCTCGCCACAGACGAGCAGGTTTAAGGCGACCTATGCCCATAAGCTCGAGAGCGGCGCCATCAAGGCCGACGCACGGGTCGCCGAGAACCTATACCGCAAGGCGAGCGGTGAAGGTCGAGGGCCGTCACTGAAGCAATCTTCTGGCTGAAGACCAGGGCGCGCCGGAAGGAGACGTCGATCCATGAGCTAGAGGGAGACACATCAGTGACCTTCGTCACCACCTTCAGCGCTGGTCCAGCTTCTTCGCAGTCTCCCGCTGCTTCGATTCGATCTCGTCCAGTACTGCTTCTGGCGCAATGTCTCTCTTAATCTCGCCGACTTCTATATCGCTTAAGGCTGGTTTTACACTCAACCGATCCGCAATTGAATCGACAAGTTCAGTAAGCTTTGTGAGTTCGTGCTCCGTTAGCAGGCTCACCTGAAGGTCCAGATCCGCCCGTTTATCTGCGGCAACTGACATCCGGTTTTGGCTGATCAGTACAAAGGTCGAGAGGAATATGGCCTCGACGGAAGCTACCATAGCCAATATCACGAATGTCGGATCAAATGGCGGAGTGATCGGTATCCAGCCCAAGTTCAAGACGATCCAGCCGCCATACACGGCCAAGTGAAGGTACACGAAACGCATACTGCCCGTAAAAGAAGTAATCGCCTCAGCGATTTTCTCTTCCAAAGTTGCATCGCTTGCTTCCTTCGCCCGGCGCTCCTCAATCGCTTGGATATTGCGTTTCAGTGTTTGGCTGAGTTCAGTCGGAGGTGGCGGAGGCAACGTTGGAGAATCCATGGAACACCCGTTGGATAGCTATCGGTACTGCCACTCAGGGCAACGTACAAAATCATGGATATTCGACTTTGTTCCCGACTAGAGCCATCTAATCATTGGCTCCGCTTTTTACCGGGGCCCGGGGTCTTAGACGCTTGGCGCCACCAAACGGTGGTTTGCAGTTTGCGCACCCTTGGGGAGGTCAAGTTGCCGAGCGCAGTGGTGTCTCCACGCGGCGGTAAGGCCGCTCGGGACTGGGCATCGAGGCTCAGCGCACCGCGGTCGTCCAGGGGGTGCTACGGCCCTCTGTTTAGGGCTCGGAGTGCCCGATGTCCGGTTCCGCCTCTACATCGTGACGCGTGCCCCTCATGGGAACATCGCCCAGGACCGATGAGCACCACGTGCTGCAGCCTTCCGACTGATCCTTCCCGGCAACCGCCGTCACGACTATACCGAATGCAAGCGAAATGGCGAGGGCGACACCCATTGGGAGATGATGCATGCCTGCCCGCCTACCGAGCGCTTGGAAGACGGTCGATGGAACGTTTGGAGATAGTCCCATCACCGCCTCAACATGCCTAACGAACCGTTATGCGGCTGGCGGCACGGTGCTGCTTGATCGAACCATCGTCGCAGGCGGGGGTTCTGCCCAAGACAACAAAAGCCCGCCGACCGAAGCCGACGGGCCAAGTGCAACCAACAGCTGATCACAATTTGCTGTCTGGCCGGAGTACAGGCACCAACACGCGAAAGGGCCGAAAGTTCCGCAGATGCTAATATACAACATGTGCGAGGCTGGCCCGGAATTCCGGTGGGAGATCCGACCCGGCGGAACCTTTCAGAGCCGCATGCCTTGTCCCTTTTGGATGAAGGAGACGACAAATGAGCCTTGACATAGGAAAGGTCGCCATAGCGTTGCTTGGCCTGCTTGCCTACAAGAACAAGGACAAGATCGGCGAGCTGATCGCGGGAAAGAGATCGACAGATCCCAATAGTGCCGGCTCGCCCGGCGGCCTCGGCGACATCCTGGACCGCCTCAGGAATGCAGGTGCCGGCGACCAGGTTGATTCGTGGGTAAGTAAAGGATCAAACCGACCCGTTCAGCGGGAGCAGGTTGAAAAAGCAATCGACCCGCAAACGTTGAACGATCTGGCCGAGCAGACCGGATTGTCCCATGACGAGCTTCTCGATCGGCTCACAAGAGAACTCCCTGACGCAGTGGACAAGCTCACTCCCGACGGCCAGTTGCCACCGAGCAAAGGTCCAAGTCTCCTGGACGAGGTCCCAAGGACTGGTCGCACTTAGCGCCACCTCGCCACGACATGTCAGGTCATCCCGGGTCGCTATCGCTCGCGGCCCTTCGCGAACGCGGCTTTGAATGCCGCAAAGGTCTCTGGCGGAACACCCTCAAACTCGTACCGCTTGCCGCTGGCCACGAACCACACCGAAAGTACCTTCCGCTCGGGATCGTACTCCGTTTTGCGAATCGAGGTAGAGGGCATAAAGGATCAACGAGCGGAAAAGCCGTCGCGTTCCTCGTCTTTGATGGCGGGGCGCAAAGGAAGCCCGGCGGCGCGACCGTCCCTCTAGTTCAGCGCCGGCGGCTGCCCTGGCCTGAAACTTTTCAGAGCGGCAGCGATGCCCATCATGATGGACGGGTCAGGAAAGTCGAGCAAGCGCAACGTGCCCGGCTCCTCGCCGCAAACGCAACGGATTGGCACGATTTGGTAGTCATCGTCGAACGGCGTGCCGCAGCCGTTTGCAAGAAAATCATATTCCGGGAAGCAGGCCTTCAGGAATGCTTCGACCTCGCGCAACACCGCTTCGGACCGAGCCCCTGAAGGTGGCAGGATGACGAAGCTATCGACCTCGTCGCTTGCCGGAGTACCGGAAGTATTGATGGCAGTAAGCATGAAGAACCCGACATAGCTCCTGGCGACTTTGGAACCAAACGCGGCATCTCGCGCGTTCCGTGAGGCTGCCCGCCGCCGTATGCCGGCGGCGGGCGCATCGTCCGCTACCATGATTGGCGGCTGTACCAGTCATCGACGTCGGATCGGACCCTGTCCTTTTCGATGCCGTAGCGTTCCTGAATTTTGCCTTCGAGCTGGTCACGCTTTCCGGCAATTAGATCGAGATCGTCATCAGTGAGCTTGCCCCACTGTTCTTTAACTTTGCCTTTGACCTGCTTCCAGTTTCCTTCCACGCGGTTCCAGTCCATGGTTTTCTCCATCAGGCGGGATCGCCATAGTTACGAAACGATTGTCACCGGTTTTGGTTCTACGAAACGAAAGGCTTCCCGATCAGTTGCTTGGATCGGCTGAACGCAAAAAGCCCGCCGCACCTTTTCGGCACGGCGGGCTTCAGGTAGAAAATCAGTCGTAGATCTTAAAAGTTTTGCGGGTACCTGGATCAACCAGGACGGTTCGTCCCTCGGCAACTACATAGCGGTACTGAACGTCCGGCACTTCGTAAAGCTCTGACTGTGTCGGGCAGAGCGGTGCCAATGTTGAGCTCAGCACAGGGAAGGCTCAGGGATGCTATCGGCTTCTTCTTTACATATTCCCGGATCACCATGTCTTGCTCAGGCTGAATGATGACGTCCTGAGCGGCGGCGGTTCCGATACCTACGAATAGAAAGATTCCTGTGGCAGCAGATAAAAGTTGCTTTCCCATATAGCAATCCTCCAGCGAGGCAACCTTCCGCTACGGTGCTTGATGCTTCCGTGCGAGGCTACTTACCTAAACGGGCAGAAGGACTTGTTGGAGCGCTCCTCGCCTGGGCCATATCCAAGGGCCTCAAGCTCGCTGATCTCTTGGGCCGGGGGCATGGTGCCGATGCGGTCCCAGAACGCCTTTCGCTTCTCCGCCAGCGGGTCAGCCTTTGGATCGAGCTTGTCGCCCACCTCTTTTCGCCAGCTGAGCTTGTCGGCGTCGGTGTGGATGTAGGGCAGCTGCTGCGCACGAAGCGTCGCCGGCCCGACATACACATGACTTGAGCGGGTCGATCGTCTGCGCCAGGGCCTCCAACGTATACGGATAGTCTTCTGGCGCCTCCGTGAAGCTGAACCCGGGCAGATCGGGCGCGACGACCCGTGCCACTTCCGCCAGCGGGTTGATGACGTCGCGGAAGCTGTACGATGAGCTGGGCTGGCCGTGGAGCAGCAGGACACCGGGCGCATCGCGCCGCCCCGCCTCGCGATCGAACAAGTTCACCCCGTCCACTTCGACCGTATGATGCTTGGCTTTATGAACGTTCAGCATGGCCGTTTTCCGTCTTTGGTTTGCAGCGAGCGAAGAAACCTGATAAATCGGTCAATCCGGTTACGTTTTGTAACCATGTAACGGAATATTAAAGGTTAAGTTCCCTGTCGCGCGATCCCACGGCCTGGGTGCCAGAGCACTTCATAGGCGGCCACGCCGCCCTCGACCTTTCGAACGCCGTGTATGACCGGCGAAACCCGCCCCTGCACAATGAACTCTTCAACTCCCCTCGCGATATCGGGACGTGGTTGCTCGCCGCGGGGTTGGCAGACGAACAGGAAGCAGTGGCCGTTGCCGAGATACGGGATCGGCACTTCCTCCACGAAGTTCGTGACATACGGGAATCGTCATACGCGCTCTTCGACGCGATCGCCTCAAATCTGGAGCCTCCCTCGCAACCGCTTGGTCTTTTATGCTCACGCGCCGCAAACAGGTTGGGAGCCCAGCAAGTCGCGTGGGATGGGACACGGCTCGCTCTGGCGTCTGATCAATGGGAAGACCCAGCCTTGGTGACCGCATTCCTTGCGTTCTTGTCCATCGAGGCGTTTTTTACGCTACCCCGCGCAAGGCTCCGCGTGTGCCCACGATGTGGGTGGCTCTTCGTAGACATCTCACGGGGCGGAAAACGTCGCTGGTGCAATATGCGGGTTTGCGGGAATCGCGAAAAGGTAGCCCGCCATCGGGGCCAAGTGGCATCGTACGAGGTAAGATGACAACGCATCCCGCGCCATGGCCTCATTCGTCGCATATTGTGGGCTCCGGATTCAAACATCATGGCGCGTCGTTGTGCCACCGGCGAGCTCGGCGCGAGCTGACTATTCGTTTGTTACAGGTTTGTTGAGGTTTCCCCCGGCACCGAAGGTGTCCCCGGATGCCAGTTCGCAGAGCTGGCGATCAGTGCAGCAAAGGCAAAGACCAAGCTTGCACCGCTGATGCCTGCCCAGCCGGCCTGGGCCCAGCATACTCCAGCGAGACTGGAGCCGGCCGACCCACCCAAGAAGAACAACCCGGTGAAAAGCGCATTCATGCGTCCGCGCGCCTCCGGTCGGACTGTGTTGATGGCGATGCGGCCGAGCACCTGGTCGGCGACAGTACCGAGATTAAGCAGAACCGCCCCAATGGCCAACGCCGCGAGCGACAGCCAGGGGAAGCGATCCGCCTCCCAGAGACCCCAGCCGCCGGAAGTTGGCAATCCGATGAGCACGACGCCGATGAAAGCCGACAGGTGTGCAAATCGCGTTGCGCCATCTGACCAGCCTCGATCGGCGATCCGGCCCGTGAAAGGCGCAATCAACGCAGCGGGTATGCCGACCAGTGCGAAGGCTGCAATGCCAATCTGGTCGAGCCCGAATGGTGGCTCAGCAAGCCTCAGGGCGACCGCCGTCCAGAAAATATTGAAGGCAGCCATCAGCAGGAACTGATAAAGCACGCGACGGCGCAGCAATGGCTCTTCACGGATCAGCTTCCAAAGCGATCCGATGAGAGCGCCGTACTGAAGACCGGTCGCCGGGCGATGAGCCTTGACAACGCGCGCAAGGATCAGGCCGAGCACAGCAACCAATACGGCCATGATACCATAGAATGCACGCCATCCAAGAAACTCGGCAGCCAGGCTTGCGGACGGGCGCGACAGGAGGACGCCCACCACGATGCCGCTCTGCACCGTGCCCACGATGCGGCCCCGATCTTTTTCCGCCGCCAGTCTCGCGATGACCGGAACGAGCATCTGCGCGACCGTGGAGGTGATGCCGACGGAGGTCGAGGCGACAAGAAAAAGTGCCGCCGTTGGGGCAAGCGCGCTGGCAATCAGCGAAAGCACCATGAGGACAAGTGTCAGCCCGATAAGCCAACGGTTCTCCATCAGATCGATGAGCGGGACCAGGAAGATCAGTCCGGCTGCGTAACCAAGCAGTGTGACGGTCGGAACCAACCCCGCCATTTCCGGACCAACCTCGAATGTAGTCCCAATCAAGCCGAGCAACGGTTGAGAGGCATAGAGGCTCAATACGATTGCGGCGATGGCGGCGGTGAAAACTGGGACCAAGCGGCCCTCGGTGGCAGAGGCATTGCTTCTGCCAAGGTAATCGAGAGATGACGTTCCGTGTCTGCGCCGTGGCACGAGTTGGAAGATCAATTGGGAGACCGACATCGGAGATACCCTCTTTGCGAGAAAATGGCCGAAGGCGTCGATGAGATCAGGCGGCCGCGGCCGCCCCGCGCGACGCTGCAGCAAGTTCCTCGAAAAACTGATGCAACGTGCGGGGCTGGCGTCCGAGGATGGCACGCAAGGTCAGGCTGTTTCCGGCGGAACCGAAGTCGGAATAGGACTGAAATACCCGTTCGAGCTGAGCAAGCTGCTCCCCCCGGAAGGGCGGCTTCGCGACAGCGGTCCATTGCTCGAACGTCACCTCGGCTGCCTCCACGGGCCGGCCAAGGGCGACGCTCATCATCCCCGCAATTTCAACGCGATCGTGCATACTTTCTGCCGCAAGCTCGAAAGAGCCGTAGGCGAGCCGGTCGGACGTCAGGGCCTCGGCCGCCACTTCGGCGACGTCGCGGTAGTCGACACGCGCCAGGCGCGCCGTTTTCGCAAACGGCTCGGCAAAGACGCCGGTTTCCACCACGCCTTTCCAAGCAGCTGCCATGTTCTGAAACAGCGTCGCCGGATAGAGGATGGTGTAATCCAAATTCGCGCGGAGAATGGCCTGCTCAACGGGCAGCTTGCTTGCGTGGTTTGCAAGTCCGTTCGCCGGGTGGATAACTGAAGAGAAAACGAACTTGCGGATACCGGCACGCTTTGCGGCCTTGACCATGGTTATGCCTAGGTCCGCTTCATCGGCCACGAACGGCGGTCCGACATGATAGACTCCGTCGACGTTTCTCAGCGCTGCCTTTAGGCTCTCCGGATCTCGAAGGTCACCTGAAGCAATTTCGGTCGCTCCGCTCGCGCGTGCCGTCGCAGCAGCGTACTCACTGCGGACCAACGCCCTCACCGCTATGCCCCGCCGGGCAAGCTCGGCCGCGACGAAGCCGCCGCTGCGGCCGGACGCACCGACAACCAGAACAGTTCGTTTCTTGGGTTCTGACATGAGTTCTTCCTTTCGTAGCGAGGTGGCGTCCCTGCCCCATCGAGTGAAATATCGAGTTCCGCTTTTCGGATGGTAGGCGCGGAAAATGTGATATGGTCTCTCTAAATTTGAGAGATCATCATGGGCGGATTTCGAGACATTGAGGCGTTTCTCGCTGTCGTGGAGCGCGGCAATCTCTCAGCCGCGGCGCGGCACCTCAGCCGCTCCTTGCAATCTGTCAGCCGGTCGCTTGCCGCGCTTGAAACCAGCGTCGGCGTCGAATTGGTCCGCCGAACCACCCACAACACGCAAACGACTGAGGCAGGCCACGACTTTTATCGACGGGTGAAACCGGCACTGTCTGAGATTGTCGAAGCAAAGGCCGAAGCCGGCAAGCGCAGTGCCGAACCTTTCGGACTCCTAAGAGTAGGAGCGCCGGTGCTCTTCGGCCCTACTTACCTGGTACCCGTCGTGGCCCGCTTCATGGAGCGCTATCCGAGGATCGAGGTCGACCTCAAACTGTCGGACCGATTCGTCGATCTCATTGAAGATGAACTCGACCTTGCTGTTCGCATCGGGGAACTCCGCGACTACGATCTCAAGGCCCGGCGCCTTGGAGCGATGCGTCTCGTCATTTTCGGCGCTCCGTCGTATTTCGCCACGTACGGGCGGCCACAACATCCGAAGGAGCTAGCGAACCATCAGTGCATCTTCCGCAACACCGACCGCGATGCTGGAAAATGGCAATTCCTGGAAGCCGGCAAGCAGCTGAGCGTCAATGTGGGTGCGCGATTTCACGTCGACAATGCCGCCGCAAGCCATGCGGCGGTCGCTGCGGGGTTGGGCATCGGTCGGGTACCACTCTGGCAAGTAAGAGACCTGGTAGACGACGGGGCGGTTGAGGTTATCCTGGCAGCGTTCGAACAACCGCCGATCCCGATTCATGTGGTGTGGCCAGCGACCCGGCTTCCACTTGCCAAGATGCGCGTCTTCATCGACTTCCTGGTTCAGAACCTAGTCATTGGGGACAGCGAGCGAAATTGAACCGACATCTGATTTTCTGTTAAGCCTGCCGCCGTTTGTCGCCTTCAGGAGCTCTTTCGAACTAGACTAGGCTGATCGTGCCTCGTACCGGCGGACGCCGAAAAAGCGTTTCGACGCGCCTAGAGACTAGGTGATCCGCGCTGCGAGAAGGATCAGCAGCCGCCTCCTGGCGTGTCTTGGCGATACATGAGGTTACTCTGCAGCAGCCCGTACAAGCTTCGTCACGCCTTCGCCAATGGCGTCGATCGTCGCGGAACTCGGCTGCCGAACGCCCGGTGCTACGTCAGCTTCTAGGCGCTGATGAGGCTTCCGGTTAGCCATTGGAGGTCCGCATGGTGTAACGCTTGGTGCCCGCACGAGATGGCGGGAGCCGGACCGTCTCGATCGTTCAGTGCAGTGCAGTGGGCGCCCGACGACGAAACTCGACTCCCCGGCCCCGCCACGAGGTAGTTGATGCGCTAACTCGGGTTTTCCAAGCGATTTGCTTTGCGCCACTCCTCGTACTCCCCGCGGGCATCGTCATGCAGCGGATAGTAGCGTTGCAATGGGCCCCCCTCCATGAGCTTGGCTCGCGAAAACTCCTCCCAATCGTGATGCTTCTGTGATTCTTCGATCACCTTCGGGGCCATCACGACGGGAAGCACCACCACGCCGTCGTCGTCAGCGACGATGATGTCGCCGGGGATCACCGTGACACCGCCGCAGGCAATCGGAACGTTGACGGCATTGGGATAGATGCTGGTCTGCACATGATAGTTTGGCGTCCAGCCGCGCAGCCATAGGGGTAGATCGAGCTTTTCGACATTGGGCCGGTCGCGCATGCACCCGTCGATGACGATACCCGCCCCGCCCCTGCCCTTGAAATAAGTCGACATCATATCGCCAAAGACACCCGAGCTCATGTCGCCGCGCGCGTCGACCACGACCACATCGCCCTCCTGCGCGTGGTAGAGCACGTGCCGGTGAAGTTGGGTCTCCGGATCGGCATATTCTCCCTCGGTGAACAGGTCCGGCCGCTGCGGCAGGAACTGCAGCGTCAATGCCGGCCCGACGATCGACTTCCCATGGTTTTGCGCCACCGGACCGACCATGTGCGGATTGCGGAAGCCCATTTGGCCAAGCGTGCCGGCAACCGTCGCGGCGCCGATCTCCCTCAGCGCGTCGATCAGGTCTTTAGGCGGCCGCGTGATGTCGGAAGTATGCGTCATTGTCGACTCCGGATGAATGGAACTACCAGTTCGTAACAGAACCATCGCGGCGCTTAAGGTGAGGCGCTTCCCAGAAACGCAAACTCTGCGCCTGGACCGCCACTTCGTTGACCTCGACGCCGAGCCCCGGCAGATCGCCGACCGGGTAATCGGTCCCGTCGAGCCGTGGTTGCACGGGGAAGAAGTCGGAACTGTCGAAGCCCAGCTTTGTTTCGGGCGCCCTGGTCTCGAGCCACGCGAAGTTGGGTACTGCGGCGGCGAGATGCACGGTAGCGGCCGTGCACACTGGACCAAGCGGATTGTGCGGCATCAGGTCCACATAGTGCGCCTCGCTCCAGCCAGCGATTTTCATTGCCTCGGTGAGCCCGCCGACGTTGCAAACATCGAGCCGGTTGAACTGGTGGATGCCGCGCTCGATGTAGGGCAGGAACTGCCACTTGCTGGCAAATTCCTCGCCGATGGCAAAGGGGATATCGGTCATCGTGCGCAGCGATTCATAGGCCTCCGGCGTCTCGTCCCGTATTGGCTCCTCGAGGAAATCAAGCACGCCGCGGCCGAGCTTGTTGCAGAAGCTCGCCGCCTCTGCCACCGACAGCCGATGGTGATAGTCGATGCCGAGAACGGCGTCGTCGCCCAGCGCCTCGCGCGCCTTGTTCAGCATACCCGCGGTAGCGCCGATGGACTCGCGCGGCTCGAAGATGTCCTTGCTGTTTTGCCCGAAGGGGAAGAAGCGGATCGCCTGCCACCCCTGTGCGCGAAGTTCGCGGGCCCGTCCGATGGCAACATCGCCCTCGGCCTCGTCGCCGGTCGAGGCGAAGGTGGGGACGCGGTCGCGCTGCTTGCCGCCGAGCAGCTCGTAGACGGGCACGCCCAGCGCCTTGCCCTTGATGTCGTGAAGGGCGATGTCGATGGCGGAAATCGCCGCCTGCAGGACTCGCCCGCCTTCGAAGTACTGGCTGCGGTAAACCTCCTGCCAGATCCGCCCGATCTGCATCGGGTCGCGACCGATGAGAAACTCGCGATAGTGCTCGACCGCGCCGGCCACGGCCCTCTCGCGACCGCTCAAGCCGCTCTCGCCCCAGCCGAAGATGCCCTGGTTGGTCTCGACCTTGACGAGCATCTGGTTGCGCATTCCTACCCAAACCGGATAGGGCTTGATCGCGGTGATCTTAAGCTTCTCAGTCATCCACGCCCACGTTCCACACGCATCGGCCCTATCTCAGTTGGCTTTGAGGGCCATTTCAGTTTCGCCGTCGAACAGATGCATCCGCTCCTGGTCGAACTCGAGCCAGATCTGCTCGTCGGGCGAGACGGCAATGTTCGGCGGCACGCTGACGTTGACGATGGCGCCGGACAGGAACGCCTGCACGAAGGTGACGTCTCCGGTCGGTTCCACGGTGTAGGCCTTGGCCGGAATGGAACCGGGGACCGCGCTCTTGTGGAGCTTGATCGTCGAGTGACGTGCGCCGAGCACGACTTTCATGGTCGTCGCTCTCACGACCTTCTGGGCATTGCGCGGCGAGAGCTCAAGGCGCCAGCCCTCGGCGCCGGTCAACACCGTGTTTCCGTTTGCCGTCGACGCCTCCAGCGGAATAAGGCTCATCGCCGGGCTGCCGATGAAGCTGGCGACGAACATGTTCACCGGATGGGCAAAGACCTGCGCCGGTGAATCGTATTGCTGCAGGTAGCCGCCATTCATCACCGCCATCTTGTCAGCCATGGTCACGGCCTCGAGCTGGTCGTGCGTCACATAGATGATCGTCGCCTTGAGGTCCTGGTGGAAGCGCTTGATCTCCGACCGCATCTGCACGCGCAGTTTGGCATCGAGGTTAGACAGTGGCTCGTCCATGAGGAACACCGCAGGGTCGCGGACGAGGGCACGGCCAAGGGCCACGCGCTGCTGCTGCCCGCCCGAAAGTTCGCGCGGCTTGCGCTCGAGCAGATGCGTCATGTCGAGCACTCGCGCCGCTTCCTTGACCTTCTTGTCGATCTCGTCCCTAGGGAGTTTGCGCATCTGAAGCGGGAACGCCAGGTTCTTGTAGACCGATTTCTGCGGGTAGAGCGCGTAGTTCTGGAACACCATTGCGATATCCCGGTCCTTGGGGTCGAGGTCGTTGACCACCCGCTCGCCGATGATGATGTCGCCCGATGTGATCGGGGTCAGCCCGGCGACGAGATTGAGCGTGGTTGTCTTGCCGCAGCCTGAAGGGCCGACGAGCGCAACGAACTCGCCGTCATTGACCGTCAGCGAGACGTGGTTGACAGCTTTGAAGCCGCCATAGCTCTTGACGAGATCTTGGAGGACCACGTGGGCCATCGGCAACTCCCTAGTGCTTGACCGCGCCTTCTGTAAGGGCGCGTACAAAGTATCGTTGCAGGACCAGGAACAGCACCACGACGGGCACGCTCATCATGAAGCTGGCCGCCATCAGGCCCGGAAAGTCCGTCGTATTTTCCGAGAAGAAGCGCTGG
Organism: Mesorhizobium sp. M0778; assembly: GCF_040320105.1. Classification (NCBI taxonomy): domain Bacteria; kingdom Pseudomonadati; phylum Pseudomonadota; class Alphaproteobacteria; order Hyphomicrobiales; family Phyllobacteriaceae; genus Mesorhizobium; species Mesorhizobium sp. M0778. The sequence goes on along the minus strand of NZ_JAMYPA010000014.1, from coordinate 114,868 downwards.
ATGCCAACCGGAAGGGTCAACTGCTCGTTCTTGGAGAGGAAGGTGTAGGCGTAGATGTACTCGTTCCACGCGCCGATAAAGGAATAGATTGCGGTGGCGATGATCCCCGGCGTCGAGAGCGGCATCACGATCATGATGAAGGCCTGGAACCGTGTGGCGCCATCGATGCGCGCCGCCTGCTCCAGCTGCACCGGGATGTTGTCATAAAAGCCCTTGAGCAGCCAGATCGCCAGCGGCAGGCCGAAGGTGAGATAGGTGAGTATCAGCGAGCCGTGCGTGTTCACCAGCCCGATCGCGCGCATCAGGATGAAGAGTGGCACGAGAAAGATCACCGCCGGGAACATATTGCGCAGCAGCACGGCAAAAAACAGGAAATTCCGGCCGGGGAAACTGAAGCGCGAAAACGCGTAGGCCGCAGGGACAGCCACGATCACCGAAAGGATTGTCGTAACCGTCGACACGAAAAGGCTGTTCCAGAAGAAGCGGAGGAAATCCTGGCCGACGCTGTTCTGCGGATCGAGCAGCTTCTGGTAACTGGCGAGGGTAGGCTCGTCCGGCCACCATTGCGGCGGGAATTGCGTCGCCGCGAATCCGGACTTGATCGAGGTGATCAGCATCCAGATCATCGGCAACGCAGTATAAAGCAGCATGAACACGAGGAATATGCGCCCGGCCCACCGCCAACCGTCGACGCGCATGCGGCGACGGGTCGGGGCTCGAGAGGCTGTCTCGGCAATCGTGCTCATGCGCTGCCCTCTTTCCGCTCGTTGCCGCTTAGCGCACGGACGTAGAAGTAGCCCAGTGTCATCAGTGTGAGGAACAGGAGCACTGAATAGGCCGATGCCACGCCCCAGCGCTGCCGTCCGAAGGCGAGCTCATAAATGTGGGTTATCCAGATATGCGATGCGTTCGACGGCCCGCCGCCGGTCATGATCCAGGGGATGATGAAGGAATTGAAGTTGGCCACTGCGAGCAGCAGCATCGTCACCACCGAGACGTTGCGCAAGTGCGGGAAGGTGACGTGCCAAAAGCGCTGCCATGCACTGGCACCGTCGACTTTTCCGGCGCGCAGCAATTGGTCGGGGACTGTCTGCAGGCCGGCCATCATCATAATCATGGCGAACGGAAACTCGCGCCAGATATTGACGACGATCAGGGAGGGCAGCACCGTGCTGACATTGTCGATAAAATTCGGCGGCCGGTCGGCCAATCCGAGGCCGACCAGCACCGCGCCGATGATCCCGAAGTCCGAATGGTAGATCCACTTCCAGATATAGGAGGCGGCGACGGCACTGATGACCCAAGGGATGATCAGGATAGCGCGCAAGACACCACGGCCGATGAAGTCGCGGTGGAGCGCCAGCGCCGTTGCAAACCCCAGGACAAAGGAGATGAAAGTGGACCCCAGCGTCCAGATCAGTGTGTTCCAGGTGACCTTCCAGAACACCTGACTGGTGAGGATCGTCGTGTAGTTGTCGAAGCCGATGAAGGTCTTGTCGCGGAGCTGCAGACCAGGCGGTGTCTTAAAGAACGACAGCTCGACCGTGTAGTAGATCGGATAGGCGATGACGATGAGCATCACGGCGATCGCCGGGAGCACATACGCGTAGTCCGCGCGATGCTCCCAGATCTTCCGCAGCGTGCCGGCTGTACCGGGTTGCAATCTTCGGCGAGCCTCGGCCTTGCCGGTCACGATCGTCACTTGTGGCGTGCCCTTATTCTTCGGAACGAGGCGGCTGCGCCAGCGGCGCAGCCGGTCAGGTCGTAGGTCAGGCTTGGACTAGAGTCCGCCCATCACGTCTTTTACCTTCTTGGCCGCGTCGTCCGCCGCCTCGTCGACGGTCATCGCTCCGGTCAGGGCATTCTGCAGCATGTCCGGGATGATGATGTTCATGATCTCGGGGGCCTGCGGCAGCGCTGGGAACGGAATGCCGTATGGCAGCATCGAGGTCGTGACATCGAGGAACTTGATGTTGTCCAGACGTTCCTTCATCCACTTGGTCTTGAAGCCGTTAAGGTTGCCTGGGTTTGATCCGGCGTAGGCCATCTTCAGCGACCATTCAGGGCTCGTCCACATGCAGATGATAGCCTTTGCAGCAGGCTCGTCTACCTTGCCGCCCTCGACATATTCGGGCTTCAGGATGTGAATGTTCGAGCCGCCGAACACGACGGCGCGCTTGCCGTCGGGGCCAGTTGGAATCAGGCCGTAGCGCATATTGTCGATGACCGTCTGCGCCTTGTCCTTGTCGGTGCCCGTCGCCTTTTTCTGCAGGTCGAGCATGACGTTGTAATCGGACGGGTGCGAGATCATCATGCCGAGCTGGCCGGCGACGAACAGGGGCTGGTTATCGGCCTGCTGGTTGGTGAGCGCCGAAACCGGAACCGACTTGTCGCGAACATACATGTCGTAGGAGGCTTGCAGCGCCGCCTTGCTCTGGGGACTATCGAGCTGGACCTGCTCATAGGTCGGATTCGCGGTGGCTTCGTCGAAGACGCCGCCGCCATAGGCCCACAGCTGTGGCATGAAACGGTACGGCGTATTGCCGGCATTCTTGCGCGCCACGAGGCCGTAGCCGGCAATGCCGAGCTTGTCGTGGATCTGCTTGGAATATTTGACGACGTCTTCCCAGGTTGCCGGAGCCTTGTCCGGATCGAGACCCGCACGCTTGAAGATGTCGGCGTTCCAGATGAACGCCATCGTCTCGTTGTTGGTCGGAATGCCGTAGGTCACGCCCTCCCAGGTCACGGCCTTCATGGCGCCGGGCCAGAAATCCTCGGTCGAATACCCCACATCCTCTGGCTTGAGCGGCGCCAGATAGCCCTTTGAGGCGAACTCGGTACCACCCAGGATTTGCAGGCGGACCGCCATCGGCGCGGCATTGCCCAGGAGCGCCGTGCGGAACTTGTCGAGAAGGTCGTTATAGGTGAGGGCTTGTTCCTCGAGCTGGATGTTCGGATAGGTTTTGCGGAAGGTCTCGAAGAAATCCTTGTAGTACTGGCGCAGGAGGTCGGGGTCGCCCTCGAACACGCCCTGATACCAGAAAGTCAGCCGCCCCTTGTAGTCGAGCGGGGTGACCTTGGCGCAATCGGCCGCCGTGTCAAAATCCTGTGTGCCGGCGATGGAGCGCACATATTCCGGCGACCACTTGCTGAGGTCGACCGGTGGCGCAGCCAGCGCCGATGTGGGCATCAGGGATGCCATCAAAGCAGTGACGACAGTGCCGCGCAGGACCGCACTGCCGAGCGTAATCCTCGTCATAGGTATCCTCCCTGGTTCTCCCATGCCGCCCTGCGCCAAGGCAAAGCGGTCCTTGCTCGTTTCGATCGCGAGGATGCTCAATGTATCCTCCCGATCCCTTGGTACGTTTTCAGATCATGGATTGCCTGTCAACGCGCAGGATCGTACATTGTTTGCGAAAGCCGTGTGTGATATCGGGCAAGGTATGTATTAAGTTGGGGAGCCGGCCTTGGCCGAAATAAGCGATTTCAAAGCTATGCCACCTGTGGGCACCGATCCCATCGGAGCCTCCAGCGAGGGCGCCTCGCTTTATGAATTGATCAGGGAAGACATCATCGAGGGACGGCTCGCCGCCAACGAACGGCTTGTGGTCACCGATCTGGCCCGGCGTCACGGCACCTCGACCAATCCTGTGCGCGAGGCCCTGCAGCTGTTGCGCGGCGAAGGCTTTGTCATCTTTGTCGCCAACCGCGGGGCACGCGTCCGACCCATTGATCAGGATTTTGTCCGGGATATCTACGAGATCGGTGTTCTGATCGAGCCAGCCCTGACACGATGGTTTGTGAATATGGCTACCGGCGAGGACATTGCCGAACTCGAACGTCTCCAAGGCCTGATTGAAGAGAACAACTTCGCCGACACATTCAGGCACAGTGAGCTGGATACCGCTTTCCACACCGTGATGTACCAGCGGCACTATAACCGCCACGCCGCCGAGCTTTGGTGGAAGCATCGCGAAGTGCTGCGAGCCGTGAGCCGTCGTTTCAACTTCACGCTGGCGCGACGTGCCGCGATCATGCGCGAGCACCGCGAACTCATCGCGCTCGTAAAGGCGGGAGAGGCCGACAAGGCGGCCGAACTCGTCTCCCGCCATGTCGAGGGCTCGGGCCGGCATATTCTCGAACAGATGCGTGCGCGCAACGCCGCTCGGGCCGGATAGAATATCCAGTCCAGAACATCGTTAGGCTGACCATTTTCAGACAAAGGTAGTTGCGATGAAAATCACGAGCATTCGGCCGTGGCTGATCAAGTCCGATGCTTCTTATTGGGGAGAGTTCCTGTTCGTCGAAGTGACGACCGACAAGGGAGTGAGTGGCTGGGGAGAGATCACCACCACCACAAGGCTCGCCAACCGCGCTCTCTGCACGATCCTGCGGCAGATCGGTGTCGCCGTGACAGGCGAGGATCCAGCGCGTATCGAGCATCTCTGGCACAAGATCTTCCGCAGCTTCACCTACATGGGCAGCCGCGGCGCCGCCGTCGAATGCGTGAGCGCCATCGATATTGCCCTCTGGGACATCCGGGGCAAAGTCCTTGGTAAGCCGATTTACGAGCTGCTGGGCGGACCAGTACGCGATGAAATCGCGCTCTACACCCATCCCAACCAAGCCAAATTCACGAGCAAGGAAGCCGTGGTCCGCGAAATTCTAGACATTGTCGAGTCCGGACACACTGCGCTCAAGTTCGATCCTTACCCGCACCAGGGTCGCAGCGCCGATGGTCTGCCTCGCGAACAGCGGGACGGCTACCTCGATGGCAGCATGACCCGCAAGGACGAGCGCGAAGCCGCCGAACTCACGGCTCTGATCCGTGAAACGGCGGGACCCGATGTCGACATTCTCATCGATGCCCATGGCCGCTTCGACGTTCCCACCGCCATTCGCCTCTGTCGGAGCCTCGAGGAAGCCGGTCAGATCGACTGGTTTGAGGAGCCCTGCCCGCCCGAGAGCCTTAACGCCCTCAAGCAGGTGCGTGAGAAGGTCAATACCGCCATCTCGTGGGGCGAGCGCGGCCACACGAAGTGGGATTTCGTGCCGGTACTTGAGAACAAGCTCGCCGACTACATCATGCCCGACGTCACCTGGACCGGCGGCATTACCGAACTCAAGAAAATTTCTGCCCTATGCGAAGCCTACTACGTCCCGGTCTCGCCACATGACGCCGCGGGACCGATCAATGTGGTTGCGGGAGCACAGGTGATGATGACCGTCCCCAACTTCTACAAACTCGAAACGTCGGAGTGGAACCTGGGCAAATACGATCACCTGATCGACAGACCACTCGACATTTCGAACGGCAGCCTCAAGCTGACGTCGAAGCCTGGTCTCGGTATTGAGATGGACCGCGACTATCTGCAGGCCCACGAGATTGAGCTGGGCTAGCAACACTCTATGCCCAGGGTACGGGGCGACAAGCCGAAAACGAGGATAAGTCATGGCAAAGACAGGTGGCGCCGACGAGGCGCTCAATCGGGTGAACGCGAACTCCAGGCCATCTCAGCTTCGCATCACCGACATGCGGGTAGCCGAAATCGTCGGCGCGCCGTTCACCTCAACCCTGCTCAAGATTTACACCAATCAGGGCATCGTCGGACTTGGCGAAGTGCGCGATGGCGCCAGCGCCACCTACGCGCTGATGCTGAAGAGCCGGCTGCTTGGCGAGAACCCTTGCGACATCGACCGCCTGTTTCGCCGGATCAAGCAGTTCGGTGGGCACGGCCGGCAAGGCGGCGGCGTCTCGGCGGTCGAAATCGCGTTGTGGGATCTCGCCGGCAAGGCCTATGGCGTGCCCATCTATCAGATGCTTGGCGGCCGGTTTCGGGAGAAGGTGCGCCTCTATTGCGATACCGATGCGACCGTGCCGAGCGGCACCGAGACCGGCAAGCGCCTCAAGCAGCGCATGGCGCTTGGCTTCACCTTCCTCAAGATGGATCTGGGGCTGATGCAGATCGCGGATGTACCCGGTGCGGTCGTATCCCCTGCCGGCTCACTTGAAGGGTACCGCGTCCACCCCGGCCGCGGCCCGGTCAAGACCACGGAGGAGCGGCGCGCCCGCAATGCCGCGTATGATTTGCATAATGTCCCCCACCCGTTTACTGGCCTCCACTTTTCCGACAAGGGCCTCGACCTGCTTGAGCAGTACATTGCCGAGGTTCGCGAAATTATCGGCATGGATGTTCCGCTCGCCATCGACCATGTCGGCCACATCTCACTGCAGAACGGTATTCGCCTCGCGAGGCGGATTGAAAAATACGTGCCAGCCTGGCTCGAGGATGTGATCCCATGGCAGTACACCGAGCAGTACCGACAACTGCAGGCCGCCACCACGGTGCCGATCTGCACCGGCGAGGACATCTACCTTAAGGAGGGCTTCGAGCCTCTGCTCAAGAGCGGCGGCCTCTCCGTTATCCACCCAGACCTGCTCACCAGCGGGGGCATTCTGGAGACCAAGAAGATCGGCGACATGGCACAGGATCACGGCGTCGCCATGGCCATCCATATGGCCGAAAGTCCTATCGCCGCAATGGCCGCGGCACATGTCGCGACCGCGACCGAAAACTTCATGGCGCTCGAATACCACTCTGCCGACGTCGACTGGTGGGACGATATCGTCGCCGGCGTTTCCAAGCCGCTCGTGAAGGACGGCTTTATCACTGTTCCGGACAAACCTGGCCTGGGGATTGACGACGTCGTCGACGAGGTGATCTCGCAGCATCTGCAGCCGGGTGTCACCGGCATCTGGCAGCCCACGGATCACTGGGACGACGAGTATTCCTGGGACCGCACCTGGAGCTGAGGCGAAAAACAACCGAACATGAAGATCACCGACCTCCGCTGCGCCGTCATCGGCAGGCATCCCATCGTCCGCATCGTCACCGACGAGGGCCTCTATGGCCTGGGCGAAGTCGAGTTCACCAAGACCTATCTCAAGCCCTGGGTCCTGCATTTCCGCGAGGCGCTGATCGGCGAGGACCCGACCGACGTCGAGCGGGTGATGCTGAAGATCCGCCAACGCGGCTCTTTCAAGCCCTATGGCGCGGCGGTAAGCGCTATCGAGCATGCGCTGTGGGACATTGCCGGCAAGGCCGCAGGCGTGCCGGCCTACAAACTGCTCGGCGGCAAGGTGCGCGACAAGGTGCGCGTCTATAACGGCTCGATCCGCCAGAAACGCACGGGCGACCGGCCGGAGGATTACGCCGCTGACGTCAAATGGATGATGGAGCAGCCGCAGAACTTCTTCATGATCAAGCAGGGAATCTCGTTCCACTCCGACATGAAGGACACCATCGAGGGCTTTCACTACGGCGTGACGCAGAAGAAGGCCGGCTATCACGGCGCCATGGATCAGGGCGTGATCAGCGAGCGCGGTTTCAACCACATGCTCGACTGCGTGATCGCGATGAAGGAAGTGCTGGGCGACAAGGTCAGCCTGGCGCTCGACTGCGGCCCGGGCTGGATGCTGCCCGACGCGATCAAGTTCGCGCGCGCGGTCGAGAAGTACAATTTGATGTGGCTCGAGGACATGCTGACCGGCGACTATGTGCCGTGGGTCAATCCGCAGGCCTATCGGGAGCTGACCACCTCCACCTCGACGCCAATCCATACCGGCGAGCAGATCTATCTGCGGCACAATTTCAAGGAGCTGATCGAAACTCAGGCGGTGCGCATCATCGGCCCCGATCCTGCCGATATTGGCGGCATTGCCGAGCTCAAATGGGTCGCCGAGCACGCCTATATGCACTCGATCCTGATGGCACCGCACGGCACCGCGAACGGCCTTCTCGGCCTCGGCGCGCTGATCAATGTCTGCGCCACCCTGCCCGCCAACTACATCGCGTTCGAATACCCGAGCGCCTCCGACCCCTGGTGGGAGGATCTCGTAATCGGCCTGCCGTCGCAGATCGTGAAGGACAGCATGGTGGACCTGCTGGAAGCGCCGGGGCTGGGCCTCGATATCGACGCCGAAGCAGCCAGGAAGTATCTCGGGGAAGAGGATGCGGGCTTCTTCGACTGAACCGTCCTTCTTGCGCCACCCTGCACACGCGCACTGATTCTCGCAAATTGGCACCGGAATGACCGTTTCGGGCCGACAGCGGACTGTCGGCTTTTGGACACATGGGGCGAATAGCGGAAGTTGAACTGGAAAGCGCCATATGTGTCGGATTGGCCCACATCACACGGCGTCACGGGCCACCAATCCTAGCCGAACGGCATTGGCCGATTTCCACCGCACCAAACTGTCTTTTTCATGGGTCGAAGTGAGGCGATCCACGCCGACTAACTCGTGAACCACGCGGCATAATGCTGGTGCACGAGTGAAGCCAATAATCGAAATTCTCATGCCGCGTTGGTAACTCGGCTTGAACTAAAGACGCCACCCGCCATGCCCCAACTCAACGCGGTTGATCTCGTTCGACCAGCCATCTTACTGGTCGGTCCCTTAGTCGTATTGGCACTCGCGGTGGGCCACTAGAGCCCCGATGATGCGATGTCCGGCAGATGAGGGGCTCATCACTCTTGATACCACGATGCAACAGCAGCTAGGACCGGCCATGTTTGTCACGAATGGTGGCGTGTCGATGTCGGATTGATCGCCCCGGCCTCGTCGTTCCAGAAAATGAAGGAGCAACTATATGTCTGAAAAGGAAGTCTTGTCTGTCATCCGGGGCCAGGAAGACGCAACTGCCAAGGGGGACGCCCGCGCCAACGTCGATGCCATGGACCCGGATGTCGTGGTTTTCGATCTGCCGCCGCCGCTTGCCTATCGAGGCGAACAGGCACGCGACATCGAAGGGATAAATGCTTGGTTTGCAACGTGGCGCAACGGTGTCACCGTTCACATGGCTGACCCGCAGCTCATAATCGACGGCGATCTTGCAGTGGCCTTCGGGCTGTCGCGCATGACTGGCATTAAGACCGATGGCACAAAGGTCGACTCCTGGAGCCGGCGAACCATCGTGCTAAGGCGCGTCGCCGGTTCTTGGAAAATCATCCACGAACATGCCAGCTTCCCTATGGCTATGGACGGAAGTGGGCGCGCTGTGACGGATCTCTTGCCGTAGTTCCGGAACGCCTAATGTCCTCAATAGGGATGTCGGCTTTCACGCGGCAGGGGTTAGTAGGTGAACGGTCGATTTGTGAGGCGCAGAGCAGACAGGCGGCTTTCGAACCGGAGCGACAAGAGCAGACCTTTGTTCGGCGCAAATGTCGTCCTGACCTGACCCAACGTGGTCTTTCGGCTGCGAGCGTCGCTGGCTGGAGCTGCGTTACTCGATCGGAGGCCAATGGTGTTTTCAATGGAACGCTAATATACATGGAAACCCCAACGAGCAGCGCCTGCCAGATATTTGAGGAATGCCATGCGAAGGCTCATCTTCACGGCAATGTGTATCGCCGCCGCAACAGCAGCTAACGCCCATGATTGGTACGAAGACAAGATTGACCCGCAGACCAAATTCAAGTGCTGCGGTGGTTCGGATTGCCGCGCCGTACCTCGGTCTTCGGTGCGGTCCAGGGTAGACGGTGGGTACACTTATTTGCCGCATAATTTCACCATCCCACGGGACCGTGTACAGGAATCCCCGGATGGACAATACCATATCTGCGAGAATAAATATGTTGTAACCAATCAGCTGTATTGGCGTTGCTTCTTCGCACCTCGTGTCGATGTGTCTATACTTCTAAAGCGCTAAGGCAAATACCACGCTCCGCTTCCGCAATTCACCTTCGCAAGGTGCCAGGCCATTAATTCTGTTGGACTTTCTTTAGAAGTGTCGAAGCTCAAGTTACGTGATTTCGTCCTAGTCCAGGCCCACTTTGGCTGCGCGGTCCCGAGCGCGAGCAAGCCCACAACCTCGCGATCAGCTCAAGTCAATATTTATCAGCCCATCTTCTTAGCGGCGATGCCTTGCGCAGAACCAGAATTTGTTTGATCAAATTGGCAGGAGACCAACAACCCGCAATAGTGATCCGAAATCTGCTGACATGATGTTTGACAGGCGGCCAATCGAACGGTCAATTCAAGCGGGACATCGGGTACTGGCCGGTCTCGTTTTGCTGCTTGCGCTCGGCGCTCCGACCTTGGCTGAGGACGGCGACGATTGCGGTGGCGCCGCTGCAGGCTCACAGCGGATCGCGGCCTGCACGCGGATCATCGAGGACAGGACGCGAAGCCCGGGCAGTCGCGCCATCGCTTACCACAACCGGGCTATGGCCTGGATCGACAGCGGTGACAATGACCAGGCCATGGCGGACTACGACAACGCCATCGCTCTCGATCCGAACGACACTGATGCCTACAACGAGCGTGGGCTGCTGTGGCTCGAGAAGGGTAAGAACGACAGCGCTATCCGCGATTTCGACCGGGCGATCGAGCTTGACTCGGGGAAAGCCATGGCCTTTTACAACAGAGGTCTCGACTGGGCTCACAAGGGCGACGACGCTCACGCCATCGCCGACTACAGCCACGCAATCGAGCTCGATCCGGCATATATGGAGGCCTACAACAACCGCGGCTTCGTCTTCAACAGGATGGGGGAATTCGACCGCGCCATCGCTGATTTCGACGAGGCGATCAGACTCAACCCCCGACACCCGTTCGCCTACAACAACCGGGCCATCTCCTGGGGCGCAAAGGGTGATGCAGAGCGCGCCGTCGCTGACTACAGCCAGGCGATCACGCTCGATCCGACCTATGTCAACCCTTATGGAAGCAGGGGAATTTACTATTTCTACGGCCCGGAACCGGCCAAAGCGCAAGCCGATCTTACAACGGCGGCGACACTTGCACCCGACAATGCCTACTATGCGATCTGGGCGGATCTGGCCGAGCTGCGCGGTGGCGGCGCCAGCCATTTGCGCCGTGTGGCCAGCAAGTTGGACATGACCAGATGGCCGGCGCCGTTGGTTCGCATGTTCCTTGGCGAGCAGTCGCCCGAAGCAGCCTTGGCCGCGGCCGACGATCTCGTCCCGAGCAGGAGGCGCGGAAATCTGTGTGAGGCCAATTTCTACGCGGCGGAATTCCACCAGCTCAAGGGCAATGCCGACAAGGCTTTGCGACATTACCGGCTAGCCGTGCGCCACTGCCCCAGGGATTTTATCGAGTACGTCGCGGCTACCAAGAGCCTGCGCGCCCTGGGCGTAACTCCATAGGGCGCTGCCGCGGGTGACTTCTGGCGGACTCCGCGAATTCGGTGACAGTCCAGATTTTATCGTGTCGGCACGGTCGTGGTTGTGTAGATTGGCTGTGTGGCCGTCTTGCAGGCATTGTTGTTCCAGGTCCACTCGCCACGTGACGCAACGCGGTAGCGGCTGGCGATTTCGGCCACGATGGATAGCCATGCGATAAGGACAACTGGGCGCGGGGTCATCAGCGCGATTCATGCGAGATTAGCATTCGCCAGATGCGGGAGGTCGGCTGCAGTCTCGAATTTGACGCATCAGCACTTGCAAATCGTCGGCCGAGGTCTTTTGCTCGCGCGATAGTTGCCCTTGACCGTTGAATGGTTGGCGAACAGATGAATAAAATCGATCGACGGCGGCCAGAGTCGGAAACGGACGCCACCGTAAATGCCGCGAGACTTGGAACTCGGCTGCGCCTCGCCCGCCAGACACGCGGCATGACGCTGAAGAGCCTGGCCGCGGCTGCGAATTGCTCGGAAAGCCTGCTGTCCAAGATCGAGAACGGCAAGGCTTCGCCGTCCCTGCCCATGCTTCACCGTCTGGTTGAGGTTCTCGACACCAATATCGGCTGGATGTTCGAGCAGGTCGACGACGACGAAGCGATCGTGTTCCGGGCGGGCGCGCGGCCGTTGATCGCGCTCGACGCGTTACGGCGCGGCGAGGGAATCTCACTCGAACGCATCATCCCGTATTCGGCCGGCCACCTCTTGCAATGCAACATCCATCACATCGAGGCAGACGGTGAGAGCGAAGGTCCAATTCAGCATGCCGGCGAGGAAGTCGGCTACGTCCTCGCCGGCCGGGTCGAACTGATCGTCGACGGCAAGCGACATGCTCTCGCCACCGGCGACGCCTTCGTTTTCAGGTCGGAGCTGCCACATCATTACCGCAATATCGGCAAGGAACGCGCCAGCATCTTCTGGGTCAACACGCCGGCGACTTTCTGAGCAACGCTCAGCGTTCATTTGGATTGACAAATATTCAAGTCTCTTGAATGCTTGCCTCGTGCCTGTAGCACCAACGGGAACCAGCCGGTCTGGTCCGCAAGCAAGGGGAACCGAAAATGCGTCTGTTCAAACTTCTCGCCGGCTGTGCCGCCGCCATTGCCATGGGCTCGGCAGCCATGGGATCGGCGCTTGCCGATACGTTCGCACTCGTCAACATCAACCAGCAGGCCCTGTTCTTCAACCAGATCAACGAGGGCGCGCAGAAGGCAGCCGACGCCGCCGGCGCCAAGCTGGTTATTTTCAACGCCAACAATGTGCCGAGCGCGCAGAACGACGCGATCGAGAACTACATCACGCAGAAAGTCGACGGCATCATTCTGGTCGCCATCGACGTCAACGGCGTCAAGCCCGCGATTACTGCGGCCAAGGCGGCCGGCATTCCCGTCATCGCCATCGACGCGCAGATCCCCGACGGCGACAACGTTTCGTTCATAGGTGTGGACAACACCAAGGCCGGCGAGGACATCGGCAAATTCTACGCCGACTATGTTAAGACCGAGATGGGCGGCAAGGCCAAGATCGGCATCGTCGGCGCACTCAATTCATTCATCCAGAACCAGCGGCTCGACGGGTTCAAGAAGGCGGTGACCGAAAGCGGCCAGACCGTCACCTTCCTGGACACGGTCGACGGCCAGAACGTTCAGGAGACGGCGTTGAGCGCTTCGGAAAACCTGATGACCGCCAATCCGGACATGAACTCGCTCTATGCAACCGGCGAACCCGCCTTGCTCGGCGCCGTTTCGGCTGTGACCAGCCAGGGCCGCACCGGCGACGTCAAGGTGTTCGGCTGGGATCTGACCAAGCAGGCCGTTCAGGGCATCGACGACGGCTGGGTGGTGGCGGTCGTGCAGCAGGATCCGGCAGGCGAAGGCAAGGCCGCGGTCGAAGCGTTGGGCAAGCTCAAGAAGGGCGAGAAAATCGACCCGATCATCAATATCCCGGTGACGATCGTGACCAAGAAGAATGTCGACCAATACCGCGCGATGTTCAAGTAAACTGCGTCGGCGACCGAGCCGCGGCGCCGCCTGAAGCTGCGCCGCGGATACCTGGCAATCGCGTGGAATCCCAGATGAGCAGTGGCCAGACCTATCGGGTGCGGATGAGCGGCATCTCAAAGCGTTACAACGCCATCCAGACGCTCGATGATGTGTCGCTGACGCTGAAGCCGGGCGAGGTGCTGGGGCTGGTCGGCGACAATGGCGCCGGCAAGTCGACATTGAGCAAGGTGCTGTCGGGGGCTGTGGTTCCCGACGCCGGCACCATCGAGATCGACGGCAAGCCGGTGATCTTCAGCTCGCCGGCGGACGCACGTGCGGCGCGCGTCGAGATGGTCTACCAGGACCTGTCGCTCTGCGACACGGTCGATGTCGCCGGCAATCTGTTTCTCGGCCGCGAGCCGCGCCGCCGCATCGCCGGCATTTCCTTTCTCGACAAGAAGCGCATGCACGACGAGACGCGCCAGATGCTCGATCGGCTCGGTATCGTCATTGCCGACACGCGGCTCAAGGTCGAAAACCTCTCCGGCGGGCAGCGCCAGTCGATCGCCATCGGCCGCGCCGCCTCGTTCGAGCCGGCCGTGCTGATCATGGACGAGCCGACGGCAGCGCTTGCGGTGGCCGAGGTCGAGGCGGTGCTCGAACTGATCCGCGCGGTCAGCGCGCGCGGTGTCAGCGTCATTTTGATCACCCACCGGCTGCAGGACCTGTTCCTCGTCTGCGACCGCATCCAGGTCATGTATGAAGGGCGCAATGTCGCCGAGCGGCTGATCGGCGAGACCAATATCGAGGACGTGGTCAATCTGATCGTCGGCCGCAAATTCAGTGCGCGTTCCGCCACCAACGGCTATCGCGGTGGAGCGCCGGCATGAGCGATGCGATCCACGCTGCCCAGCCCTCACGAGTGCGCAAGGGCACCTGGCGCGATGCGCTGCTCGCCAATGGCAGTGTCGTCTCGATCGCGCTGTTCTTTCTGGTCGTCTGCATCATCTTCTCGGTGGCGACCGACGCCTTTCTGACGTCGCCTAATCTGTTGAACATCCTGCGGCAGTCGGCGCCGCTGCTGATCGTCGCCGCGGCAATGACTTTCGTCATCACCACTGGCGGCATCGATCTTTCGGTCGGCTCGGTACTGGCGCTGGTGGCAACGCTGTCAGCGACGCTCTTGCAGTTCGGCCTGCCATGGCCAGTCGTTATCCTCGCCATGTTGGCGCTCGGTGCCCTGCTTGGCGCGGTGCAAGGCTATTTCGTCGCCTATGAGGGCATCCCGTCCTTCATCGTCACGCTTGCCGGGCTTTCGGTGATCCGTGGCGTGGCGCTGCTGATCACCGGCGGCTATTCGATCCCGATCGAGCCCGGAAGCGCTTTCACCGTGCTGGGCCGTGCCTGGTTCCTTGGCGTGCCGGTGCCGGCGCTGATCGCGCTGGCGATCCTGGCCATCGCCTATCTCGCCTTCAACGAGACGCCGTTCGGCCGCTATGTCACCGGCATCGGCGCCAACGCTGAGGCGGTGCGGCGCGCCGGCGTCAACACGCGGCAGACGACGCTCTTCGTCTATGTGATTTCCGCCACCGCGGCAGCCCTTGCCGGGATCATCATTGCTGCCCGGCTTGGATCGGGATCTTCGAATGCCGGACAGGGTTTCGAGCTGGAAGTCATCGCCGCCGTCGTGCTCGGCGGCACCAGCCTGTTCGGCGGCCGCGGAACGATCATTGGCACGGTGCTCGGCGCGCTGACCGTGGCCGTCATCGGCAACGGCCTGATCCTGGCGCATCTGTCGCCTTTCCTGACGCCGATTGTCACCGGAACGATCATCCTGGTCGCCATCTGGCTGAACTTCCGCCTGTTCCGCGGCGCCGTGCGGAGCCGTTGAGCCGATGGGCGGTCTGTTCGATGACGCGGTGCCCGGCCAGCGGCTGGCGATCGGGGTCGAAACCGGCCATGTGATGACCGTGCTCGGCCCGGTTCCGGTCGAGGAGATGGGCATCACGCTGATGCACGAGCACATCTTGCTCGATGGCGCACGCAGCTGGAAATGCCCCTGCCATCCCGATGACATGGCGGTCGCCGAGCAGCCAGTGAACATCGAGATCATCGGCGAGTTGCGCATGAACCCATACGTCAACCGCGACAACGTTTCGCTCGACGACGCCGACCTGGCGCTGTCAGAGCTGCAGCGCTATCGCGCACTGGGCGGCCACACCGTCGTCGATGCCACCAATATCGGCATCGGCCGCGATCCCGAAAAGCTCGCCCGCATCAGCCGCATGTCCGGCCTGAAGATCGTCATGGGCACCGGCTTCTATCTCGAACACACCCATCCCGAATGGCTGAAGGCCATGGATGTGGACGCGGTGACCGAATTCATCGTCAGCGATGTCGGCGGCGGCGAGACGCAGCCGCCGATCATGGCCGGGCTGATCGGCGAGGTCGGCGTCAGCAAGGATTTCACCGCCGAGGAGCGCAAGTCGCTCAAAGCTTCGGCGCGCGCTTCGCGCATCACCGGCGTGCCGCTGTCGATCCATCTGCCGGGCTGGGAGCGGCTGGCGCACGAGGTGCTCGATATCGTCGAGGCCGAGGGCGCCGATCTCCGCCATACCGTGCTCTGTCACATGAACCCGAGCCACGACGACCCCGACTACCAGACAAGCCTCGCCCGGCGCGGCGCGTTCCTCGAATACGACATGATCGGCATGGACTATTACTATGCCGACCAGGACGCGCAATCGCCCTCCGACGAGGAGAACGCACGCGCCATCGCCGCCCTTGTCGAGGCCGGTTTCGGCGACCGCCTGCTGTTGTCGCAGGATGTCTTCCTCAAGATCATGCTGACGCGCTTCGGCGGCTTCGGCTATGGCTATATCCTGAAGCATTTCATACCGCGCCTGAAACGCCACGGCGTCGAGCAGGCGGCCATCGACCGCATGCTGATCGCCAATCCGAAAAGCGTATTCGCGCGGCTCTAAGCGGCCTGGAATTACACGGGAGTTCAAATGTCCAAGAAGAAGATCCTGCTTGCCGGCGAATCCTGGGTGTCGACCGCGACCCATATCAAGGGTTTCGACCAGTTCCCGACCGTCACCTACCACACCGGCGCCGACGAATTGCTGGGCGCGCTGAAGGCGACCGATTTCGACGTCACCTTCATGCCGGCGCATGAGGCGCAGCGCGGCTTTCCGCAGACGATGGAGGCGCTGTCGGCCTATGACGCGGTCGTGCTATCCGACATCGGCGCCAACACGCTGCTGCTGCATCCCGACACCTGGGTCCACTCGAAGCCGACACCGAACCGCCTGCGCCTGCTGCGCGATTATGTCAGCGGCGGCGGCGGTCTGTTGATGTTCGGCGGCTACTATAGTTTCCAGGGCATCAATGGCGGGGCGCGCTACCGCAAGACGCCGGTCGAGGACGTGCTGCCTGTGAACTGCCTGGCCTATGACGACCGCGTCGAGGTTCCGGAAGGTTTTGCGCCCGTACCGAAACCAGGGTCGACACATCCCATCCTCAGGGGCCTCGGTTCGGACTGGCCGATCCTGCTCGGCTTCAACGAGGTGAGGCTGAAGGACGGTGCGGAAATTCTGGCTACCGTGTCGTCGGACTATGGCTCGCTGCCGCTGCTCGTCACCGGCCACTATGGCAAGGGCCGCACCGTGGCCTGGACATCCGATGTCGGGCCGCATTGGCTGCCGCCGCAGTTCATCGCCTGGCCAGGCTACAAGACCCTGTTCGAACAGATGCTGGGCTGGGCGACCGGTGAGAGCTGAGCCATGCGCGTCCACGTCGTCGGCAATGCCTGCGTCGACACCATGTTTCGCGTCGGCCGCTTCCCGGCCGTGGGCGAGACCTTGAACGCCGTGAGCTACGCTGACGGCCTCGGCGGCAAGGGCGCCAACCAGGCGGTCGCGGCAGCGCGGACTGGTGCAGAGGTGACGTTCTGGACGGCGCTCGGCAAGGACCGCGAAGGCGCATGGATCAGGAGCTGGCTCGACAGCGAACTGTCAGACCTCGAGGTCAGCGAATTCGAGCTGCCGAGCGACCGCTCGACCATCGTCGTCGATGGAGGCGGCGAGAATTTTATCGTCAGCGGCGTCGCCTGCAGCGAAGCGTTCGATCCGATAGAACAAACTGCGCTTGCCCGCTGGATCGCGCCCGGCGACATGCTCGTCTGCCAGGGAAATTTGCCCCTCGCCGCGACCAATGCCTGCCTCCGAGCAGCAATGGAAAACGGCGCGCGCACCGTCCTCAACGCCAGCCCCATCGATGCGGCATCTGTGCCCGATCTCGGACTGGCGGAGGTTTTGGTGGTCAACCAATCCGAAGCGCAAGCCCTGACCGGCCAGAGCGATATGGCAGCCGCCGCCCGGGCGCTGGCGGCCAGAGGCGCAGGTATTGTCGTGATCACGCTCGGCGGCGAAGGCTGTCTCGTGCTTGGTCCGGACCAGACGGAACCGCTTCGCTTGCCGGCGCCGCGCGTCGAAGCACTCGACACCAGCGGCGCCGGCGATGTGTTCTGCGGCTGCCTCGCCGGCGGGCTTGCCCGGGGCATGCCGGTCACCTCGGCACTGGAGCTGGCGCTCGCCGCCGCCGCAATCGCCGTGACACGGCCGGGCACGCTGGCATCCTGTCCTTCCGCCTCCGAGATGGCGGCGCTCATCGATCAAATGGAGCTCTCATGACCCAGATCGGCCAATCCGGCGGCGACGCGCTCGTGGACCTTTTCGGCCGCACCAAGGTGGTGATCGGCGTCGTTCACCTGGCGCCGCTGCCCGGCGCGCCGCGCTATGATGGCGAGGCGATCGAGGCGATTTACCAGCGCGGGCTCGACGATGCCCGGGCCTATCTCGATGGCGGCTGCGACGGCGTCATCGTCGAGAACCATGGCGACATCCCCTTCGCCAAGCCTGACGATATCGGACCGGATACGGCGGCCTATATGGCTGTCGTCTCAGACCGCATCCGCCGCGAGCTCGGCAAGCCGATCGGCATCAATGTGCTGGCCAATGCCGCCATCCCGGCCTTGGCGATCGCTAGCGCCGCCGGCGCCGGCTTCGTCCGCGTCAATCAGTGGGCGAATGCCTATGTCGCCAATGAGGGCTTTGTCGAAGGCGAATCGGGCCGTGCGGCACGCTACCGCGCCAGGCTGCGCGCCAACGGCATCCGCATTTTCGCCGATGCCCATGTCAAGCATGGCGCACACGCCATCGTCGCCGACCGCCCAGTGGAGGAACTGGTCAAAGACCTGGTCTTCTTCGACGCCGACGCCATCATCGCCACCGGCCAGCGCACCGGCCACGCCGCGGATTTGGGCTACATAAGCATGATCAAGCAGGCCGCCGGCCTGCCGACGTTGGTCGGCAGCGGCGTGACGCCGGACAACGCCAACGATATCCTCGCCATTGTCGACGGGGTCATCATCGCCAGCGCGCTGAAGCACGACGGCGTCTGGTGGAACCAAGTCGACTCTGCTCGAGTAAAGGCGTTCATGGGTGGTCTGAGGCGATAGCTGACTTCAACCCCCCACCGCACCGAAGGGCCGCAGTCACCCGCGCGAGGGGCGGGAGCTCTTCGGGCTCGCCCGCCGCCCAGAGCAAAAGATGGGCATCGAGCAGAAGTTTCATGCGTCGCCGCCAAACAGCTTCCCGATTTCCTCATCGGCCATGCGATCAACCTCGTCTGGAACTGAAAAAACTGCCCGGCCATAAACCCAACGCGACGCATTTCGCCGGCCGCAGGTGCGTCTATGGCAACGACCTTCACCATCGGCTTGCCGGATCTCGCAATTATGAAGGATTCAGCTTTGACCGCCCTGTCGACAAGACGAGACAGATGCGTCTTGGCCTCGTGAATATTGACGGTGTGCATTGCGGGCCCCGCGACTTAGTCCATGCAACTTAGTCTACTCGGGCCGATCTTCAACTATTGAGCGACTTCCTCGCGCCTAGCCGGCTCCTAGCAAGGAAGGGATTTCGACCTAATGACCCGAATTCGCCGTTAGGAATGGCTTGATCAGGATGGTAGCTTCGCTCAACCACAGCAACGAAGTCGAGGCGATCGTTCGATGCTTGTGGGGAAGGCATATCGTCCAGTAGTGTCGTTGGACGCCCGTTTCGACTTCGATGCCGCCGATCTTCACGGATCTCGAGACACAGTAACTGTTTGGAAGTCCCGCATCGCCTCTGCGGATTCGGAGTTGCCAGCCCCAATTCCTTTGGCAAGCCTGTTTGAAGCTGGTTTAGCTGTTCATCGTAGCGTGCCGGCACCACAGGGTCACCGCGCAGGGGTGTCGGCTGATCTCGACAAGGATCTCGCCGGACTGACCAGTTTCTCCATCTCGCGGAATTCGTTCCGGCGCTGCGCTCCCGCCTCGCCGCGAGACTCGAATTTTCCCATTGCTCACCCAAAGATGAATACCGCTTTCACCTTTTGCGTCAATTTATAAATTTACGCATGGAAACTCTTGGACATTATCTGTAAATTCTCGCCTTGCAGTTTGCACGCCTGGCGGGCAGCGCCGAGGAACCACCCGGGAACGGATGTCCGTGACGAGAGGATTTCAATGCCGATGACGCACAAGACCATGGAGGATTTCGCGCGCTCCTGCGGCGTCTCCAGGCCGACCTTGTCGAAATATTTCGAGGATCCAACCAGCGTCAAGCCGGCGACGCGAAAGCGGATCGAGGAGGCACTCCGCTCGTCCGACTATCAGCCCAATCTGTTTGCCCGCAACCTGAACCGCAAGCGGACCCGCAGCATAGGCATCGTGGTGCCGACACTCGCCGATCCTTTCTATTCCGAGATGGTCAGCCGCATCGAACTCAGGCTGCGCCACGAAGGCTACTGGCCGATCGTGATCTCCTCGCACGGCTCGCGCGAACTCGAAGTGGAAGCGACGCGAACCATCCTGTCACTAAAAGTTTCCGGTGGGCTGATCGCGCCGCTCGGCCTGCGCTCGGACCACCGTGCGCTGGAGAAGCTGACGCAGGCCATACCAATCGTCTATTTCGACACCTATCTCGAGAGCGGCACGCCATTCGTCGGCAACAACAACAGCCAGAGCGTTTCGACGATCGTCGATTACCTCTGCCGCTCCGGCGACGCGCCGGTCTATTTCGACATCCCGCACGTCAATCACAATACGCGCGAACGCCTGCACAACTATGTAAGCGCCATGCAACGGCTCGGGCAAGAGCCGGTGATCATTGGCGACACCCATGAATACACCTGGGATTTCGAACGGATCGGCTACCAGCAGATGGAGGCAATGCTCAGCACTGGTGGCTTGCCGGGTAAGACCATTTTGTGCGCCAATGACCGCCTGGCCTTCGGCATCATGGCGGCCGCCTATTCGCAAGGTCGCAAGGTCGGCCGCAAAAGCGATTGCGACCTGCGCGTCGCGGCCCATGACGACCACCCGCTCAGCCGCTACACCTGTCCTGCCTTGACCACCATGGCGCAGGACTTCGCCGCTATGGCGGGACGCAGTGTGGAGACGCTGCTGGCCCTGCTTGATGAGGACGGGACTGCGGTTGCACCCAAGATCAATCTCGACGCGACGCTGGTCATGCGTCAATCGGCCTGAGCATTTCCAAAGGCGAGATCGAAGCCGCGCCATGCGCCGACCGCCGCGCTGACCGCTTGCCGTGCAGCCGGGCCATGGCGGCCCATCGAGACGAAGCCGTGGATCTGGCCATTCCAGCGGCGCAGGGCGACCGGCACTCCTTCATCTTCCAGACGCTTCGCGTAGGCCTCGCCTTCGTCGGCGAGAATGTCATGGCCGGCGATGGCAACAAAGGCCGGCGCCACACCGGCAAGGCTGGCCGCCTTCAGCGGCGACACGCGCCAATCGTCGATATCGCCGGCATGGGTGACATAGTGGTCGCGGAACCAAGCCATGGTTGCCGCAGTGAGACCAAAACCCTCGGCAAAGCGGCAATAGCTGTCGGCCGTCTGCGAGGCGTCCGTATTCGGGTAGAACAGCAGCTGCGCCGTCGGCGGATTCTTGTTTTCGCGCGCGAGCAGGGAGAGCACCGTGGCGAGGTTGCCGCCCGCACTGTCGCCTGCGACAGCGATGCGCTTCGCGTCGACGCCGAGATCGTCGACGGCACTTTGCATGAAGGCAAGCGCCACGCGGCAATCCTCGATGGCCGCCGGGAACTTGTGCTCCGGCGCCAGCCTGTAGTCGGGACAGACGACGACGCAGGCGGCCATGTTGGCAAACCAGCGGCAGATCTCGTCATGGGAGTCGAGATTACCGATCACCCAGCCGCCACCATGCAGATAGAGCAACGCCGGCGCGCCGTGCGCGGAAGCTCCTAGCCCGCGATAGATCCTGAGCGTCAATGGGCCGCTTGTTCCGGCGATGGTGCGCTCGGTCAGCGAGGCGACCGGCTCGCGTTCGCCCTGCAGTGTCGGAAAGCCCTGCTCATAGGCGTGGCGGGCTTCCTGAGGGCTGCCGGCCTCGAACGGCTTGGCGGCCGCCTGCCGGCCGAGGTCGAGCACATGCCGGGCTTCCGGATCGAGCAAGGGCGAAGGCGATATTGTCATGGACGGCCCCCAAACTCAGGCAAGCAGGCTTGCCGCCTCGTCCTCCGCAAGGAGTGGCGGCTGATCGACGGTTCCATTGACTGCAACCGACTCGCGGCTTTCTCCCGAAGCGAGGGTCGCTTCCATGATCTCCAGCACATGCAGCGCAAGGTCGCCGGACGCACGCGGCTTTCTTCCGCTCAACAGCGCGCGTGAAAGGTCGGCGACGCCGAGCATGCGGTAATTGGCGCGATCGGGCGCGGCGAAGGGCCAGTTGCGAGCGCCGTAGAGTTCGCTCTCGCTTGTGAAGTCAGCCCAGTCGGCTCCGCGCTCCGAAAGCGAGACGGTGCCGCCGAATGTGTCCGGATCGGGCAGCTTGAGCGAGCCTTCCGTGCCATGCAGTTCGATCGGATGGTTGGAGTGCTTGAAGACGTCCCAGGAGGCGCCGAAGGCGACGGTAACGTCTGAGCGGAATTCCAGCAGCGACAGGATGTTGGTTGGCGTGCCGACCTTGAAGGTGGTGTTCCTGTAGGGACCCTCTGCGGTGATCAGGCGCTCCTCCTGGCCACGCGTTGCCATGGCCATCACGCGGCCGACCGGCCCGAGCAGGTTGACCAGCATAGTCAGGTAATATGGCCCCATGTCGAAGACCGGGCCGCCACCGGGTTGATAATAGAATTGCGGATTGGGATGCCAATGCTCCATGCCGCGCCCCATCATGAAGGCGGTGCCGGTCACCGGCCGGCCGATCGCGCCCCCGTCCATGAGGCGGCGCGCCCGCCGGCCGGCGGCGCCAAGAAACGTGTCGGGGGCCGAGCCGAGCAGCAGCCCGCGCTTCGCCGCCTCCGTGACAAGACGGCGACCGTCGTTGGCCGAGGTCGCCAGCGGCTTTTCGGTGAAGACATGCTTGCCCGCCGAAAGTGCTGAAAATGAGATGTCGAAATGCGCCGACGGGATGGTCAGGTTGAGGACGAGGTCGATCTCCGGGTCGGCCAGAAGCGCGTCGACGCTGAGCGGACGGATGCCATATTCGCTGGCGCGCAAGGCCACCATGTCGGCGGAAATGTCGGCGCAGGCGCGCAGTTCCACCTCACCGAACAGAGCCGCATTGCGCAAATAGGTCATCGAGATGTTGCCGCACCCGACAACGCCGATGCCGAGCTTTGTCTTTGATTTCCCGTGCATTTCGATCGTACCTCCCAACACGTCAGCGGCCTGGACCGCTGCGAACGGATCACATTCGCAAGCCGCTATACAACATTTTAAATATTGACGCGCGTAAAATTGTTATAGAACATGCGAAAATGCTGACGAACGTCGGGCGCGCTGCCGGCCCTGGGAGGAGAAATGACTGACATGAAAAATCGGCCGGCCGCCGGCTCGAAGCCCGTGCTCATGTGATGATCGCCGACCGCCGGCAATTTCTCACTGGAAGCGCCGGGCAGCTGGTGCAGTAGCGCGGCTTGCGCGCAGGACTGGGCGTTCGCCGGACTCGCGCCAGTCGCGCGCCGAGCTTTGCCAACACCGCCTCGGGGGAGGCTGACGCAGGGCGGCATCAAGGAAGGAAAGGACGGTCGTGAAAAACCTGAAAGTCGGTTGCCAGACTTTTACTTGGGAAATGTTGGGAGACCGCTTTGCCGGCGGCCCCGACGATCTCGTGAAGGCGATCGCGGATGGCGGCTATGCCGGCATCGAGATCACCGACACGATGATCGGCCGCTATGCCGGCAGGCCGGCGGAATTCGCCACCGCACTGAAGGCGACCGGCCTCACCCTCGTCTCCTTTGCCTTCGGTTCGAAGAACGGCTTCACACTGAAGGAGCAGATCGGCGCCGACCTCGAGGCCGCGAAGCGCTGGATCGACTTCGCCGCCGCTTTTCCGGGCGCGATGGTGTCGATGGGCTCGGCCACCGTCGTCTCGGACGGCCGACGCGACGACAGGTTCGCCATCGCGGCCGAGATCTACAACAGGGCGGGTGAGCTCGGGCGCAAGGCCGGCGTCGATGTCGCGGTACATCCGAGCTCGCACCACAACACGCTGCTGTTCGACCGCGCCGATTACGACCGTATCTTCGGGCTGATCGATCCGTCGCTGGTCGGTTGGGTGCCCGACACCGGCCATATATTGCGCGGCCACAACGACATGATCGACACCCTCACAACCCATCGCGACCGCATCCGCTACGTTCACCTGAAGGATGTCGATGCCAGCGGCACTTGGGCAATGCTTGGCAAGGGCGTCTGCGACACCCAGGCAGTGATCGCCATCGCCAGCGCCGCGCCCAACTTCAACGGCTGGCTGGTGTTGGAGGAAGAATCCGACACCGCTGCCGCAGATCCGGCCGCCGCGGTCAAGACCAACCGCCAGACGATGCGCGGCTACGGCGCGTGAGGAACAGATCATGATCCGGAAACAAGACCGCCGCCTTCGTGTCGGTGTGCTCGGCTGCGGGCCGATCGCGCAATTCGCCCATCTCGAATCCTGCGTCAAAGCAAGGAACGCCGACCTCTATGCTATCTGCGATGCCGCCCCCGACCTTTTGGCGCGCATGGGCGCGACCTATGAACCTGAGAAGATGTATGGCGACTACGACGCCATGCTGGCCGACCCGGAACTGGAGGCGGTGATCGTCGCGACCTCGGACGCCTATCACGTGCCGATGGCGATCAAGGCGCTCGAGGCCGGCAAGCATGTGCTGTGCGAGAAGCCGATCGGCGTCTCGGTCGAAGAGGGCCAAAAACTCGCCGACGCGGTCAAGCGCTCCGGCAAGGTGCTGCAGGTCGGCCACATGAAGCGCTTCGACCCGGCTCTTGAGGCGGCGCGCGATTTCGTCCGCGACGAGATGGGCGAGATACTGGCGCTAAAAGCCTGGTATTGCGATTCCACCCACCGCTACACCAACACCGATGCCATCCAACCGCTGCCGGTCAGCAGCCGGCTGGCGCGCAAGCCGGCCGGTAATCCGAAGGCCGATCTCAGGCGGTACTTCATGCTTGCGCATGGCTCGCACCTCGTTGACACCGCACGCTTCCTGTGCGGCGAGATCCTCGCGGTGCGCGCCCGTCTCAACCAACGTTTCGGCGCCTATTGCTGGTTCGTCGAAACGGAATTCGCCAACGGAGCGCTTGGCCATCTCGACCTGACGGTGGCTGTGCGCATGGACTGGCACGAGGGCTTCCAGCTCTACGGCGAAAACGGCTCGGTGATCGCGAAGACTTTCAATCCCTGGTACTTCCGGGCAAGCGAGGTCGATATCTTCCATGAGAAGGATGCAACGTCGCGCAAGCCGCTTGGCGCGGACGGCCATTTCTTCCGACGCCAGCTCGAAGGCCTCTCCGACACCGTGCTTGACGGCGCGCCGCTGCGTGGCGCCGACGTCGAGGACGGCCTCGCCTCGATCCGCGCCATGGTGGCGATCGCCCGCTCGGTCGAAACCGGCCAACGCGTCGAGATTGCTGGCGTAACAGGAGCGGTCTGATGGAGATCGGGGTGTTCGCCAAGACCTTTCCGGGAAGCGAGCCGGCCGGTGTGCTGGCCGCGGTGCGCGACGCCGGATTTGCCGTTACCCAGTTCAACCTTGCCTGCGCCGGCCTGCCGTCGATGCCGGATGCGGTGCCGGATCACGCCATCAGCACTATTGCGGCTGCGTCTGATGCCTCCGGCGTCGCTTTGGTGGCGCTGTCGGGCACCTACAACATGGCCCATCCGGACAGGACGGTGCGCCACGACGGCCTGCGCCGTCTTGGCGCGGTCATCGAGGCCGCGGCAGCGCTTTCGGTTCCGCTCGTCACCCTGTGCACGGGAACGCGCAACGCGGACGACCAGTGGGCGCATCACCCTGGCAATGCCGATCCGTCGGCCTGGGCCGATATGGCAAGCGAGATGGAAAAGGCGCTTGCTCTGGCCGAGCATCACGGTGTCGATCTCGGCATCGAACCCGAACAGGCCAACATCGTCACATCGGCAGCGGACGCGATGCGCCTTATCGCAGAGATGGGCTCGAAGCGGCTGCGCATTGTGCTCGATCCGGCGAACCTGTTCGAACAGGCGAGCACAGGGCAAGCACGCGCCGTCGTCGCTGCAGCAGTCGAAGGCACCGCAGGCCACGTCGCCATGGCCCACGCTAAGGACCGTTTCGCCGACGGCCGCTTTGCCACCGTCGGCCGCGGCGTCGTCGACTTCGCCGATTTCGTCGCCCGGCTCAAAGTGTCAGGCTTTGACGGGCCGCTGGTCACGCACGGCCTTTCAGCCGAAGAGGCACCAGGCGTCGCCCGGTTCCTGAAGGGGCTGGCCTGATGGCGCGCCCGGCCACCTTGTTTCGCGACGATGCCACGCTGCGGATTTCCGATGAGGGCGACGGGCTTGCCGTCGTCTTCCAGCACGGACTGGGCGGCGGCGAGGCACAGGTCGCGCAGGCTTTCCCCATCGACGCCGGCTGCCGGCGCATCACGTTGGACTGCCGCGGACACGGTGAGTCCGATCTAGGCAGCCGCCGACCGTTTTCAATGGCGATGTTTGCGGACGATGTTCTGGCCGCCGCCGACCAGGCCGGCCTGGACCGTTTCGTCGCTGGCGGCATTTCCATGGGCGCCGCGATTGCGTTACGCCTTGCCTGCCGTTGTCCGGACCGCGTCGCCGGCCTGATGCTTGTGCGGCCGGCCTGGACGTTCGAACGCGCGCCAGTGAACCTGCAGCCGATCGCCGAGGTCGCCGGCCTCATCCTCGATCATGGCCCCGACAAGGCCAGGACGATCTTCTCGCGGTCTGAAGTCGCCGCGCGCCTGCAGAGCGAGGCACCAGACAATCTCGCCTCGCTGTTCGGTTATTTCGACCGCCCGGATGCAGCATTGTTTGCGCAAGTCCTGGCCGACATCGCTGCCGATGGAGCTGAGGTCTCGGCAAGCGACGCCGCCACCCTTGGCATTCCTGTGCTGGTCATCGGCAATACTGTGGATGCGGTGCATCCACTATCGGCCGCGCATACACTTGCGGATGCCATCCCCGGCGCGGCCTTTATGGAGATCGCCGCCAAGGCGCTCGACGGCAAAAGGCATTTCGCCGAGCTGCAGGCCGAGATCACCACGTTCCTTCACGCCCACTTCAACATCCGGAGCCTTGTTGCGTCATGACGAGCAAATCCTTATCCGGCCGTGTTGCCATCGCCGCCTTGCCGCGCAACCGGCTGCTCGGCGAGTTTTCCCTGTGGTCGGCCGACCTGGCCAACATGGAGCGCGATCTGAAGCGCATAGACGCTTATGTCGACCTGCATCACATCGACGTCGCTGACGCCCGCTTCACCCCCGGCTTCCTGTTCTTTCCGGATCTGGTGGCACGGATCGCCAAGCTGACGACAAAGCCGATCCATGTGCATCTGATGGTCGAAGCGGAAATCGTCGAGGAGCAAACGCGCCAGTTCATCGAGGCCGGCGCCGACCTCATCAGCGTCCATGCTGAAAACGGCGAGGCCGGGTTGCGCGCCGTGCGGCTGGCGCATGAGCTCGGCGCCGAGGCCGGCGCGGTGCTCAGGCTGGAAACGCCTGTCTGCGCCGTCACGCCCTTCTTGCCCGAAGTTGCCTTTGTGACGCTTCTCGGCACGTCGATCGGCGTCAAGGGCCAGGCGCTGTCCGATCAGGCCTGCCCGCGCCTGATCGAGGCGCGCGCGCTGATGCGAAAAGCAGGTCGAGAGAACCAAATCATCTTGGCTGCCGATGGCGGAATCCGACACGAGACGGTGCCGCGCCTGCGTGCTGCCGGGGCCGAAACGGTGGTGCTCGGATCGCTGGCGTTCGGCGACCCCGACCTTGCGCAACGCATGGCCTGGCTGCATGGGTTGAAGGTCACCGCCTGATGACCAAAGTTGCGCTTGCATTCGATCTCGGCGGAACGGAGCTGCGGGGCGCGCTGGTCGAGCGCAACGGTCGGGTTGTCGCCCGCGTTTCGGCGCCGACGTTGGCGGGTGCGGGATCGGAAGCGGTGATCGGCCAGATCATCTCACTTGCTGGCAGGCTTTTGGTCGAGCGGCCGCAGGCAGAGATTGCCGGCATCGGCGTCTGCGCGCCGGGGCCGCTCGATCCCAAGGCCGGGATCGTGATCGCGCCGCCGACGCTGGCCGGCTGGCACGACGTGCCGCTGCTCGACATTCTGGGCAGGCATTTCGGCCTGCCGGTGCGGCTGGAGAACGACGCCAATGCAGCCGCGCTGGGCGAATGGCGTTTCGGCGCCGGCCGGGGTAGCGGATCGGTGGTCTTCGTCACCGTGTCGACCGGCATCGGCGGCGGCGTTGTTGCCGATGGCCACATCTATCATGGCCGACGCGGGCTGGCAGCCGAGATCGGCCATATGACCATCACCGGCGAAGGCGACCGCTGTTTCTGCGGCGCCATCGGCTGCTTCGAGGCGGTGGCATCGGGAACCGCGCTCGGGCGGCATGCCACGCGGCTGACGGCTCCCGGCGACGGCTCACTGCTCAGGCGTCTTTCCGGCGACGGCGATGTCTCGGCCAGGCACGTCGTCGAGGCCGCTCGCGCCGGCGATATCAGGGCCCTGGAACTGGTCGAGGCCGAGGCGAAGTGGCTGGGCATCGGCTTCACCAATCTGTTGCACCTCTACTCGCCTGATCTGATCGTGATGGGCGGCGGCCTCGCCAACGGCTTCGATCTGCTGGCGCCGCTTGTCAGGGGCACCGTCGAAGCGCGGGCGATGCCCGCCTATCGCGATGTGCCGATCGTACAGGCGCAGCTCGGCGACCAGGCCGGCCTGGTCGGCGCGGCAAGCCTGATCCTGCGGGAGGGCAAGCCAGGAACGTCACTGGCAATGGCGCAGAACGACGAGAGAAGATGACGCCGGCACTCGCCGGGAGCGCTTCGGCCGCAGCGAATTCGAACTCCGGCGTCAAACGCAGCGCGGCACCGAGAGGCTGATGGCAGACGGAAGGCACTCACACGTAGCGCACTTCGACTCCCAGCTTGTCCAATCGGCTACGAATCCCATACGGCATACCAGTGTCGGTGATGATCAGATCGACACGTGACAACGAGAATGCCTTGGACGAGGCGCCGATATCCCATTTGCTTGAATCTGCCACAAGGATCACACGCCTGGCCATACGAACCAGGTTACGCTTCGTACGTGCAATGTCTTCTGAGACATCGACGACGTCGAATGAGTGATCTATCGCATGCGCGCTGACGAATGCCTGGTGAGCCACAAGACCGCCCACGGCCTTGTCAAAATCCGACACGATCGTGCTGACCGTCTCGGGATAGACCCGACCGCCTATCATATGCACGTCCAGTCCGGGACGATACATCAGATGCTGCGCGATGTTCATCGCGGTTGTCGCTACTACGACATTGCTGACCGGAGGCATCTGCATTGCGACCTGCAGCAACGTCGAGCCGCTGTCGAACACCACGGACTGGTTGTCTATGATCTGGCGCGCCGCCATCTGCGCGATACGCCGTTTGGCATCGAAGTTGCGGTACATCCGTTCTTCGAAGGCCGCGGCGGGCGAATCAGCGGGCAAGGCAATTGCGCCGCCATGCGTTTTGATCAACTGCTTTTTTGCGTCCAGAATTTCCAGGTCGGACCTAATGGTCACCTCGGACACGCCGAAGTTTTCCGCCAGTTGGCTGGTGCGCGCCTGGCCGGTCCGTTGAAGCTCGAGCATGATCTGATGTCGTCGTTGTTCCGCCAGCATGTGTGACCCCGAATTGCTGTTTGAATAGCTGCACGCTAACCTTTCGAAAATCGAACCCCAAACCGGCAAGCGTTTGCGAATCCTTGGGATAGCGCGTCATCGTAGCGAACGCTAGCGGTCGCAATCGCAATCTTATATCAAAACGAAAGAAATCGAAATATTGAGTATTGTTTTGCTTTCGAGTTAGGGTCCCTCTCAATGTCAGATCAAAAATCGCGAAGGGACTGCACCGATATGGGCCTTGGAACTAAAATTCGCTTGTCGCGGCTGTTCTCGCATCGATCTGGAAACCTGTTCGGTGGTGCGGTCGACCATTTCGTAGGCTATGGCAACGTCCGTGAGGGCGGCCTTGCGGATCTCCCCGGCGCGCTCAAGCGAGTGATGGCCGGAGAGCCAGATTACATCAGCATTCAGCCTGGTGCGGCGCGTCATCTGTGGCCGGCTTACGCCGGCAAGGCGGCGCTGGTCATTCAGGCGGGGTGCTTTACGCCCGACGATCGGATCAGTCAGTTGATCGCGACACCCGAAGATGCCGTGCGCTACGGTGCCGATGCGCTGGCCGTCGCCATTCCGGTGCGGGGCGATACCGAGGGCCACTACATTCGCTGGCTTACCGATACGGTCAACGCTGCTGCTCGTTTCGAAATGCCGGTCGTTGCGCATGTTTATCCGCGCGACTATTCAAACGGCTGCAAGATCGTCTTCACGCCCGACGAGATCGCCTATGCAGTTAGGATTGGCTTTGAGACCGGCGTCGACGTGATCAAGGTCGGATACACTGGGGACTTCGACTCATTCAAGGAAACGGTCGCCACTTGCCCGGTTCCCATCGTTATCGCCGGCGGCCCGAAGACCGAGGATCTTCTGGGCGCTCTGACCCAGACCTCTGAAGCCCTGCGCGCCGGCGCGAAGGGTGCGGTCGTGGGGCGCAATTTGTGGGGGCATGGTGACACCACGATGGCAGCGCGTGCGTTCAAGGGCGTCATTCACGACGGGATGGCGCCGCAAGACGCTTTGGCGGCTGCGGCACGTGAGCCGTGACCGGCGATCTTCAGGTCTTGGGCTTCGGAGCCTTGGCGATTGACGACATCATCTATGTCGACAGCCCGCTGGGTGCCGGCAAAGGGAGGGTGACAAATCGCACGAGGGACCACGGCGGCAATGTGGCGACGGCACTCGTTGCTGTCGCCAAGTTGGGCGGGCGTGCCGGTTTCATCGGCTGGCTGAGCGATCAGCCACATTCAGATGTCAGCGCCCGCGAACTTGAACGACACGGTGTCGACATATCGTTCGCGCCACGTCGTTCCGATGCCAGGCCGATCCGGTCGGTGATCACTGTGGCGCCTAATGGTGACCGGTTCATCGCCTATGATGATGATGTGCCGCACGGGACCTCGGATGCGCTGGCCGACAGCGTCCTTGCGCAAGCCCAGGTACTGTTGATCGACGGCTACGCCACGCAGGCGGAGATGGTCGTTGCTCGTGCCCGCACGCTGGGTCTGGCGGTGATCGCCGATATTGAGTGGACAATCGGACCTGCAACCGACCGATTGATCCGCCTATCAAATCACCTCGTATTCCCTCTGGAATTTGCGCAGACCTATACAGGCGAAAAAGAGGCGACGGCGATCCTGCGCAAGCTGTGGTCGGATGACCGCTCCGCGGTCGTGTTGACCGATGGCGATCGAGGCGCCTACCTCCGGCAAAGGGACGATGCCGTTTTGTGGCACGTTCCGGCCTACAAGGTCAGGGCAGTGGACACGACCGGCGCGGGGGATTGTTTCCATGGGGCCTATGCCTTTGCCCTTACACAGGGAAAGCAGCCTGTCGCCTGCGTTATTTATGCAAACGCCGCGGCCGCGATCTCGGTAACGGGCCGCGGTGGCCGTATGGCTCTGCCAGACCACAATGCCTGTCTCGCGTGGATGGCGAAAGAAAATGCGCCTGTGCCCATACCGATTACGTCGCCAGACTGAGAATTCATCGCTCGGATATTGCCGCTTCTGGGGGAACGTCCGGGGAGCGCGCCTTGGCTGCGCCGATGACACTGCCGGTTCGATCTGCAGTCGCGCTGGGTGGAGGCTATTCGACGTTTAGCTAGCGCAGATAATAGGGAGGATGTGACGTGGCCGTTGTTGTGTTGGACAAGATTTGCAAGACCTACGGGACGAAATTCCAAGCAATCAGGGATCTTAGCCTGACGATAAACGATGGCGAGTTCCTCATTCTCGTTGGCCCTTCGGGATGCGGAAAATCGACTGCCTTGCGCATGATCGCGGGGCTGGAAGAGATCAGCAGCGGAACCCTGAGCATTGGCGGCGAGAATGTTGAGGATCTGGCGCCGAAGGACCGCGATATTGCGATGGTCTTTCAGAATTATGCCCTTTATCCGCATATGACAGTGTTCGACAACATAGCCTTCTCGATGAAGCTTGCGGGGAAGAGCAAGGCCGAGCGCACGAAGCGCGTCCATGAAATTGCAAAGACCCTGCAATTGGAAACGCTGCTCGACAGTAAGCCGGCGGCGCTGTCAGGCGGACAACGCCAGCGGGTCGCCATGGGGCGCGCGATGGTGCGCGAACCGGCGGCCTTTCTCATGGATGAACCCTTGTCAAACCTCGATGCCAAGCTGCGCGTGCAAATGCGCGCGGAAATTGTCAGCCTGCAAAGACAGTTGGGGGTGACCACGATTTATGTAACACACGATCAGACCGAAGCCTTGACCATGGGCGACCGGGTTGCGGTCTTAAAAGGCGGTGTGCTTCAGCAGGTCGACACGCCAAAGACACTGTACAATCGGCCAATCAATGCCTTCGTGGCGGGTTTCATCGGGTCGCCGTCGATGAACCTGTTCGAAGGCCGTTTGCACAATGGCAGGATCGACCTGCCGACCTTTTCGATCCCGGTGCCGACGAGTGCGTTTGAGCGCTCGCCTGGTCTGACCGCCTTCGAAGGCAAGACACTCATCTTCGGCATACGCCCCGAGGATCTCTACGACAGCAGTCTGGAATCGGGATCGCGCCATGCCACTCTGCCGGCAATCGTAAAGTCGACGGAGGAATTGGGATCCGAGCTTGTCGTTCACCTGAGTGTCGATGCGGTTCGAATCGATTCCGGCGACCCAGATGCCGTTGAAGATCTAAGCGGTGCGGCAAACGCCGTAGCGAGGTTTGAAGCCGTCAGCGCGGTCGGGCCGGGCGAGTTGATTAATCTTGCGATCAACGCGGCCAAGTTGCACTTCTTCGATCCCCAGACGCATCTCGCAATTTAGCGTGATCCGCGAGGGTTGATCCGGAAAGAATCGGACGCGCAAATTTCGTTAGACGCTGGCTCCACTCTGGTGTGCGAACCCTCGCTCGACCATCAAATCGGTTGGTTGAGGGTTATTTTAAGGCCGTGACTTCTAAGCTGCCAGATCGTAGCCGGCCAGGAGCCAAGCATTCGTGGGCGACTAAGATCGTTGGCTTTGCATCAAGGGAAATTTCGGGCCGTCCTCCTTGGCAAACGGTGCAACCCTGCTCGACATCGTTCAGCGTGCGACACGCCGATTTTTTCACCGGGAGCTCGAGATCGTCTCGTGCCCATTGGTCACCCAACAAAGCGACCAAGAGTCGCCTGAACGCCGTCTAAATTGCGACGTCTTCGCAAGTGCGTGACCTCGCCGAAAGCCCGCTTTTCCGTCCGATCGATGCGCCTTTCATTTGTTTTCTTTTTAGCAAACTGGCTTTCGTTTGGTTACGAAATTAGCCGAGAAATGCGACGCGAGCAATGTGTACAATGGAAAAAATACGCCGGAAAGACTCAGAGAAAAGCGCATATTATTCAACTGCTTACATTTATTTCTGGCTTCCCATTTTCCCAGCCATTCTTCACGATCCCAGTTCTTGATTGACACAAAGACCCGGAAGGGAACCTAGTTTGATCGCGATCGGGAGGATCGAGCCAAAACATTGCTCCGAGGAGGGAAACATGAACGTCAGTAAATATATTGTAGCGGCTTCGTCCGCTGTGGCCGTCTGGGTACTATCTGCCACCTGCGCCTTCGCTGAGACCAATCTCGAATTCATCCAATGGTGGGAGCCCGAACTGCCCGCTGGCGCTCTGCGTGGCATCATGGATGAGTTCGAAGCTAAAAACCCTGGCATCAAGGTGACGCTTGTCAGCGGCCCCTACTCCGCCACCCATGATCAGATCGTGGTCGGCGCCGCGTCGGGTACGCTCAGCGATGTCGTCGGCCTGGACGGCGCATGGGTCAACGGGCTTGCAAAGCAGGGCGCAATCGCGTCGATGGACAGCCTAATGGCCGACGCCAAATATGACCCGAGCCAGATCGCTGACATCATCAAGGTCAACGGCCAAAGCGTCATGTTCCCGCTAGCCTCGTTCGTATACCCGGTCTTCGTCAATCTCGATCTGGCCAAGGCTGCCGGTGTCGACAAGATGCCGACTACCCGCACAGAATTCGCCGCTGCCGCGAAGAAGATGACCAATACGGACAAGAACGAATACGGGTGGGTGCTGCCGCTATCGCTGCAAAATCCCGGCGGCATCCAGAACGACGTGATGTCTTGGGTGTGGGCTTCCGGGGCGTCGATGCTCAAGGACGGTAAGCCCGATGTGGAAAATAGTGCCGTGGTCGGTACGCTCGAATACATCAAGTCCCTGCAGGACGCCGGCGTCATATCGCCAGGCATCTTTGCCAAGAAGGAACAGGACAAGGTCGAAGAGTTCGTCAACGGCCGCGTTGGAATGATGATCGACTCGCTGGCACATATCAATCTTATCCGCCAGCGCAACCCCGATCTCAAGTTCGGCATCTCTGCCCTGCCTGCGGTTGATGGCTATTCGGGTAAGCGCGGACTGCCCTATGCCTCGTGGGGCATCGGCATCAGCAACAGCACCGAGCACAAGGCTGAGGCCTGGAAGCTTGTTGAATATCTGATGAGCCCGGAAGTGAACGGCCGCCTGGTATCGCTCGCAAACGCCTTTCCAGGCAATGTGCACGCGAAGCCTGACTTCTCGAAATCGGACCCGCTATTTGAGGAAGCCTTCAAGATCTACCAAAGCGGCCACCTGGCCAACGAATTCGTGGGCCTGCCCGTCGCCGAGGACCTGATGCGAGACATGAACGTCGAAGTGCAAAAGATGTTCGACGGCCAGCAAACCGCAAAGGACGCGGCTGCCAATACGCAAAAGCAGTGGTTGGTTGACTTCGCCAAGTAGGCGCAGCTCCAGACAATTCCGGCAGCGCGATATGGTTCTATCGCGCTGCCGCTGCATCGTAACCAGACGATACGTTCCTACGATCAAACGGGTTACACCTCATGAGCCTCGCCAACGAAGGTCTGATCGTCACGCCAACGAAAGTGCGCAAGCGTGGCATGATCTCTTACAAGACAAGAAAGAGGCTGATCCCGCTGTTTTACGTGGCACCAGCCACGTTTTTGTTTTGCCTGCTCATGCTGTTTCCCATGATCACGGTCCTGCGCTATTCGCTGATGGACGGCGCGATCATGAAAAAGGACGCTGCTTTCGTAGGGTTGCGGAACTACGTGACGATCTTCGCAGATCCGGTTTTCTGGCAGTCGGTCGGGCAGACCCTCTATTTCACGGTGATGAGCGTCATTTTCCATCTTCTAATCGGCTTGGCCTTCGCGCTCTTGCTGAACACCCAACGCGTCCATCCGGTGATTAGAAGCATTCTGCGTGTTCTCTACATCTTGCCCTGGCTCTTTACGGCAGTGATCATCGCGATCATATGGCGGTTGCTTTTGGATCCCAACGGCGTGGTCAACAGCATCCTGATGGCGCTCCATATCGTCAACTTCAAGGTCGAGTGGTTCTCCTCGACGAAAACCGCGCTCCATGCGTTGACGTTTGCGAACATCTGGGCGGGATACCCGCTTTACATGGTCAGCTTGCTCGCCGGTCTGCAGGGCATCCCCAAGGACCTTTACGAGGCCGCAGGCATCGATGGGGCCAATGAGTTCCAAAAGTTCCGGTACATCACGATTCCGCAGCTGATGCCGATCATCATCAGCATCGCCTTGCTGGATTTCATCTGGACGATGCAGGTCTTCCCGCTGGTCTGGATGACAACGGGCGGTGGCCCGATCCATGCGACCGAGGTGCTAAGCACATATACCTATAAGCTTGCGTTTTCGAGTTACGAATTTTCACAAGCCTCGGCGAGCGCGATCTTCATCCTGATCATCTCGATGGGCGCGACTTACTTCTACATCAAACACCAGAAGGCCAGGTGACCGGCAATGGCAAAGCGCTCTTCTTTCAAAAACACCGTATTGCCCACCGTACTGACATATCTGGGGCTCGCGGCCGGTCTGGTCTTTGCAGGTTTTCCCATCCTGTGGATGTTTTTCACTTCGTTGAAATCGAACACCGAGATCTTTGCCCTACCGCCGAGGCTGCTGCCCGACCATTTCACCAACGTAGCCTACCTTTCGATCTTCAATGATCCGGTCAAGGTGCGCTTCTTTCTCAACAGCTATCTCGTCGCGGGAGTGGTAACGCTTCTGACGCTGCTGGTCGCCATTCTTACGGCCTATGGCTTCAGCCGCTATTCATTCCGTTTTAAGAATACGCTTAACGTCTTCATCATCAGCACGCAGACCGTCCCGCCGATCACGCTTCTCATCCCCTATTTCGGCATGGTCGTCGCCTTCGGCATTTTCAACACCTATTTCGCGCTGATTCTAACCTACATGGTGTTCACCCTGCCTTACGCAATTCTGCTGATGACCGGCTATCTCAATACCCTGCCAAGGGAACTCGATGAGGCGGTGTTGGTCGATGGCGGGTCAAGTTGGACAGCGCTGTGGCGTGTGGTTATCCCTCTTTCAGTGCCTGGCATCGTCGCGACTGCGGTCTATACGTTTCTGTTGGCGTGGAATGAGTTCCTCTTTGCGCTCACTTTGACGAAGTCGACAGACATGCGGACCGTTCCAATCGGTATCGAGTTGCTAATGGGCCAACATGCGTTCGAATGGAACGAGATGATGGCAATGAGCGTGCTGGGATCGCTCCCGCTTCTGATCCTGTATCTGATTGCACAGCGTTATTTCCTCGCAGGCTTGGCCGCCGGGTCGGTGAAGATCTGAGCGGCTGGACTCCCAGTTCGCCGCTCTCGTCATCCCGTTGAGGGATTGGCCGGAATGGTGTTGCTGAACACAAACACCCCCAATGTCCGGCTACCCGGTTCGAACGTGATCGTCCATTCCTGCCAGCAGGGAAGCAATCAACGCTGGGATCATACTGGCGGCCAACTTAGGAGTCGTGCTTCCGGCCTATGCTTGACCGCGCATGACGGCGCACAGTTCACTATGGAAAGCTGCACTCCCGGCACGCGCAATCAGATTTGGCACCTGCCTCTCCTGCCTGCCGCACCTAGATGATTGTGGCACGGGACAAACAGAATTCGATTCCTCGCAGCAGCCTCTAACAGACGCGACAGCGCAGTGCGAAAGACCACCGCGGAAAACTTAGGAAAGAAGCTGTACGGATTGTCCCTGCGCCGAAAGCAGTTTGGCGGCCTTCCGGTCAAACGAGACGAAAGTCTCCCCGCCAAGCCAGCCGCCGTCAAAAGCGATCACGCCGTCCGCGAAATCGCCGCCGGCATCGAGGACTGACAGCCCTGCCTCAACTGCCGGCCGGTTGACGACAACATTCGCGGTGTTCAGCAACGCCCGGATCGCCGCGGCAATATTTTCGCGCTCTGTCTGGTATTGCCTGGCCAGAACCCAGGCGAACTCGCACAAGGCCTGCAAGCTCACGGCCACGATGTCCGCTTTGGCCAGCAGGTCGACGGCAACGGCCGCCTGCCCCTCATCATCGGCGACATAGGCGCGCAGCAGCACATTCGTGTCGGCCGTAACCCTCATTCCTTGCCGGACCCGGCCGCGGCGCCCGCTTCCGCTATCGCCTCGTTGATCTCCTCGATGCTGAGCACCTGGCCGTCCGTCTTGCCTCTGAGGAAGCCGTGGAGGTCCCGGAACGACCCTTTCGCCCGTGCCGCCTTCAATTCCGCCCGACCGTCGGGCAGCAGATCAAGCTCGATCTTCTCGCCCGGCTTGATGCCCAGATGTTGCAGCACGTCCTTGCGGAACGTCACCTGTCCCCTTGTCGTCACTGTTAACGTTGTCATATTAAACATTTCCTGTTCATCGCAATAAGATAATGCAAATCTGCATTATTATCAATGCAGATCGTCGGGGCCAAGCTTGGCGTCCATGCGGCGACAGAATCGGATTCCTGCCGTTTAGAAAGCCGCCAGGCACTGTGGATTCGCTCTCGCCCCCTAGTTCGGCAGATTCGTTGATTTCCCAACGTCGAGTGGATCACGAACGGTCGCTTCGAGTATCTCGAGATAGCTTTTTCGACGTTGCGGCCGGTCTGGACCGCTGCCCTCCATCTGCTCTGCGATCTTCTTCAGATTTTCCGCCGCCGGCCAGAAACGACCATCACCTTGGCGAATTCGCTCATAGCGGACAAACAGGGCAGGTCAGCCACGATTGGCGGATCCAAGGGGCTCGCGCACTTCCGTGCTAATGGACATCTTGCAACCGATGCCGACCGGTTGCCCAAGAAAGCGCTTCTTCGAGCCGGTCGTCTCCCCAAAAAGTTTCGCCATTTACCACGAACGCAGGCGAACCGAAAATTCCGTATTCGCGCGCCGCATCGGTTTCCATCTTGAGCCGCTCGTGGGCGGCGGGTGCGTTGGCCTGAGCGATCACCGCATCCACGTCTTTGCCGAGTGGCCGAAGCACGTGTTCAAGGTGGGCTCTGTCGCCGAGGGCCACGCCCTCCAAATACCAAGCCTTGAAGCTCTCGATTGTATAGTCCTCACACCAGCCGCCTTCCGCGGCGACCATAGCAACCCTGTTGGCCAGAAGGTCGGGGTCGGTTGGCCAGATGGGTGCATTTACGAAGGGTAGCGCGTGAGTTCGCGCCCTGCGCTGCACGTCACGCCACATGTATTTGACCTTGGCGGTCTGCGAGCGAAGCGCAATGTTGTTTTCCGCCATGACGGTGCGGACATTGAATGGACGCCATCTGACGGTAATGCCAGCGTCCCTCGCCAAAGGGCCGATACGCATGACGGAGAGGTATGCATAACCACTCCCAAGGAAATAGAAAAATTCGAGTTGCCTCATCCGCTGTCTCCTCGACACTGTCTGGAGCCCGGGCGTTCACGCGATCGTCGACGCCACCACTACGCTGCCAGCTGCCCTTACCAAGACTTCACGCGTCGCCTCCCAGTTTCCTGGTCGTCATGGCGCATCGAAGGCATCCTGCCCAAACATCAGGGTAATTGCTGAGTTCCTGTATTGCGCAAGCGAGATCCCTGTCTTCGCTCTGTGAAAAGGCTTGCCGAATTGCTTCCCAACCACGCAACGTTACAGTGGAAGAGACGATCCACCTGGCATCTTCCGCCTAGGCTGAAGCACAAGCTGCTGCCTTGAACCGATTCACGAGCTGCAACGTATTCTCTCGTGATTGGGCAAAGTCTAAGCTAAAGCCAACTATGGCCTCCTGCCTCCCGACGCACACTATCGCCCAACGTTGGAGCGTAGGCAATATTGTATTAGCGTCAACTTGAATACCGCCATCGTCGCTCCCGGCTCACCCTGGCGCGGCGAATAGGCATTGGTGACGTGGTGGCGATCACCGCGGCACAGGGCGCGGGCCTATCCGCGTCTCAGCCGCAGCTCGCGCGTGACTCCCGGCGGCGAAATTCGAACTCCGGACCCCTAGAGTCGAAGTTACTAGTGTCAAAATAGTTGTTTTAGATGAATTACTTAATCAAAATGTCGTTTTCGAAAGCCTTGGAAATCCAAGATCATCGGATCGCCTAGAGTAGAGGCTTCGTCTCGCGCACTTCCTGGTTCTGTCCGCGATCGATCCAGCCGTTGGCGATTGAGCAGCATGGAATCGCCGAATTCATGCGTGCGATATCGGTGCTCGGCGAAGGCCGCGGAGGCCTTGGCGAGCAGAGCATCGTCGGCAAAGGCGCGCAGCAGCTCGAAATGGCTTTCGCCGGGCTGGTGGACGCCTGTTAGAATCGCATCGACCACGCGAAGTGGGGTGCCCAGCGCGATGCGCCCGGTCGCAATGCCGTTTGCGGCACGCACATTGCCGTCGGGGTTGGCAGCTGCCTCAAGCGCGCGCACCACGCTCGTGCCGATTGCGATAATGCGGCTGCCGCGGAGCTTCGCCCGCGCGACCTGGGCCGCGGTGCGCTCGGGAATGCGGTACGGCTCGTCGAAAGGGAGGCGCAAGTCGAGCGCGGGGTCCCCGGTGGAAGACACGCCCGCGGCATGCGTGAGTGTTGCGAAGCCCACGTCTCGCCGACGCCAGGCCTGGAGCGTGCGCCAGTCGAGTGCGAACCCTGCCGAGGGCGCCTCGAACGCCACCGGCCCGGCGGCAATCTTCGTCCAAACATTCCAAAGTGCCAACGGTTCGCGAACATTGGCATATTGGATCGGCCGGCCGTGCTGCGCCACTCCTGCAAGCACCGCTGCGCGGTTGCCTCGGAAGCGCAATTCGAGAAGGCGAGGATGGTCGAGAAGGCGCTCTATGACGGCTTCAAGCCGGCCGAGCCGGAGGTGATCGCCTGGTGATAGCGGGGGCGGAGGCAGCCGATTTTCCGTGCGCATGCGGTGATCGCCCGCGCCGAAGGCAATCGCCAGGAAGTTGGTTGGGTCGGGAAATGTCAGCCAGCCTGCCAGGCGGATCTCGATCGCCTCGTCGCTGGGAAGGTGCGTGCCGCGCAAGCTGGCAGGCAAGGTCGCGGCGTCATTGGCGATGACAAGATCGCCGGCATCGAACAGTATCGCGAGTTCAGTGCGCGGCAGGTCGCGCGTCGCGCCGTCCGCCTCCACGACGAGCAGCCTGGCGGCGCGCCGATCCGGACGGTCGGCGGCAATCATCCGCGTGTCTCGGCGAGAAGTGTTGCGCCGGCCGGCAACGTATCGAGCATCTTTTCGATGATCTCGGCAGCAGCCAGGTCGGGACGCTTCAATGTCGACGGATCGGCGTCAGGAAGCGCCAGCGCGTGCAGCGGGGTGTCCATATCGCCGGGGTCGAGCGCGAGGTGCCGGATGCCGTCGGCCTTCGCCTCCTCGTCCCAAATCGCCGTCAGGTGAGCAAGAGCGGCCTTGCTCACACCATACGCGCCCCAGCAGGGATAAGCGTTCACCGCCGCGTCGCTGGAAATGTTGATCACCAGCGCGCCACGGTCCTCGCGCGCGGACGCGGCAAGTGCACCGAACAGTGCTTTCGTCAGCCGGAACGCGCCGACGAGGTTGACCGCGAGCGCTTTTTCCAGCTCCTCGCACTCGGTATCGGCAAGGAGCGCCAGTGGAACGGGCCCGAGGCTCGACGCATTGTTGATCAGAACGTCGAGCCCGCCTAGGCTCGCGGTGACCTGCAACGCGATCGGGTAGATGTCGTCTTTTTTGCCGACGTCGCCGACGATGCCATGTGCGCCCGTCTCGTCAGCGATGCGTTCGACGTTCGCGGCAGTGCGGGCAACGAAGGCGACGAACGCACCCTCTCTGGCAAGCTGCCGGACAAGGGCCAGTCCTAGGCCGGACGTGCCGCCGGTGACTGCTACACGAAGTCCCTGAAGATCAATGTTGGTCAGCATTGACGATACTCCTTCAATCCGTACAACTTATTGGTACAAGCTGAAGTTAACTTGAGGTCAAGCATTCATTCCGTGGATCGATGCCGACCAGACTCACGTATCGAGGCGCACCTTCGCCTTGTCGGCCAGCGGGCTGATCGCATGCGAGCGGGCCGGAACGGGCGCAAGCGCAGCCGCGATCATGCCGAGCCGGATCGCCTTATCGTCTTGACGCCGCGTATTGGCTGTCGATCGAGGCGATCGGCTCCGAGTTCACCGTGATTATCAGGCCGGTGAAGGAAGCGTGTCGCCGTGCAAGCGCCATCGGGTTGCGGCGGCGGAAACAATTCTCAGCCTCGCCGAACGCCACCAGTACACTACCAATCTGCAGGCGCGGGGCTTGGGAGGCTCGCGATCGGGCCTGGTCGGACTGATGCCGCCCATCCACGACAATCGCTACTTCTCCGCCATGGCGCAGACTTTTGAGGGACATGTGCGCAGCCGGGGCCAATGCTCGGTCGTGGTCAGTGCCAGCCGCGACCAGGAGAGGAACGGCGGACGCGGAGACGTTTTCTCGATGACGGCGGCTTCTCCGGCTGACCAAGGCCCACCGGCTTCACTCAACCAAAGAAATATGATCATGATCTGGACCGAGACGATCGGCTTCCTCGGAAGCTTCTTCGCCGTTCTCACCTACTCAATGAAGCCTCAATGAAGCCATGCTGTGGCTGCGCATAACGGCGGTGCTGAGATGGTTTGTGCTTTGCCGCCTATGGCGCCCCTCATCGGCAGCTTACCCTGAGCCTGATGGAACTGGTGCTGCTGCCGGTTAATGCCTGGCGCCTGTTCGAACTTCTCCATCAAACTCAGCCGGGCCGGATTCAGGGGGCCCGAAAATGCCAACACCGCATCTCTGGCTGCTGCTCCGGTGGGCGCTTTCCCTCTGGGTGCTCGGCCGGATCTGGCTTGTGATCGCCGCTAGCGACCGCTTTCAGGAAGTGGCAGAGCTCGTCTCAACCGCCGAGACGAGGCGCAAATTCGCCTAGCGCCTCAACGCCGCATAGTTCCGCCTTTGATGGGCGACAGTGGACCGGCGGTTTTCGGGATGACCATCTTCCATGCCGAACGGCTGTGATGCGACGCATTGCGGAAATCGAGCCCCGTAACTGAGCGGTGGCTTTCAGAACATGATGACCTCTCCGCGAAGTCGAGAGGCCATCGTGATCAGATCTCGGTTCCCTCGGCGATGTGAGCGCGTCCCCGACCTCGACATCCGGATGGCGAACCGTATTCTCGATCTCGGTGTGCCCAAGCAGGATCTGAACCGCCCGGAGGTTGCCTGTTGCCTTATAAGAAGCGGATCGAAACCGGAAGTTCGACGCGAATTCAACGGAGAGCTCGCCGGCTGTTCACGCTGCTCTACGCGCTCAGTCCTAAGACAAGCCGCCAGAGAACTGGCCTTCCAGAAGCGACGCAGGTCAAGGGAACGTCGCCTCGCCGGGCATCTTTGCAACTGCGACGATCACTCTGGCACGCCGGAGATGCCCAGCGCCTCGACATAACGCTCGGCGAACACCTCGTCCAGCCACGGGTTGATCTGTCTCTGCAGGGTGAGCGTGTAGGTCGGGAACGCCTTCATAAGACGCCGCGCCGCCGCCTGCGCCTCGTCCAGCCGGTTGAGTTTGACCAGCGCCATGATCACCACCGGGTGCGAGGAGCCGTAGTTCGGCATCTCGTGCAGCGCGCGTTCTCCCCATGCCAGCGCTTCCTCGTAGCGCTCGAGCATCAGGTAGCTCATCCCGATGCCGGAGAGCGCGATGCCCTTCTCGGGGTCGATCGGGCTCAGCCGCATTGCCCTGTGAAAGTGCTCGATGGCGACGAGCGGGCGGCTGGAATGTGCGTTCACCCAGCCGCTGCCCGTATGGCCCTGCGCCGAATTGGGGTTGAGCAGCAGGGATCGCTCGATCGTGCGCAACGCCATCTCGTAGTCCTTCGCGCTGTAGGCGATCACCTGCGCGGCGAAGCGTAGGCTCGTGGGATCGTCGCGCGCTTCCGCCAGTACCTCTCGCGCCATGCGCGCGGCGACTCGGATATCGTCGGGCTCGTGCCAGCACTGGCTCACGGATAGGCTGCGGATATAGGCGCCGAGTGCCTTCGCCAAGTTGAAGCCAGGGTCGATGCTGAGCGCCTCGTTGGTGAGCCGGCGCACGTCGGCAAAGCCTTCGCGCGTCATGCTGTAGAAGCGCGGCAGCGCGCGAAGGTAGAGGTCGTAGGCGCTGATGTACTCGGTCGGTTTCATGCGCGCCTGCTTGATCTCCTGCAGCCGGATGCTCGGTTCGACCGCACCGACGACGCTCTCGGTCACCTTGTCCTGCAGGTCGAAGATGTCGCTCACATCGCCCTCGAAGCGGTCAGTCCAGACATGGTGCCCACTGATCGCGTCCACCAGCTGCCCGCTGATACGCACCCGCGATCCTGCTCTGCGGATGCTGCCTTCTAGCACGTAGCGGACGCCCAGCTCGCGCCCGACCTGGCGCAGGTCTACCGCCCGGCCCTTGTAGGTGAAGGACGAGTTGCGGGCGATCACGAAGAAGGAGTTCACCCGACTCAATCCCGTGATGATGTCCTCCACCAGCCCGTCGGCGAAGTATTCCTGGTCGGGGTCGCCGCTCATGTTGGTGAAAGGCAGGACCGCGATCGAGGGTTTCTCGGGCAAGGGAGGCGATGCAGCCACCGAGGCGCTGGTGTCGGACTCGACGCGGTAGGCGCGCACGGGCCGCTCGATGTTCTTGAGGCGCAGGTTGCCGAGCGGCCTGAAGCCGCAATCGAGCTTGCCCTGAAGGTGGTCGTACGCGGTGCCGGAGACGACCACGGTGCCGGGATCGGCGATGCTTTCGAGTCGGGCGGCGATGTTGACCCCGTCACCGTAGAGGTCGCCGTCCTCCTCGCAGACCACGTCGCCGAGATTGACACCGATGCGCAAGCGAATCCGCTCTTCCTCGGGCATCTCCGCCTCATGTTCTGCCAGGGCCTGCTGAATCG
This sequence comes from Mesorhizobium sp. M0778, assembly GCF_040320105.1. Taxonomy (NCBI): domain Bacteria; kingdom Pseudomonadati; phylum Pseudomonadota; class Alphaproteobacteria; order Hyphomicrobiales; family Phyllobacteriaceae; genus Mesorhizobium; species Mesorhizobium sp. M0778. Next base: position 70,758 of record NZ_JAMYPA010000014.1, on the reverse strand, counting down.
CCATTGCCGAGGTCACCGCGTTAACGACGCTCGCGAACTCGCACAGCATGCCGTCGCCGGTGAGCTTGACGATCCGACCCTGGTGCACAGAGACCAGCTGTTCGAGGAGGTCCTTGCGGTACATCTTCAGCCGCTCGAGCGTGCCGCGCTCGTCGCGCTCCGTCAGGCGCGAATAGCCGACCACGTCGCAAGCCATGATCGCTGCGAGGTGGCGCTGCGTGGTCACTGCACCGCTCAGCCAAGCGCCTGCACGCGGGCCGCCCCGCGTCCATGTCCTGCCAACTTCCAGACGCCCCATGCGCATGGTATCTATCTCTCCCAGTCGCCGCCGTCGCCGATATAGAACGCAGAACGCAGCTCGACCTTGCCTTCACGAGGTTTCGCTAACCCTCTTGCGAGGCGTGGAGCGTTCCAGTCGCCGCGCCCACGCAGCCTCTGGAGACGCTGACACGTCACTCCCAGAAGGCCGGAGATATTTCTTGCCCTGTGTAACCGGTTGACGCCACCGTGGCGGTGCTTTTGTCACGGCGATGTAACAGCGAGATGGCCTGCGAGCGCGCGCATCGGGCATTACACCAGACGTTTGCGCATAGAGGTGCTGAGGTCGGCAGGTGGTGCGGGCGCGACCTTCAGCATGGTCAGCTGCGATGTCTGGCTTTTGGGCGAAAGCAAAATCCGCCTCTGCGGCCGATATTGAAGCGTAAAACTGCCATTCACTTCGTGATAGATGTAGGCCGGCTTCAATTCAGAACCGACCTCGGCCAAAGGCTACCTTTGAGCCAAGATGGCCTTAGTTGCATGTGATTGGGCAAACACGCCGACTTCCTCAGTCGGCTATTGTCAAGCCGCTCGGGCTTCATGTCTTCGCCGCTCACCATTTTGTCACGGCGGAGAAATCGAGTTTGCCTGAGCCGAGGATAGTCACTTTCGCAACGACGCCCACCTCGGCCGGTACCCTCAGGTCCATGGCGCCATGGGCCTTGGCGAAGACCAGGAATTCGGTACGCGTGGCGTTGACGGCCTCGGTGACGAGGATCAAACCAGTCGAATTCGGCATTCCGGCACGCATACGTATTGGTGGTCAGGCTCGCTGGCGGACGCCCTGTTCCGCCTCTGGTTGGCGCGAGCTAGCCTTTCGAGCCGGCTGGGGCGATTGCGCCTGGAACAATATCCGTGTTCTGAGCCACCTTGATTCGCCATCCCGACTGCCCTTCTTGGACAATCAGAAGCAATATGCCTTTCCTAACCCCGGCCGGGGAGCCGTCCGGAGCAAATGCTCCCGTTAGCGTCCAAGTGTAATGAACAGAAGCAAGCCCCGGAGCCAATTTCACAACCGACGAGATATCGCCTTCTAATCGGCTATCCCGAAACATGGTGTCATGGGTGGCTCGGTGCGCCGCTTCGATCTCGGATCGGTTCTTCCACCAAACACCTACGACGTTAACGAAATTAGCATCGGAAGCGAACAGAGACGCAAACTCATCCATGTCATGCCGGTTCCAAGCGTTCGCAAAAGCGGTAGCGACATGCTCGGGCTTATCAGACGTCACGCTCATGACCCACGTCTCCTGCGTACCTCCGCTAAGCATATAGGAGCCCGGACCGGATGCGACACGGCAAAGGTCAAATTTCAAATTGACGCACTAGCGGCAGCGGAGGAATTGCGACATCCAATGTGGGATCCTGTTACGATCCCCTATGGCCATCCGAATAGTATCCTGGCGCTTCTTTCCGCCTTCGCCTACGGATTCGCAAAACTCGTTGAACGTTATGGCGGCGTTGGCGATCAGCCTTCTCCATGTGAAGAAGGCTCAACCCTTGATTGCCCAGACCGCAATGCGCCGCCACCTTAAACCTGAGCCTAAGCATTCGAGCGCGCTTGGAATAGGAAGTCGCGTTCGCGCCAATCAAGCGGAAGACCAAAGTCTGCACGGCAGAAGAGCGAATTGATGGCTATCATCGTGACATGATAGCGTTGCCGCACCTTGCCCGAGGACGGCGTCTTCGCGCCATTCCATGCACATGCCATGCGTCGCAGTTGCGCCACAAATGCTCAGGGCGCCAGTCCGGCCTTCCCCCAAGTGACAATCCTGGCGTCAGGCGCCGCAGGCTGATGGATGTTGTCTGGTCGGTCATCTTTGATGAAACCGTACCGGATGCAGACGCCGAAGGGGGGCGGAAGCCGACTAAGAGCCCGCCAATTTCGTCTAAGTTCATGTCCGCCGTTTGCAAGTAAAAATGCGAAAAGACACTACGATGCAAGGACTTAGCTTGCGTTCTTGAGCCTTCGACCTTTCTCTAGCACGCGGCAGTAGTCCGGAGCAGTGGGTCTGAGTGCCCCTATTCTGCTCCTAGTTTTTGACGTTCGGAGACGACTAGATGGCCAAAATCAAGCTAACCAAATCTGCGGTTGACGCCGCCGCCCCGCAGGACCGCGATTACGCATCCGGCAGGGTGAAGACGGTGCAGGGCGCGGCGATGCCGCGCAGCACGTGTTCGCCCAGCGGCACCAGCGGTGTGGTGATCTCGGCGGCGAGCGCGCCCGAGATCAGCACCGAGCGGCCGAGCGGCCGGCATAGCCCCTCCAGCCGGCTGACCAGGTTGACCGCGGGGCCGATGGCGGTGAAATCCAGCCGGTCGACCGCGCCGATATTGCCCCACAGCATCTCGCCGAGATGCAGCGCCGCGCCGAACGGCAGCCGGGGCAGGCCCTGCGCCTGCCGCCCCGCATCGAGATGGGCCATGCCGGCGCGGGCGGCGACGACGGCGCGCAGCGCCGCCTCGCAGGCCTCGGCCGGCGCAGCGGTGACCGGGAAAATCGCCAGCATGCCGTCGCCGATAAATTTCAGCACTTCGCCCCCAAAGGCGTGCACCGCGCCGGCGACGCGGTCGAACCAGGCGTCGAGCGCGGCGATCACCGTCGTGGGCTCGGTTGACTCGGACAGGGCGGTAAAGCCGCGCAGGTCGGCATAGAGCAGCGCGGCGCGAATGGTTTCTCCGGTGCCGCGGCGCAGGGACCCGCCTTGCACCCGGGCGGCACTGCGCCGGCCGAGATAAGCCTCGAGCAGCGCTGTCAGCGCCGCCCGCGCCGCAAGTGCGGCAAGGGGCGCCGCGGCGAAGCGCGCGGCCTGGCGCAGCCGGGCAGCCTCGGCGGGGCCGAACGGCCGGGTTCCAGCCCAGCCCAGCACCGGACTATCCGGCGCCCGGCCAACCGGGCCCTCCTGCACCGTGCCGAGCTCCGCCAGCCAGTCGCGCCCGGCCTGGCCGAGCGGACCGCCGGCGAAGCTCAGCGCCTCGATCACCGCCCCTGTCTCCGCCCGCCAAAGCCAGGTGCGGCGGGTGATGATGGGATGCGGCACCGCGAGCGTCAGCGCGCCGCCGGCCAGCGGCAGGCCGTCAGCCAGAAGTCGGCCGCCGAGCTCGGCCAGAAACCGGTCGGGGGCGGCCGAGGCGCCGGCCTCGTCCACCAGCCAGGCGAGAGGCGCGGGCAGATCCATGGCGCGATTATGCGGCCACCGCGCCCGGCCTGTCATCCGCGCCGTGACGATGCGCAGCCGGCCCGCCGATCTATCCCCCCGCCCCCGGCGCTGGTACGGTCCGATCCTCGATGGCGCCGGGTTCGACCCGCCCTGCGAGCCGGCATCCGCCGTCAAATTGCAACGGGCTCACGGGCGGCGATATCGCGCGCGGAAGGCCGTCACCGCCTGCCCGTGTGGCCGTATTTGGGATCCGGGCCGGGATCACGCCCGGCTGCAACCTCGCCCAGCCTGCCGAGGTAATGAGCCCAGCCCTCCGCATGGCCGGCGCATTGCTCGGCATTGGGCAGGCCGGAGTGGGTCAGGCGCAGCAGCGTTCCGTCCGGCTGCTCGATCAGATCGATCTCAACCAGGCTCGATCCCGGCGGCACCTCATCGCTCTCTTCCCAGCCGAAGCTGTATGCCAGACGGTGCACCGGCACCACCTCCCGGAAGGTGCCGCGAGCGACGCGAGCCCCGGTAACATTGACGAGATAGAGCCCGCCGGACTGCGGCTCGAGCTGCGCCTCCGTTCCCATCCAGCGCAGGATCTTCTCCGGATCGGTCAGGAGGGCAAACAGCGCAGCGGGGGGCGCCGGGATGTGTGTCTCGCGGCGGACGACGAGGGCCTCTTGCATCGGCTTCCTCCATAGTTGCGACAGTTGGAGCAATTGTAAACCAGTTGGCTGCTCGTGCGATAGAATAGGATCGGACATCTACTCTGGAGTGACAAGTGTGGCGAGATTCCGATGGGCACTCGCCGATCACAGCCGCGGCGCATGCGCTCCGCTTCGGGAGCGTTCGAAGCGTTGGGTGCCGCATCCGATATCCCGAGGATCGATTCTCAGAGATCAGTTGCATCACCGGAGATTGGTTTCGGGCTGACGCCACGCGAGCTGCACGTGCTGCGGCTGGTGGCGACCGGCAGGTCGAATAAGGTGATCGCTCATGAGCTCTGCCTCAGCGGAAAGACCATCGACCTGCACCTCTGCAAATTCGCAGAACCTAAGCGCCAAAACTGGCGCGGTGCTCCTACGCGTAGCTGATTCCCGTCAGTGACCGGGGTTTCGGCGCGGAAACAGGCAAGCTGCGGCAGCTTCATGCCCCGTCGTCGCCCTCACGCCACCAGACGCGGAGCAGTTCGTGCAGTCGCGGCGACATCGTGGAGTGGCGGTCCTTGCGGCCCTTGCCCTCCTGGACGCGGCCGAAGTTGATCGGCCGCAACACCAATGCGCCCAGTATGATGATCGGCCAGCGGGCCGCGGACATGATAGTCCATCAAGAAGTGCTGCAGTGACGCCCGTCGATCCCGGGCTCCTACGCAACATCCATTTCGGGACCATCTCTCTATTATTCTGCAGGCGGACGCGTGCCGGTTCTCAAAGGACGTGTTGAGCGCGCCATCAGACACTCCAGGACCGGCTTGTGAAGGCACTGCGCCTGCGCGTCATCAGCACGATCAAAGGAGACCAATGCTTATGCGCCTGAGTTCATGGCGGACTTCAACGCTCGCTTTGGCAAGGACGATCCTGCCGGTGGCTTCGGCGAAGCGCCGGGCCGGTGATCTGAACATTCCCCTTTGCGGCGATATCTTCGGCATTCCACGAAACGAACGACGGGAGTTGGATATGAGAACGGAAATGTTGCTCGACGCAAAGGTCTCGCCGAGTCGGCCACAGGGCGAGTGTTCAGGTTCTGAGCAGCAGGCTTGAACTTCTGTACGACAACGAACTCAGCCTGATCATTCTCCCAATTGACTGCCGAAAATGACCGCCTTCTTACAACTAACCGCCAAGCCACATTTGGCATTTGCAACTCGCGCTGGGGTGTCGACCGCTTCTCTCACGCTCCCCCCATATAGATTTCCATGATCTGCCGGTCGTCGCGCACGTCCCGACGCGTCCCCTCGAAGCGCTTTTCGCCGGCCGCCAGGATGTAAAGCTTGTCCGCAATCGGCATCGCCTCGCGGATGTTCTGCTCCACCATCACGATGCCAATGCCGTGCGCGGTGAGGGTGGTAATGCGTTCGAGCGTCTCGATGACCATGGCCGGCGACAATCCGGCGGAAGGCTCGTCCAGCAGAATGAAGCGCGGTTCCGAAACCAGTGCCCGCGCCAGCGCAAGCATTGCCTGCTCGCCGCCCGAAAGCGAACCGGCCGCGGTACGCCGCCGCCGTGCTAAAGAGGGATATTGCTCGATCAGCGCCTCGATGCGCTGCTCGACTATCCGCCGGTCCGCGATGGCGTAGCCACCCATGCGCAAATTCTCCATCACTGTCAGGCGCGGAAACACACCGCCGCCCTGCGGCATCAACACCAGACCCTGGCGCACCACTTCATGGACGGCAAGGTTGGAGAGTGTTGATTCACCCAGGCGCGCCGTACCGCTCCACACCGGCAGCGCGCCGACAATGGCCTTGAGCAGGGTCGACTTGCCACTGCCGTTCGGCCCGAAGATGCAGGTAATCTTGCCAGCTTCCGCGCTCAGCGAGACGCCATGGACGATCTCCTGCTTGCCGTAGCCGGCGACGATGTTGTCGGCGGTGAGCGTGGTGCTCATTGTGGCCGCCCCAGATAGGTCTGCATAACTTCCGAATTGCGAACGATGTCGTTGAAAGGCCCGGTGGCCACGACACGGCCTGCATCCATGACAATGACGCGGTCGCACACGTTCCGCACCATTTCCATGTCGTGCTCGATGACCAGGACGGTGGTGCCGCGCTCGCGCAGCCGCGCGATGGCCTCCACGATGATCTTGCGGATGCTGGGATGCACGCCCGCTGTCACCTCGTCGAGCAGAATGAGCGAGGCCTGGCGCATCACAACGCGCCCGAACTCCAGCAGTTTCTGCTGGCCGCCCGAAAGATCGGATGCGCGGTTGTCTGCGACATGCTCCAGCTTGAGCAGCGCCAGCGTATCGGCCGCCCGTTCGCGCGCGCCCCGCCAGTGGCCCTCGGCCGCAGCCGCCAGCAGGTTTTCGGTGACGCTCATATTGTCAAACATGGCCGGAATCTGGAAGGTGCGAGCAAGCCCCAGCCGCGCGATCGTGTGAGCCTTTCGGCCGCCGATTTCGTGACCGTCGAAGCGGATCTGGCCACGATCCGGCGTCACCGTGCCCGATATCAGGTTGAACAGAGTCGACTTGCCAGACCCGTTAGGCCCGATCAGGCCGGCGATCTCGCGCCGACCGACGTCCAGGGAGACACCGTTGACGGCCTTGATGCCGCCGAAATGGCAGTGGAGTTCGCGCACGACGAGAATAGGTTCGCCGGTGCCAGAAGTTTTGCCCTCGGCGGCGCTCAACTGGGCCGTCCCGGGCCGCCGCCGACAAGATTGCCGACCGCCTTGTCCAGCACGGCGCCAGACTTGGCCACGCGCCTCGAAAACATGCCGACGATGCCGTTCGGCAGAAACAGCACCACCAGCACGATGGCCGCGCCCAATATGGCGATATAGAACGCGGTGTCACCCCAGTACATCCAGATGATGCGGTTTACGACAAAGAGCGCCACACCGCCCAATGCCGGCCCCCACAGGCTGCCCAGCCCGCCCAGCAGCACCATCACCACCATCTGATCGGTGATGTCGCCGCCGAAGACGCTTTTCGGATTGATGAACGTGACCCAGTAGGCAAAGATCGCGCCAAATACCGAGGCGGTGACGGCACTGAGCACGAAGGTCTGCAGCTTGACCAGCGAAGTATTGATACCGATAGCCTCGGCCGCCGGCTCATGATCGCGCAGTGCCTTGACCTTCAGCCCGAAACGCGAGCGCTCGAACAGCGCCCACGTAATGAGATAGGTGAGCGCAGCCGCGCCGAACATGGCGAAGTAGAAGAAGCGCTCGTCAAGAAAGGGCGGCAGCCCAATGCCGCCGATGCCGCCGGTGAAGTCCATCACCGAGGCGAACTGTATGAGCACCTCGGCGAAGGCCCAGGTGGCTATGGCGAAATAGGCGCCGCGCAGGCGCAGCGTCGGCGCGCCGATGATGATGGCAAACAGCGCCGTCACCACGATACCGGCCGGGAGGGTGGCGAAGAAGGGCCAGGCGAGCCTGTCGCCCATCAGCAGCGCCGTAACATAGGCGCCGAGCCCGAAGAAGGCCGAATGGCCGAAATTGATGTAGCCGGCATAGCCGCCGAGCATGTTCCAGGAGCAGGCCAGCCCCGCCCACATCAGCGCGCCAGTGGCAATGCGCAGCCAGTAGTTGTTGACCAGCATCGGCAGCAGCGCCAGCACAACGATTACGGCGATCAGCAGGAGGAGGACGGCCCAGCGTGGCTTCATGTCCCGCCTCACAAGCCGTGCCGCAGGATCCCGCGCGGAGACACGAGAAGGACGAGGAATAGGGTGCCGAAGATCGCCAGCAGCGAATAGCTCGACCCGACATAGGTCGCGACGAAGGCTTCGATGACGCCGAGCAGCAGCGCGGCGACGAGGGCACCGCCGACGGAGCCCAAGCCGGCAAGCACAGCCACGAAAAATGCGAACAGAGTATAGCGCAGGCCGACTTCCGGGTTCACTGAAAAGATTGCACCCATTAGTACGCCGGCCATGGCAGTGATGCCTGCGTAGAGCCCGTAAACAGTGGCGCTGAGGCGGCGGATGTTGACGCCCATCAGTGCGGCGTTCTGCCGGTTTTCAGCCGTCGCTCTGATCGCCAACCCATAGCGGGTGCGGTAGAGGAACAGGAACAGTCCGCCGGCGATGGCGATCGCGAAGACCGCCGCGGCCACGCGGATCAGGGGCACCGTCACGGGCCCGACGGCGAGGCTCTCGCCACTCAACACGGTCGGCACGCTGTGGGTATTGAAGCCCCACGCGGTCAGCATGCCGCCGCGCAGTAGCGTGAACAGGCCGAAGGTCAACGCCAGCGCCATCAATTCCGGCCGCGCCGTGCGGCTGTTGCGGACATTGTAGAGGATCGGCCCAATCAGATAGCCGATGGCGCCGAACAGCATGAAGGCCACGGGGATCGCCAGGAATCCGTCGACACCAAGTCCGGCACCCATATAGTAGCCGAGATAGCCGCCCAGCACGACCCAGCCGCCCACCGCGAAATCGATGACATGCAGCACGCCGAAAGCGAGCTGGAAACCGATCGTAAAAGTGGCGATGACGCCGCCGATCAGAAGGCCGTTCAGCAAGGTCTGTAGGAATAGATCCAACGCGGGAACCGTCCGTCAGCCAACGAAAGGGCAGAGTGCCGCGGCAAAGCGGCCGTACACACGATAGCATGGTCCGTCATTTTCCGAGCACGCGCAACCACCGTCATTGCGCCGGGCAAGGGTGATGGCGACGAGGCCGCCCCCACCCTGTCCAGAACCGGCTATTTCCAAGCTGGCAGCGGGTAGGTGAGGTCCGCTGCCGCGGCCTCTTTCGGCCCCACCGCTACGGTCTTGCCACCCTGAATCTGGATCAGCACCGGCACCGGCTGGACGTTGTCGTGGTAGTGGTTGCCTTCCTTCTCGAACTTGATCGGTCCGTAGAAGGTCTGGATGTCGGTCGCGGCTATCGCGTCCTTAAGAGCAACCCTGTCTTCAGGCGTGAGCCCCGGCTTCTTGCCAAGCCGCTTGACGGCATCGCCGAAAACGAGACCGCTGGCCGCGCAGGCCGCTTCGGTATAGTCGGGCTCGTGCCCGGACTTCTTTTGCGCCATCTCGGCAAACTCCTTTGCGGTGCCGAAGAAGTCGTCCTTATATGAAACCGACGGCAGCCACACGGAGACGCCGCAGGTACCGTCGGCGTCCGCGGCGAGCGCCTGGGCGAAGGCCGGGTCGGTGACGCCATAGTGCATTATCAGCGCCTTGGGCCGGAAGTTCAGCGACTTGGAGGTCTTGACGACATTGATCAGCGGCTCCTCATGGCCGCCGACGGCGACGATATCGGGATTGAGCGCTGCGATCTTAGAGATGACGGGGGTAAGGTCGCCAGAGGCCGGCACCAATTCGTAGGCGACGACTTCCAATCCGGCCTCCTTGGCCCCGTCGCGAAAACCTTCGCCGGTTTCCTTCGAGAAGGGTTCGTTGACGCCGATCACAGCAATCGTCTTGGCCATGGGGTTAGACAGTTTCGCCAGCACGGCCAGCGATTTACCCGCAGTGGTGTCCACGGCCGGGATGATGCCGAAGTTGAATTCCGGCTTGGCCTTCCAGACGTTTGGGGATTCCGCGGAGCCGGAAATCATCGGCACCTGGTACTTCTGGCAAATCGGCTGCACGGCGATAGTCGAGCCGCTGGTGTAAGGGCCGAATAGCACGTCGACCTCATTCTGGACGATCAGGCGCTCGGCGGCATCCGCGCCGGTCGCCGGGTTGCTTTGGTCGTCACCGTAGAACATGTCGACCTTGAAACGCTCGCCGGCGACTTCAACCCCGCCCTTGGCGTTGACGGCCTCCGCCCATAGGTCGTAACCGCGTTTGGTCAGGTTGCCGCCGAGGATGTTCTCGCCCGACAGCGAGGTGATAACGCCGGCCTTGAATGTCGTCACCTGCGCGCATGCCGCTCGCACAAACGGGCCCAACGGGCCGGCTGCGAAGGCGCCGGCGCTGACGCCGAGGAACCGACGGCGCGAAAAACGTTTGCTGTTCGTGAACATCACTCAACTCCCTTCATCCGTTATCAGATTGGAAACCGACGATATCTCCTGTTTATACCACTGTATGCCTTTTGTGCGGACAGAGAAGATATGCCTGGGTCAACAGGCAATGCGTAAGGCGGCTTCGGGTCATCAACGCGTAGAGGCGCCGCAGGCTGTGGATGCTCAATGCCTCGTCGTGCACCAGCTTCGTCGACGTATGCCTTTTGGGCGCCATTGGCGCCGCGAGCAGTTGTAGACGCGGCTCCTATTCTGCACCTAGACAAGTTTGCGAGGCATCAAGGAACGAAGGTCTAGTCATTAAGACATTGATTTTTCTGTTGATTTATGTTCCTCGCGACGCTCCGTCGCATGGTAGACAAACCACTTTTTGAGAGGCAAGGCGCGAGATAGCCCTCGGATCATGGTCGCGGAGGGGTGGGATTCGCCGATCATGGCCTCGTCGCCAAGATGACGCCTTCGGCAGCCTTTTGATTTCTTTAAAACGGTCGCCGCAGTTTCGAAGATGGAGCCCCACGGAACCAAATCTGTCCGCTCGCGTCCGGGTTGGCTGGGCAAAGCCGGCCCGGCGCCCGAAGGCAGGCCCAAGCGGACAAGCGTGGCAACAATGCTTTCATTCCAAATTGGGTTACTCGGGCCGTTCTGCCACAAAGAGAGTATCGGAGAGAAGCCCAAGCCGGTCGCGATCCGCGGCGGGTATACGATCTGAATTTATTCGGGTGACCGTAAAGCCGGCGTCCTCGATACGCTCCTTGATATCCGGTCCGTAGGCTCGCACGTGATCCGATCCACCAAAGCGCTCGTCCCGCTCGCTCAGTGACATAGATGGCGTCGCTTCGATCGTTTGGCGATAAATAAGCGGCACCTGGATCCAGACCTGCCCTCGGGGCTTAAGAGATGACCAAAGTTGCCGAAACACATGCCGATCATCAGGTACGTGTTCCATGACATGACTTAAGACGACGATATCGAGATCGCTGGTGCGACGCATGTCCATCAGGTCAATTTTCACGGTATCGGGCCCGTACCGTCCCGGCTCGAAATCGGCTTTGATTAGATTGCCCGCTTGAGAGAGTCTCTTTGAAAGACCCTTCTCGCTCGGCGCAATCTGGAGAATTTCAAGCTGCCCCGCCGGCAACTTGATAAGCCTACGGTCTAGAGCACAAATCAAAAACCGCTCACGATCCACGGCATGACAAAGCGGGCAGATAAGAGTGTACGCTCCGAAACGGTAAAAAGCCGCTACATCGCGATCGCAGGCATTGCAGTGATGAGCCTTGCTCGTCGGGAGGTGCGTCAGGGCAAAGGCTCTGAGCCAATCTCGGTACGAATGAAGTTTGCGTGTGACCCGCCGTACTGTGATACGATCACCATAGCTGCGAAAAAGAGAAAGAAGTCGGCTCTCTCGAACATTGTTCTTCCTTGATGGTTTCAGCATGTCGCCTCTAAGGTTTTTTCACCCAGGGGACGATAATTAGCGCCAGCTGATATGAAGTCGAGTCTGCGGAGCAGCCCGTGCTCCCGATCGGTCGCTGACGATGCAGGGCGTGGGAGCCAGGCCCTCGCGCTAACGCTGGGACAGCGGCCAGCAGGAACACGCGCTGGCGGGGCTGCTAGTCCTAGTTGTCCTATTCGAACCCCGCCTTTGAAGAGAAAAATTCGATCATCGTCATTGCTGCGCCTTGCCCGCTGCTCCTCGACAATGGCCCGCATCGTCAAATTCGCCGGCCACTCGCTGCGCGTTGACCTCGTCGGCCGAGGTCGACGATCGCTATGTGCAAAAACAGCTCGGCCATAACTCCTCGGAGATGACCCGCCGCTATCAGCGCCGCAGAGATCGCTTCCGCATCAACCTGACCAGGGCTTCCGACCTCTAACGAGGCAAAAAACCCCTCCTCTGCCGTTATTCCGCCGCTCAGGTTCGCGCGAACGGCCTCACCCTGAGCGCCAAAAGACTGGTTTTCGGCCATTCGGGCTGCCCCGGAGCCTCCGGGCCTGTTTCATCGCCAGGACAGCTGGTCTTTCGGCAGCCGACCGCTCGGATCGAACACGTTCACTTTGTGCGGAAGATCGGGACCCCAGTCCCATAGCACCAGATTGCGGTCTTCCGTCTCCGCGCCCGGAGCAAAACTCGGCACCAGAATTCCAGCAATGCCTTCAGGCCGCGGCCGGTCATAGATGGACCAGGATGCAGGTCGCTCTCCGTTGCTGAGAGCCGTGGCCCAGGCGCTCCCCATGTCCGCAAGCGTGACAGAAGATTCTCCCCTCCCCTGCTCGGTTGTCAGATCAGTGATGTCCTCGCAGTCCACCTCATAAGAGCTCAGCACGCAGGGGTCGATGCGATGCGCGAAGCCCTGGTTGGCTTCCTTGACAGCCGTCATGACGGTCAGCGCCAGATATAGCGCGGGCACACCTTTGGGATTGAATCGAGCGCCCCTGATCGCCGCTCCATCACCGGAACTCGGCTTGAATGCCCAACGTGGATCATGCGCCCTGTAGCAGGTTCCGACAAACCTCAAGCAAAGCCACCCAGGGCCATGTGATCGAGGTAGTCGCGAATAGCAGCGGCCTTGCCGTCCTTCACGAGGGCTTCGGCGGTACGTCCACCGAATGCCGGCAGCGGCTGGGCTCGGTACCAGGCCATGGCCTGTTCCTTGCCTCCCGCCCAATCCGTCACGCGGCTGATGATTTCGAGCATCTCGCGCAGACGCCCCTGCGTCTTTGCCGTGCGGCTGCGCTCCAGCCGATAGAGGGTTTCGCGGGCAAGCCCGGCCGTCTGAGCCAACTGACCCTTGGACATTCCAAAGCTGTCGGCCACCTGGTCAACGGCAATTTTCCCGGCACGGTCCATATAGGACAAAACCAGGGGTTCATTCTGCATGGATTTCTTGAGGGCTTGCCCCATGGAGTTCCTTGTCATATTAGCAGCCGTATTTACTGTGCAAAACATATGGCGCTTTTCGACTGGTTTCAAGCCCCCAAGCGCATGGCGTTGTTTGGCGGCTTCTGGACGCGTGCCCCGGGCGACAGCACCCGCCAGATCTCGTTCAGCGGGCATGTCACCTTCGTCCTCCAGGGAATTCGGTTTCGCAAGGACGGCACACTCGGCAAATTGCACGAAACGCTGACGTTGTCTTTCAAAGACGAAGGCAAGCGGAGGGAGGAGGTTGGTGGCCGATCAAAAGTTTGAGCGATATCCTCGTGATGTGTGCGATTGGCGCCGCGAGCAGTTGGTTCGGTGTCTCGCGACACTCCGGCGCATGGTAGACAAACCCCGATTAGGAAACGAACGTCCGTCCCGACGGAGGGACTGCGCGATTCAGATGTCCGGATCGTCGAGAATGCGAGAGATCGTGCTGCGCCCCAGCGCACTCATGGCGGGGTTGGTGCGATGGTAATACCAGACGAGACCCATTGCCTGCTGGAATGCCCAAGCAACACCACGCTTCCACCAAAGATCTTCAACCTGAAGGGCGCACCGAAAGGTCGCTCTTCGCTCGCGGTCTAGAAGATGCCACGCGACTACCAAATCTAGCGACGGGTCGGCTGGTCCGAAACTGCCGCCATCAAGCACTCCGACAAGACGCCCGCCCGCACGAGAAGGTTTGCTGGGATAAGGTCCCTATGAGTCATCACGACAGGCCCAGCGGATGGCAACGCCCGGAAGCGAGTCCACAAATCGCGCAGTCGAGCCACATCAAGAAGGCCCTCGCTGTTTTCAAAGCAAACACTCATCCAATCGTCATGATCGAAGAGATGTCCACCACGTCCTTGCCCGTCGAAGCGTCGGCCCCGTGTGTCCGCTTGGCGCAACGATGCCACGAGGTGTACAAGGTCTAGGGCGAACGTCGTCGATCCACTTAGCCCGTGCGGCGTGGCAACCTCGCCTTCGATCCAAGTTTGTAACGCCCATGGCATTGGGTAGTGAGGACCTGGCTCGCCGAGCCCAATCGGTTGAGGCGTCGGAAATAAGCAATGTTCCCCAATCTCGACCATGGCAGCGGCCTCTGACCGAAGCATATTGGCGCATTCGGTCGGATTCATCGCCCTCAGTGGGAACCGCGCCGTGCTCTTCGAGCCAATGCGGAAGATGACATTGACGGTTCCCGACGATCTAACTGAGGTGATGTCTTCATGACGATACTGGGGAAACTGGTCGCGGATCATCTGGCGGGCGATATCGACGTCGATATCCACCTGGTCGTCATGCATCATGAGTTCTCGTCCTGCCGAGCTCGAATATGCGCAGCACCCGAGGCATTCCACACTCTTGTCCTACCTCCACCGATGCCATCAAAATCTCCCTTGCGGCGCTTCGCTTGGCATAGATGCCGACGCCCAGAAATTTTCGCCACGATACCTCAGCCCGCCGATCGCGGTCTATGAGCATCAAGCAGAGGTCCCCCTATTCCCAGGGAGTAAACCGTGGCGACGCGCAGATCGCCGGCGGCCTCGGCAGCATGATGGATGCGTCGATGTCGGGCCACGTCGGCAATGTCGACAATCGCGAGCGCGATGGTGAGTGTCTTTGCTTCAGCACGCCGCGAATGACCGGACGGTAGATCCCAGATCAGGAACCGATTGATAGGGTTCTTGTGCTCCGGGACGCTAAGCAGAGCTTGCAAATGATGGTGTCCCGGGCGTGACGATCAGGCTTGCCGGTAAAACAGCGCCCGTCCGGTCGGAATTAGCTGAAGAAGATAATCGAAGTCGCTGATGTTCGCTGTGAGTACCGTGAACCCTAGCTTCTGCGCCTGCAGGAACAAGACACAATCCTGAAGCGCGCGGAGGCGAGCATCTTTCTGGTAGTCCTGAAGGCGGCACATGATGCCGGACAGCAGCGCAGCTTTTCCAAGCACGTCCGTATCCGGTGCGAAGACACGATGCGGGTGCATGACGCGAATGGTAGCGCCAATCTGTTTGATTGCAGTCTTTGTACCGGGATGCTTGGGGTCCAGCACGCCGACGGTGTGCATGAGTTTCTGGATGGCAACCGTCGAATGATTACTCAGTCTGAGATCGAGCAGATCGGCGACAACATCCGGGGCGTGGCTCTGCAAACCATCAATGTAGACACAGGTATCGAGCATCAGCTCTTGCCCCGCCTCGGCAGTATCACCGAGGAACGGAAGGTCGTCGTCCTTGCGGCGAGACAGCCTTTCCTGAGGATCGAATCGTGCCCAGCGGACAGAACTGGCAAAATCAAAGTCAGTCAACTCAGAACCCGAGCTTAAGCGTCGGATCGACGGTGCCTCTCGTCTTTCTGAACGTCTGTCCGAAATTGTCGTCGAGGGCGACATTCGCGAGGGCGAATTCGATCAAGTCGGTGTCAGTCTTGATCCCGGTCTGCTTCTTGGCTTTTTCGATCAGCGCCGGACTGATACGACCACCGATCCGCGCGCTCTTCTCACCCAGCAGACCAGAACGTTCCGCCGCCTTCATGACGGCCTCAACACGGGTTCTGCTGACCGCGACAGACTTGCCGGTCTTTGTTGCCCGATCAGTCTTCGGAAGTGGCTCGCCGGCCTTCCTCGTCATTTCGATATCGGCCATACCGGCGCGCTTCTGAATGGCAAATCTCCCTTGCCGTTCCGCGCCACCACCCGTGTGTTTCTTCCTCGCTGCCTTCGCCATGACGCAGCCTCCAATGTCTGACATTTCACGATTTCGTCCAACATAACATGATTGAGACAATTTTCAAGGAGCCACCGAAATGCGGCGACGGCTGGCGGTCTCGGAAGCCCGGCAGGGCGAACGCCTGGATGCGATGCTTCTCGCCGACGCCGTGCGGCGCGCCTATGCGAGCGCGGCCACAGTCGGTTCCTCAGCGAGCGCGCCGCTGCCCTCTATGAGGGAAACGGCTTCGTGCGGCTGCCGGACTCCCTCCGGCTGGTCCTACCGATGCACGCAATCCAGCAACTGGTGGAGCCATGATCGACGCAGCACCTACATCGCCTAACGTCAGGCGCTCTGTCGCTCGGGCGGCCAAAGCCGGGCGACAATGCCGCAAAATCGCGTCACCGCATCCCTTGTTGCGCCGCTTCGCCAAAACAGAACCGAAAAATGGGCGACTTTTGTGTGCACCGAGCGTGCACGTCGCCCTCTAAACACTGGCTTCCTGTCCTGTTGCCAACCCATCACTGGATACCTCAGAGCACGCTGGATGATCCAAACGCTAATTCCGCAGCGTCATGGTCGGCCTTCAAAGCCCTTGGCCGGGAAGTTGGTACGCATAGTCGGAATCAAGCAACACCCTTCCGAACTGGATTTTGAAGCCGCGGATAAGCGGCTATGATGAGCGTGCCGAATGCAAGTAAGGTCGAGGAGGCCTCGAACAATCGGCATTAGAGGAGATTACGTCGATGACGAACGTTCGCGCCCTTGTCCTTGAACGCCAGCACGAACTCAAGCTGCGCGACATCGACTTGCCGCAGACGGTTGGCCCGGGCGAAGTGCGCATCAAGATCCATACGGTGGGCATCTGCGGTTCCGACGTGCATTACTACACGCATGGCCGCATCGGCCCGTTCGTGGTCGAGGCGCCGATGGTCTTGGGTCACGAAGCCGCTGGCACCGTCGTCGAAACAGGCGAAGGCGTCGAGCATCTGAAGGTCGGCGACCGCGTCTGTATGGAGCCGGGCATCCCCGACCCGAATTCGCGAGCGAGCCGGCTCGGCCTCTACAACATCGACCCGGCTGTCAATTTCTGGGCAACGCCGCCGATCCACGGCGTGTTGACACCCTATGTCGTTCACCCCGCCAACTACACTTTTAAACTGCCCGATAATGTCAGCTTCGCCGAAGGCGCCATGGTGGAGCCTTTCGCTGTCGGGTTGCAGGCGGCTGCCAAAGCAAAGATCGCGCCGGGCGACACGGCGGTGGTGATTGGCGCAGGGCCGATCGGCACGATGGTGGCGATCGCTGCGCTCGCCGGCGGCTGTGCCCGCGCCATTGTTGCAGATCTCGCCCAACCCAAGCTCGACATCGCCGGCGGCTATCAAGGTGTGATCCCGGTCAACATCCGCGACAAGAGCCTGGCGGCGGAGGTAAAGCGCCTGACCGACGGCTGGGGCGCCGACGTCGTCTTCGAATGCTCGGGCTCGTCCAAGGCATGGGAGACCCTGCTCGATCTGCCGCGGCCCGGTGGCGCGGCGGTGGTGGTCGGCCTGCCCGTGGCGCCTGTGGCGCTCGACATTGCCACGGCCTCGACCAAGGAAGTCCGTATCGAGACCGTTTTCCGCTATGCCCACCAATATGAGCGGGCAATCGCGCTGATGGGGTCGGGCCGGGTCGACCTGAAGCCACTCATTTCGGCGACCTTCCCCTTCGAAGATTCCATCACCGCCTTCGACCGCGCAGTGGAAGCCCGGCCGGCGGACGTAAAGCTTCAGATCCGATTGCCGGATTAAGGGGACGCTGTTTTCTACAGCTCGCCGACTAGGAAGCGATCCATAACGGCAGCCATGACAGCCGCGGCTGGTTCGCCAACCCATATGTCTCGTATCATCTCGTATGGTCCGGCGAACCCTAGGATAAAACCCAGAAACGACTTCGTCGCACCTTGCGCTCCTCCAGGCCCCGGGGCAGGAGTTCGAATCTGTTCGGGCGCGCCACCTTCTCGGCCACCATCCTCCGGTCCATCGCCCGCGCGGTCATTTGGTCCCGATGCCAATATTGACGGGGTTTCTCAGAATGGCCGAAGCGTCATCGCCGGCCCGTTCGCGCACCATGCGATCGAGTGTCTGGCGAATGACCGCGCGCTCGCCTTCGCTCAACGCGAGGCTGCCAAGCACTTCCTCGACAATCGGATTGCTCCATACGATCCAATCCCATAGCTCAGCACCTGACTTGAACGCCGTGCTCTCGGTGATCATCTCGACATTGACGCCGTTCAGTCCAGCCTTTGCCAGTTCGCGGGCAAGCCGCTCCGGATCGCTGAGCTGAAACGGCAGTGGCGGCGGATCCATTGGCGGACCACTAAACTCCGGGCGTACCGATTGAACGGCCCCAACCAAGAAAGTGAGGAAGTCAATTCGATGCGGGTCGCCATAGGCAATGACCAGCACCCGCCCTCCAGGTTTGACAACCCGCGTCATCTCCCGAATGCCCATCGGCATGTCGGGAAAGAGCATGACCCCAAACTGAGATCCCGCCACGTCGAAGCTGTCGTCGACAGAGGCAAGCGCATGCCCGTCCATCACGCGGGCGTCAATTTCCAGGCTTTCGCGGCTGGCGCGCTCTCGCAGCAGGCGGAGCATGACGGGCGACTGGTCGACGGCGACTACCTCGGCACCGATCCGAGCTGCCGGGATACTGAGCGCGCCGCTGCCGGATGCAATGTCAAGAAGGCACATACCTGGGCGGAGCCCTGCCCTGGCCAGACTCTCATTGCCAAGCCACATCTGTGTTTCGGTATTCGTCCGATCGTAACCCGAGGCAATTCGGTCCCAAGCCTCACGTGTGTCCGGCAGCGCCTGAGGAGTCGCGGATCCGGCTGCGGCAAGCGCAGCCCGCAGCACCTTTACAAATTCGGCAGGCTGCTCGATCGGCGGATCATCGGCGGCGCCGTCGATAATGTGGAGCGGCCACCCATATCGGACGCTCGCCGCTTCCGCTACAGGCAATGGGGTGGCAAGATCGTGCCGCCCCCAGATCAGGAAGGTCGGGATTCTGATGCGCGTTAGTTCCTCTGATGGGATTGCGGGAAATCCGAACTGCTCCATCAGACCTTGCTGGGTCGGCTTCAACGCCGGCGCCTGCGCGCGATCGAGATTGTAGGCTCGCAGCCGCTCCCAGTTCTCGCCCATATGATCACGCACCGTGTCGAGGTCGAAGGCGCATTGCTGCCAGAGGCGGTCATGGCTTTCCGGACTTGGCTCCGTGATGAACGCGGCGAGGGCCGCACCGAATTCAGGCGCCGGCTGAAACGGCGCAAGGCCGAGCGCGTCCGACAGCACCAAGCAGCGGAGCTGGCTACCGTGCTTGGCGGCAAAGCGAGCAGCAATTGCGGCGCCGAGAATTTGGCCGACAAGAATGGGCGGTGTTGGGCAGGTGCGTTCGATGAGTTCGCCAAGCCACGCGAGAACACGATCGGGATGAATCGGACCCTCGACGGTCCCCGACGTGCCGTGGCCCGGCAGATCGGGCGCGATTACGTGATGCGTTCTCACAAGCTCCGGAAGAATTCTCAGCCACTTTGCTGCATGTTCTCCTGGGCCATGCAACAGCACGATCGGTGATCCCGCGCCCCCGTCCAGTAGCACGGTCGAGATGCCGGCCAATTCGAGCCGCCGTTCGGCGATCGACAGCCCGGTGAGCAGGCGCTTGCGCGCAGCTTCTCCGGATATGCGGTTCGATTCAATTGCCGCCGGGGTGGCGGTGTAGTCTTCAACGTGAGTCATCATGGCCTCCCTCATGTTGATAGGGCGATTTCGTCTTGCACATGCCGCCTGGCCTCTTGGGTTGCTCACGTGCTAGAGCGCGAGCTGCGAGCGGTTGACACGCTGATCTCGGTTCGCGCGAGCCCCAATCCGAACCACAACGTCCAAAGGGCCATCACGAAAGACGAAGCAACCCAGACGAGGCTGCCCAGCCAGATGCCGAACCACATGCCCAACGGCCAGCCGGCAAAGGCAGCAAGCCCAGCCACAACTCCGACCAGTGACGCCCAGGACGGCGTTATCTGTTGCCGGCTCAGCGCCTCATTGCCGGCGATCACGACAACCGCCAGACACAGGAACATGAATCCGTTGGCCTTGCCTTCGGCGAACGCCCACCAGGCCGTGAAGCGCGCCATATCGTTGGCGGCGGCGGCATCGGCGACGGTGGTGGCCTCGGCCACGGCGGTGGTCATCGTCCAGAGGGCGCCGACCGGCACCACCGCCCAGGCGGATAGGGTCCACCAGTGTTCGGTCAGGCGAGAGCCCGCGGTCAACACGATCAGGCTCGCGACGACGAACAGCGACAGTGCTGCCGCGGCGGCCCAATGCACGACCACCCACAGGGTGACGTTGTTGGCGATGATGTGCATTTGAAGGGCGAGGTCGGGATGAATCGGCCCGTGACCGACCAGGACGAAACCTAAGAGTACAGAAGCAATCGCAAGCCAGGCGCCCGCGACCCGCATCCTGGTATCGGTACGTGACATCGCTTCCTCCTTTCATTGTGGCCGGATGTTTGCAGCGCGATCACCGAGTCCGTCCTGCAGTCTGCAGGCGAGTTGCGCCGAGGCGCCGCGCATCCATAGCCGACAGGTGCAAGCTTAGGCCGGAAGGGAAGGCGGCGCTTCGGGCGAACTACCCAATCGGCGCCGAGATGCATGGGTGATTCCACCCATTGCCGGGCACGCTCAGACTAGGCGGTGCTCGTAGGCCCAAGCGGTGGCGGCGGTGCGAGTGGGGACGTCGAGCTTGTTGAAGATATTGCTTGCGTGCCTGTCCACTGTCTTTCCGCTCAAATGCAGTTCGTTGGCGATTTCCTTGTTGGTTTTGCCAGAAGCGATCAGGCGGAGGACTTGCAACTCGCGGGCAGAGAGACCGCTGGCTTCCTCCGACCGCATGTCAAGCAGAGCATCGATGCGAGAAACGTCGGGCGTGGCACCAAGCTGCTGAAATACTGTCCGTGCTGCCTGCAGCTCCAGTGTCGCGCCGTCTTCGTCACCGAGGGCGCGGCATGCCAGGCCCATGATGACCCGTACGCGCGCTGCTTCGTATGGCGCGTCGACTTGCTGCCACTCCTCTATTGCCCGGCGCAGACAAATCGCCGCGGCCTGCGCTTCGCCTTCTGCCAGTTCCACCGCTCCCCGCGCGTGGGCGGCAAGGGCGCGCAACGGTTCGGTCCCGTAGCTTTCTGCAACGTCCGCCAGTTCGTGGCAGGCACGCCGTGCTTCCTCGATGTCGTCAGCCGCCAGCATGATCTCGACGTGAGCTGGCAGCAGCCGAATGCGCTTCACTTGGTCGGTCGTCGCGGCCATGACGCGCCGGGTTGCGGCCACAGCCGCATCGATGTGCCTTTCGGCCAACCGCAGCAGGGCAAGGCCCGGCTGCGGTTCGAAGCCATATTGGCTTGCACTCCGATATGCCTGTTCGGCCGCTTCAAAGTCTCCACGGAGGCGGTGTACTTCCGCCAACTGGTACCACGCCCCAGCCGTATCTTTTCGATTATTTGACTGCGTCAAACGCTCCACGGCATGCTGCGCTTCGTCGATTGCGTCCTGCCATGCGCCGCTGAGCCGTTTAATTTCAGCGCGATGCATCAGGCAGGTGCCGCTAAAACTGATCAGCTGGGGCTGTTCCGAGCACCATCGCCCCAGAGCGGAAGTCCATTCGCGTGCGCGACCCAGAGCATGGACTTGCTGACACGCTTCGATCACGCTGCAGTAGATCAGGCCGGTAAGCAGCGGCGACAATTCGCCGGCCGTGACCGAAACCATCGCCTCATCGAGAAGCGCGAAACCTTCTGTGGTCCGCCGCTGACGTAACAGAACACGGCCCTGCAGGTGCCGCGCACAGGCAACGAGATCCGCATCCGCAAAGCGCTCGCCAATCTCGACTGCGCCGCTGGCCGCAGCGTAGGCTGCCTCAAGGTTGCCCGCAGCAAGATTCTGTTCGACGTGGGGCAGCATCAGGTAACCCTGTTCGACACAATCATGTGGCTCGCGTTCGAGCAGTCGATGGGCCCGTCCAAACCAGCCGGTCGCCGGAGCCATCTCCCCACGAAAGACAAGACGCAGGCCCAGCCAGAAGGCGCAGCGGGCGGCGCGATGGTATTCGCCAGCGTCGAGATATGCATGATGGGTTCGCTCCAAGGCCCGCAGGTACTCCTCGTCGCGCCCGGTCAAATAGGCCGACATCGCCAGCCGTTCGAGATCATCCACAGCAAGCGGAGCCGTCTCATCGGCGTGCGAGAGGAACCTATAGGCGTCGCCCCACGCCCTTTCTTCGTAAGCCTCACGACCGTGAGCGAGCTGATCCGTCTCTTCCAGGGAGCCGCTGTTGCATTGCTGTCGATCTGAGCTGCCCATCCCATTGGCTCCGCAGACGAACAGAAATCCTAGCCATCAATGGCTACTTTCCGAGGCGGAGTATAGCATGCTCGAAAATGAATGAACGGAATGCACTTAAGCGCTCCGAATGAGAGCGTTCCGGACGACAGCAAACGGGTCGGATCGCGACGCTCATCGCACAAGATGCAAATGTCGTCTCATGACGCGACCAAGCCGTCCGACGACCTGCCGCGCAACGGGCCGACCTTATCCTCCCTCCTGAGCTTGCCATCTGCGGCCGGTGATCTGGCGCGATCTCTGCAGCAAGTGCTCGCTATATTATCGGAGTAGGCTAGGCGCAACCAAAAGCTGCTACTTGCGAAACCTCGACGAGTGGTAGACCACCATCTCCTCACCCGCCTCTTCCGATTGTCAGTAGCCCACAACAAGTCAATGAAATCAAAAGCGATGCGTGCAGGTTCGCCATCTTGGACTTGGCTAACCGAGGGCACAAATAACCTCTAACACGTTGATAAATAACGACAATGGTGGGCCCGGAGCGACGTGGTCTTTTCAACAAAAACAACTACTTAGCGGGTGGTTAGCCCAACCATATCCTTCGTATGTTCTCGCATTTGGTGGCGAAACTAGTGACGACAACTCCGAATGAGGACCGGCTCAACAACAATGGAGAGAGGCCTAAGTCCGGCGGCTCAGTGTCAGAGGCGCGGACGAAACGTTCCAAGGAATGCCGAAACCATGTCCTGCTCGCCGGCGCATTGCCGGCTTATCGGGTATATTGGCTATGCTGACTTCCACTGTTTCCATTGTGAAGAGTTGTTAGAATCCCTTACGGCAAAGGTTTTCAAGATCGGCTTTTGCCATTCCCTCGATGCCGACCGCAGGAAGAATATCATTATCTGCCTTGAGATCGCGACCACAAGCTGCCGATAATATCGAAACTCCGGACTCGTGGAGTATCGCCGGTTTCCCCGTTAGCTTCCCCAGTAGTACGGTCGGCAGCAGTCCGAACGGAACATCCTCTAGAATATAGCGGCTTTCGATGGTTGTTGGGCCAAAGCCGCCACGGCCTTGGCGCTCCATCTCCTGGTTCATCTCCGAAACGGTTCCCATCGGAACATGGAACGACAGTGAAAAATGCTCTCTGACGGTGCGAACGGCGATGCTGAAATGGGCCGCGATGGCCAGCCGTTCGGCATCCAGAGCCTCGATAAGACGGCCGACGGCGGGAGTGACGTTTCCCCCCTGGCTCCATTGCTCGGCCTTCTCCATGCGTGTCAGGTTAAGAAGCGCAATACCTAGATGGTTTTGCGGGTTGAGGTTGCTGAGCGCGATCGCAAGCATCCCGTCGCGCTGGACGAAACGATCGCCGAACAAGGTCGTGCAAAGTTCGTGTCCTTGATCCTGGTAACTGAAAGGCAGCGTCGCCACGTCAAGCTTCTGGCGAATGGTGGTGACATGGACTTCGGTTGGTCCGAGCTGGCGGCCAGTCAATAGTGTTGTGCCCCAAACGACGATCGGCAACGAGACCTTGCGTTCGGCCAACCGCTTGGAGAGATAAAGCGCCGAGAACGAACAATGCGAACTGATGATGACCGGGATTCCATCAATCAGATGGGGGGCGGCGGCATCCATCACCATCTTGTGGCCGTAGGCCGGAAGCGCAATCACCACCACGTCCGCGTTGGCGACGGCATCCGTGCAATCCTTGGCAATGCGCACCGGCACCGTCGCGTCTATATCCCCTGTGGCTTTCAATAATTCACCCGCAGCCAACGCCCTGGTGCGCTGTCCCGACGGTGACCAAAGCGTTGGCGAATGTCCCGATCCTGCCAAATACGCGGCAAGGCCATAAGCAATTGCTCCGGCGCCCAGAATACTCACGCGCATAATATTCCTCCTGTTGCTGGCTTTGTGGTTCGAGAATCCTTGCCGTCGTCACACATGAAAGTTTTCATCAGGAGGTTCCGCAAGCCGGAGTCGCGTCTGCCGTCCTCGTCCGCCTCCGCCAGGGATTCCGGCTCTGAAGCCGGCCAAATGCACAAAGCCGCAACGAACATTAGTTTCCGCTTGACATATATCAAAAACGAATGAGACGATGTCAATCATACGGATTGCGCATGAAGGAGACCATGGAAACCCGGGACCTTCAGACTTTTCTTGCGGTTGCCGCCAGCGGCAGCATCACCAAGGCGGCTGACATGCTCGGGCGCTCCCAACCTGCGGTGACACGCACGATTCAGGATCTCGAGGCCGAGCTTGGCTTCGAATTGCTGCACCGGATCGGCCGACGGGTGCAGTTGTCTGAAGAGGGAGTCGCCTTTGAAGAGGAAGCGCGGCGCCTGCTGATGTCCTTCACCGAACTCGCAGCGCGAGCCAAAATGATCGCCGCCGGCAGGGGACGGATCCTGCAGATTGTCACAACATCTGCGATCGGGACCGGCTTGATCCCGACGGCCCTGGCCGAGCTCCAAGGTGCCGAGCTTCCACACGAGACGCATCTCGGGCAATTTCTTCCTTCGATCGTAGCCCAGGAGGTGCGCAGCGGACGCGCCGAGATCGGGTTTTCAAGCCTGCCGCTCGATACGCCCGGACTGGATGTTCTACGGCTGTACTCGGCGCCTGACGTCGCTGCCGTGCGGGAGGACGATCCGCTGGCTGAACTTGATGTCGTGCCGCTTTCGGGTTTTGCCGGCCGCCGCGTCGCCACGCTGCTCAATCCACTGCGTTTTCAGTTGCACGTCGCCAAAGCGCTGGCGGCTCGCGGCATCGACACCGGCCCAGTGATCCGGACCAATACTGCCTATGGCGCGTTGCAGATCGTGCGTCAGACTGGGGTCGCGGCTGTCATCGATCCCCTCACGGCATACGGCGTGCCCCTGCCCGGTGTCGTCATTCGCCCTCTCGACGTAACCGTTCTCTTTTATTGGGGTGTTGTGGCTGCCGCAAACCGTCCCCTTCGTCCAGTTGCGCAGGCGCTGATGGATGCGGTCGAAGCGGTGGCTGAACGGTCGATCGCCGGTTTCAGGAAACTCGATCCAGCTTTGGCCGGCCAATTGGTCACCGATCCCGCCTCGGGCACAAATAACGGGACGGGAATATGAAGCATATTCCCACCCCGGCAGCATCGAGCGGCCTTGCCGCGCTGGAAGCCCAGCTCGCGCAGGACCTCGACTTTCTCGAGCTGCCCGCCAAGCCTTGGGTCCCCAAGCGCACGCACGATAGCGCCCCGGTCCGTGACGTCGTTGTCATTGGCGCCGGCATGTGCGGACTTGCTGCTACGGCAAAGCTGGTGCTGACCGGGATAACCAATGTCGTTGCCTACGATGCGGCTCCGGCCGGGCTCGAAGGACCATGGGTAACTTTTGCGCGTATGCAGACGCTGCGCTCGCCGAAAACCCTCCACGGTCCGTCGCTCGGGCTGCCGCAGCTCACGTTCCGCGCCTGGTTTACGGCACAATGGGGACCTGAGGCCTGGCAGTCGCTGGACAAAATCCCCAAGGGCCAGTGGATGGACTACCTGGTCTGGTACCGGAAGGTTCTTGGTCTGCCGGTGCGCAACAGCGTGCGCATGACCGGCGTCGCAGCCGTTGGTGATCTGATTGCAATCGATATCGAGGGCGCGGAAGCCGGCCGGGTTCTCACCCGTCGCCTCGTTCTGGCCACCGGTCGGTCCGGTCTCGGCGGTTTTGCCGTGCCCGATTTCCTCAGGGGCATCGATCGCGCCTATTGGGCCCATTCTGCCGACGACATCGATTTCGGTGCGCTGAAAGGTAAGCGTGTCGCGGTCATCGGCGCTGGTGCCTCGTCCATGGACAATGCAGCAACGGCGCTCGAGGCTGGCGCCGGCTCGGTGGACATGTTGATCCGCCGCAAGGAAATGCCACGCATCAACAAGCTGACCGGCATAGGCAGCCAGGGCGTTGTACATGGCATTTATCACCTGCCCGATGCCTGGAAGTGGAAATTCTTCGACTATACCGCCTCGACCCAAACACCGCCGCCGCGTTCATCGACGCTTCGGGTGTCTCGTCGTGCGAATGCCCGGTTCTTTCTCGACTGCGGCATAGTCGCGGTAAAGGAAGATGCCGAAGGCCTTCTGGTCGAAACCACACAAGGGCCGATGCGCTACGATTTCATGATCGCGGCAACCGGCTTTTCCAACGACTTCAGCGACCGCCCGGAATTTGCAGCACTCGCCCCATACATCCGCACCTGGTCGGATGGTCGATATTCGCCGGATATGGGACCGCCGCGTACAGGCATGTCGGAGGCACCAGATCTCGGTCCCGCGTTCGAGTTTAGGGAACGCTTTCCCGGTTCCTGCCCGATGCTGGCGCATATCCACTGCTTCAATGACGCCGCCATGCTGACGCACGGCAAGGTCTCCGGCGACATCCCGGCCGTCAGTGCCGGCGCCGACCGTCTGGTCCGCGGCATTACCGCATCGCTTTTTGCCGAAGACGTCGAAACCCACTTCGCCAATCTCATTGCCTACGACACCCCGGAACTGCTGGGCGACGAGTGGGTGGATTCAACACCCTTGCTACAGAAGGAGGCCGCGCTGTGATCGACGCGATGGACAAGGCCGCCGGTATTTCGCCGAACGATGCACTTTTCGCTGCGCGGCGGTTTCGGCCCGAATTTGTGCAAGGGGCGGAGGAATGTCGCCTCTCCGTCCTGCAGCCGGCAAACGATCAGGGGCTGGCGTCGAATTTGAGGGTTGCTCTGGCCCGTCGCATGGCCGCTCTGAATGCCGATCCCGTCCTGATGGCCGAATATGATGTGCAACTGGCCCAACTTGGTCCGACAGAGCAGCTCAGGGCATTGGCTCGGGGCGAAACGGATCTCGATGAGCCATTGGCGACCATCGCCCGTCACGTCGACCTGATCACGCTGATGCCGAAAAAGGCGGAGGCGAGCCACATCGCCCTCCTCGCTGCGGCCGGACTGAACAATCCTCAGATCGTCGCACTCTCCGAACTGATTGCGTTCGTCAATTTTCAGACCCGAGTGGCGACCGGTCTGCGATTGTTGAGGTTGGCATGATTTCCTCTGTTCGCCTGAAGCCGCTCAATTGGCATCCCCACATCGCACCGGTCGAGCTCTCCGAGGCCACGCCGGAACAGCTCGAAGCGATGAAGGTCACGCCATCGGCCAAGAAAGTTTCGGAGTATGTGCGCACCCTTGTGCATGATCCCGAGAGCTATCTTGCCCGCACCGTCTTGTTCAACGCGATCATGTATGTCGAAGGCGGGCTTGCCCGTCCCGACCGCGAACTTGGCGCATTGGGTGCCTCGATCGTCAATGGCTGCAAATTCTGCGCCGTTGTTCACGCCCGCCGCCATGCAGAGCTGACCAAGAGCGATGATGTGGTCACCGCGCTTTATCTCGACAAACCCGAGGCGCTCGGGCCGCGCGATGCGGCAATCTACAGCTTTGCCCGCCGTCTGTCGGCGGCGCCGTCGGAAGCAACGGTAGACGACATCGCCTCGCTGCGTGCCGTCGGCATGAATGATGCCGAGATCATCGACCTTGTCCACGCCATAGCGATCTTCGGCTGGGCAAACAGGCTGATGCACGTTCTCGGCCACGCGGAGAGCGGATGATGACGCCGCATACGGTCAAAGCAGTCCGTCCCCCACTCTGAAGGACCAACCAGAAATGCTTGAACTCAAAGATGTAAAGCTGTCTTACGGAAGCACGCAGGTCCTGAACGGCGTCAATCTCTCGGTAAAGCGGGGTGACGTGGTGTCGATCATCGGCCCCAGCGGCACCGGCAAGACCACGCTGCTGAAATGCATCAACTACCTGGCCAAGCCGTCGTCAGGAACCATCGCGTTCGACCAGATTCGGATGGACTACCAGCGCGCCGACAAGACCGCTGTCCAGGCGATCCGGCTTCGCACAGCGATGGTCTTTCAGCAGTTCAATGTCTTCAAGAACATGACCGTCCTCCAGAACGTGATGGATCCGCTGGTCGTCGTGCAGCGCAAGTCAACGGACGAGGCGCGTGAAATCGCGCTGCGAGAGCTTGACCGGGTCGGTCTCTCAGCGAAGCGGGACAGCTATCCGTCCCAGCTGTCGGGCGGCCAGCTCCAGCGCACCGGCATCGCGCGTGCGCTGGCGGTTCGTCCCAACGTGATGCTCTTCGATGAGCCTACGTCATCGCTGGATCCTGAACTCGTCGGTGAAGTTCTGAAGGTGATCAAGGATGTCACGTCGTCAGGGATCACTTCGCTGCTTGTGACCCACGAGATGCAATTCGCAAAGAACATCTCGAACCGGATCGTCTTCATGGATCGTGGCGTGGTTGCCGCCGATGGCAGTCCAGCTGAGATCTTCGATGCACCATCCAGCCCACGACTTGCTCAATTCCTGCAGTCAGAACTCGCTTTTCAATAGCTCAACAAGAAGGGAACCTAAGAAATGTCTGCAATCACATCCAGTTTTTCCCGTCGCGCTGCCCTGGCTGTTGCCGGCGGCATCGCAATTGCTCTTGCAACCGCGGGGATCAGCAATGGTCAGACCGTTCGCACGATCAAGATCGCGACGTCTGCCGAATCCAAGCCGCTGGCATGGGGCGCGATCGGCGTAGAGCCGCAAGGCTATGAACCCGATCTTCTGAGAGCGATCAACGCAAAGCTGCCGCAGTATAAGTTCGAAATGGAAGGTGTTTCGGATATCGCGCAGGAAACCGGCCTCGCCACGGGCAAGTACGACATCGCCGTCGGTGGCTACTACAAATCCCCTGAGCGCGCCAAGCAGTTCTTCATTCCGGAAAACCCCATGGGCGCCAGCCTGATGAAGATCTACAGCAAAAAAGGCAGCGGCATCAAGGAAATGAAGGACCTGGTCGGCAAGAGGATCGTTCCGACCACGGCCGGCGGCGGCACCTACAAGTTCATCATGAACTGGCAAAAAGAAAATCCACAATACAAGCTTGATGTTACGGCATCGAGCGCCGGTATTCCCTATCCCAACCGACTGGACGAAGTTCAGAACGGCAAATTCGACGCGCTTGTTCTGCCTTCGAATCTCGGTGAGCAGACCGTCATCGAGGAAAAGAAGCTCGATATCGTGGCGTCCGATCCGGTCTTCAGCAACAACACCTACATGCTGATTCATAGGTCGGACGAAAACAAGGTTTTAGCCGACGATGTGAACAAGGTTCTCAAGGAATTAAAAGACGATGGCACGATCGAAAAGCTCTCGCAGAAATGGTTCGGCGAGGACATCGTCAAATACATGAAGTAACAGGACCTTTTCCCAACCATGTAGCGATAGCCAGCGGTAAGGCTGAATTGCAAGAAGGAGCGTTTCAAAGTGGATGTTTCTGCTATGATTCCCGAGTTGCTCTCGGCGTTGCCGCTGACTCTCGCCATCACCGTTACGGCCATGGTCGTCGGCTTTTGCTTGGCTCTCGTCGCGACAACACTCCGAGTTCAGAGGATACCGGTGATCAGTCACCTGACTGACCTCTAC
Source organism: Mesorhizobium sp. M0778 (assembly GCF_040320105.1). Lineage (NCBI taxonomy): Bacteria > Pseudomonadati > Pseudomonadota > Alphaproteobacteria > Hyphomicrobiales > Phyllobacteriaceae > Mesorhizobium > Mesorhizobium sp. M0778. Next base: position 41,158 of record NZ_JAMYPA010000014.1, on the reverse strand, counting down.
GTGTCCTATGCCCGGAGTGTTCCCGTCGTCCTGCAGTTATTCGTCGCGTTCTACGGGCTGCCCTTGTTGGTGATCCTGTTCGGCGCCGAGGATTTTATTTCTGCAACGATCGCTGCGATGGTGGGGCTGAGCCTCTATCATGGAGGGTATCTGTCGGAAGTCATGCGACCTGCATACCTGGCCGTCGATCGCGGCCAGCATGATGCGGCCGACAGTCTGGGATATACCTTCCGACAGAAGATCACCCGCGTAGTCGGCCCGCAAGCGGTGCACTTCGCATTGCCGGGCTATGGAAACGCCATCATCTACCTGATCCATAACGTTGCGCTGGTCATGTACATCGGGGCAGCGGATGTGATGGCGACCGCGCACTTGATCATGGAGCGCGACTATAACCAGTACCAGTTCGAAACGTACCTCGTGCTGGCGGTTATCTATTCGCTGATGTGCCTCGTCGCGTGGCTCATCGTGCGCTTCTTCGAGCTTCGCTCGCCAATGCAAGCGCCAGAGGCGACGACAACAGCTCAGATCAAGAACGCGGCCGTCGCGAGCGTGTGACGTAAGGGGTAATCCGACCATGTTTGATACCGATATTCTGCTCCAGGACTCGCAGGAAATTCTGGGCGCCGTACCCGTGACGCTCGGCATGGCTTTCACGATTTTCATCCTGTCCACGATCGTCGGCAGCCTTTTTGCGCTCGTCGAACATAGGCGGATCCCCGTGCTGCGACAGCTCATCATGGCCTATAAGGTCGTCTTCAAAGGCGTTCCGATGGTGATCGTGATTTTCCTCGCCTATTTCGGTCTGCCCCCGGCATTCCAGTTCCTGCTCTCGTTGCTCGCGATCAACTTCAACGCCCACGAAACGCCCAACTGGGTAATCCTTGTCATTGCAGTCACCGGCTGCGTTGCGGCGTTCCAAGCGGAAATCATCAAAGGAGCCCTGAACGCCTTCGACACCGGTCAGTCGGACGCCGCCCATTCGCTCGGCTATACAAGCGGCCAACTGTTCCGACGTATCCTATTTCCCCAGGTGGCCCTCACCGCAATTCCCGACCTGACAACCTCGATGATGGTCATCATGAAGGCGCTTTCCCTCGGGTTCGCCATCGAGGTTGTCGATATCTTCGCCCAGTCCCAATTGACCGCCGCGCTGAACTACTACTACCTAGAAGCCTTCGTGGTTGCCGTCGTGATCTACATGGTGATTGCCTATATCGTCACCCAGATTGCCGACAGGCTGGAGCAGGCGCTGAGGGTGCGGACGTGATAAGGATGCGGGATAGAATCGCCAAGCTTCGGATATCGAGCCGCACCTGGGAGACAATTCTTTCGGAGATGAAAAGCTTGAGGAGAAACCCGAGTAGCCGATGTATGTACAGATGATTTTGGTGCGATTTGATTGACCGCATTGTTTGCGCTGCTGGCTGGCTTCATGCCGACTGGAGCCACTGATCGCCCCGACGCAACGTTGCGCATGTACCGACGATAGCGGCAACCCGTAGGAAGATCAGCTTCTCCTCAACTGAAACGCGCGTTCGATTCCGTTTATGTCTCCCATTTGCGCAGCAAATCGACCGGCGGTCCTCGGAAGCCCACCATAAATCAACAATATCAATGCGCTACTCGAAGGTTCGCCAGCTATGACTTGGCTAACTGAGCCAAAATATAGCGCTAAACCATTGATAAATAGCGACAATGACGGACCCGGAGGGAGTCCAAAAAGCCCCGGCGTGTCCTCCCAATCTCCTGGACGCGTTCCGTAGCTTCTTGGGCCGCCAAGTTGGCGGCGGCCCTCGCGCTTTTGATGCTGATACACGGCATTGCCAGCGGCGTTCCCTACAAACGGAACTCCATATCCGGCGATGACGGCGTCCCGTGGGACCGCGAGCAAATCCCTTGAGCGCTGATGGAACCGACACTTGACAAATTGGCGGTCGTCCGACACTTTCTTAACAAAAGGCACAACAAACTTACAAAAGTTCAAGTTGGCACAATCTGGCCGATAGGGAGAAGGCCGATGCATCTCGGTCACCGAGCGGAGACTTGCGCGTGAGCAGCGCAGCCCTCACGCGGCCGACCTCCAGGTGGGCGCTACCCCGGTTCATGACGGCCGAGCATCCTTTCCCCTGGCTCGCGCCGATCACGGTGATGCTTCTCGTTTTCGGCATCTATCCCCTCGCCTATTCGGTCTGGCTGTCGTTTCACAAACGCAATGTCGTTTCCCGGCAGCTCGACTTTGCCGGGCTCCACCAATGGACGCGCGCATTCTCGGACGCGCGTATGTGGCATTCGCTGGAAACCACGCTGATCTACACCTTCGTCGCGCTTGCAGTTCAGCTTGCGCTCGGCATCCTCATCGCGCTTCTGCTTGACACCGATCGCAAAGGTTACGGGGTGCTGCGGGCGCTGATGACACTGCCGCTGGTGGTGCCGCCTGCGGTGACCGGAATGATGTTCCTGCTGATGCAGGACGGCTCTTTCGGCGTCCTGTCGTTCTACCTCTATGCCGTCGACCTGATCTCGCCGGCGCAGCCGATCCTGACGCAGCCCGGAACCGCATTGGCGGCGATCCTGCTGGCAGACATATGGCAATGGACGCCGTTCATGGTGCTCATCATCCTGGCAGGGCTCAGGGCGCTGCCGAAGGAACCTTTCGAAGCCGCGGCGATCGACGGCGCCAGCGGCATCCAGACGTTCTTGCGGCTCACATTGCCGATGCTGCGCAAGGTGATAGCGGTCGCGGTGCTGATCCGCGGCGTCGATCTCTTTCGCATCTACGACTACGTCTACATCATCACCGCCGGCGGGCCTGGCACGGCCACCGAGACGCTTTCATTCTACGCTGGCCGTATCTACTTCACCGGAGACTTTCCCTATGCCGCGACCCTGTCGCTGATCGTGCTCGTCGTCTTGATCGTCGTGTCGAACCTGTTCGTCAGGCTGTTCAAGGTGAGGTTCTGATGGAGTCGTCGCGCGCCCAAACCATCGCCCGTGACGTGCTCGCCGTCCTGGTGGTGGCGATTTTCATGTTCCCGATCGCGTGGTGGGCGCTGTCGTCCATCAAACCCTATTCGGCGATCTTCGACCGCAGCGGACCGGTCTACGTCGATTTCACGCCGACGCCGGACAATTACCGTGTGACCTTGCTTGGCGTTTCGCGCGTCGACATCGGCATGGAACAGGGCGGCGAGGCGGCCGGGGTCATCAAGGGTGGCGCCAGCTCCTACGATTCCCGCCAGTCGCTGCTCGACAGCGCCGTCATAGCCGTCGGATCGACGGCGCTGACGCTGCTGCTGGCCACTCTGGCCGCCTATTGCCTGTCGCGAATGCAGTTCAGCGGCCAGCAGTCCTTCCTGTTCTGGATTCTCTCGCAGCGCTTCATGCCGCCAATCGCGATCGTCATTCCGATCGTTTTCATGTTCCGCGATCTCGGCTTACGCGATACTTATACGGGGCTCATCCTCGTTCACAGTTTGATCAACCTGCCGCTGGCGGTTTTGCTTTTGAAGTCGTTCTTCGACGATGTTCCGCGCGAGGTTGACGAGGCGGCGCTGATTGACGGCGCGACGCGCTGGCAGACGTTCCGACGCGTGGTCCTTCCCATGGTCAAGGGCGGCATCGCTGCGACGGCTGTGCTGTGTTTCATCTTTTCGTGGACCGAGTTCCTGCTCTCACTGTTCCTGACAACGTCGATCCGCACTGTGCCGGTGAAGATCTCCACCTTTGTCACCTCGACCGCGACCGAGTGGGGCTACATCACAGCGCTCGGCACGTCTGCGATCATACCCAGCTTCATCTTTATCCTGCTGGTTCAACGGCATCTGGTCCGCGGCCTCACCCTCGGGTCCCTGAAGGAGTGAGGCGCAGGCGAGAAGAACGACGACAAACGCAACGGAGGAACGATCATGAGCTTCAGAGAACACGACAAGAAGACATTCGTCGCCGATACCTGCAATGACTTTACGGCGCGCCGAATAACCAAACGCGACTTCATGAGGAAGATGGCGCTCGCTGGTGTCGGCTTTTCCGCCTTCGGATCGGCCATGCTAGGTGGCGGCCGCACCAATCGGGGGATGCTGGGGCTCGGGGTTGAAGAAGCCCGTGCCCAGGACGCCGATATGCTGAAGTGGCTGGCCGATGTCGGCAAACCATATGCCGGCACCAAAATCCGCTACACTTCGGAAGCGACGCCGCCAACGATCGTGGCCAACCAGCTTGTCGCGGGTGAATTCACCAAGGCAACCGGCATTGAGGTGGAAGTCGAGATCGTGCCGCTGGAGCAGGTTCTCGCCAAGGCCACGCAAGACGTGCAGGGCCAGCTTGGCACCTACGACGTCTACTATCTCGACCAGTCCTGGATGGCGACATTTGCACAGGATGTCGTCGATCCGCGCGAGTATTATGACCAGAACAAAGAACTGGCGATGCCCAACTTCGACTGGGACGATTTCTCCAAGCCGCTGGTCGACGGCATCGCCATGTACAACGGCAAACAGTGCGGAATTCCATTCGATATTCCGATCTTCATCCTGATGTACCGCAAGGATCTTTTCGACAAACACAATATTGCGCTGCCGACAGATCTCGACGCCTACCTCAAGGCCGTGCAGGCGCTCACAGAGGCAGAAAAAAGCAACGGCATCTTCGGCACAGCGTGCCAGGCGAAGTCCGGCCACTATTCGCTGGAATGCGACTGGACCTTCGCATTGTGGGGCCATGGCGGTTCGATCTTCAACAAGGACAAGAAGTTTGTCGGCAATGACGAGCGCGGCGTGGCCGGACTGCAATTCTATCAGGAGCTGGTCAAAAACTCGCCGCCCTCGGCGACGACTTGGACCTGGGACGGTCAGGGACAGGCGTTGACACAGGGTCAGGCCGCCATGGCAATCACCTGGGGCGAGGATTTCCCCGGCTTCGACGCCAACGATTCCAAGGTCAAAGGCCTGTTCGAGGCCCTGCCCGCGCCCAAGGAGGTTCCTGGCCGCCGCGCCGCCGCCGATTGCGGCTTCAACGAAATCCCGGCCGTCGGCCACCAAGGTGGCTCGACGATCTCGCTGTCGCAATATTCCAAGAACAAGGAAGCAGCATGGCTGTTCATGCAGTGGGTCTGCTCGAAGGATGTGATGGCGCGGGTATCGACGCTCGGCGGCGGCGCCTCGCCGATGCGCAATTCCTCTTTTACAGATCCTCGGGTCAAGGCGAAGGCCGTTGTCGGGCCCGGAACGACACGCCATTTCGACGCGATCAAATACACTATCGACAACCAGATGGGATCGGAGCCGGACATGCCGATCTGGGCGGATCTGTCGAACAACGACATTCCGGTTGAGCTCGGCAAATTGCTTACGGGCCAGGACTATGGCGGCGATGCCAAGGCATGCCTGGATGCCATTGCCGGCATTGTCGACGGCAAAGTCAAGGATGCCGGTCTTTAGCGGCTAGTCGGCGATTTGGGCGAAGGCGGCTTCGGCCGCCCTCGCCGTTTGGCAATGTGGCGGCAATGGTTCCGGATCTCGTCATCGGCATCGATTCCTCGACCTCGGCAACCAAGGCGATCGCCTGGGACCGCAATGGTCTGGCCGTGGCTGAAGGTCGTGCACCGCTTGCAATGTCCAACCCGCGTTCGGGCTATTTCGAGCAGGATCCGGCCGAATGGTGGGCCTCGACGGTCACGGCGCTTCGTTCTGTCGCGGCAACAGTTTCGCCCGCACGCATTGCCGCCCTTGCGATTGCCAACCAACGCGAGAGCTTCGGCCTTTTCGACGAGGAGGGCCAGGCGGTCGGGCCCGCGACCCTCTGGCTCGATGAGCGCGCCCGTGGGAAAGCACGGCGCTTCGGCGAGAGCTTCGGTGCAGCACGTGTCCACGCAATATCCGGCAAGCCGCTGGACGTCATTCCTTGCCTTTACCGCATGATCTGGTTTCGCGAGGAACAACCCGAGATTTTTGCCCGCGTGGAGCGAATGGCCGAAGTCCACGGCTATCTGGTCTTTCGCTTGAGCGGCCGGTGGGTGACGTCCACCGCATCCGCCGACCCGATGGGCATACTCGATATGCGAGCTATGGACTGGTCGAACGAAATACTCGCCGCAGCGGGCATCGCCCGGCGCATGATGCCGGACCTGGCGAGGCCCGGCACCGTTCTGGGCCAACTGACTTCGGAAGCGGCCATTTCGACCGGCCTGCGCGAGGGCACGCCGATCGTCGCCGGCGGCGGCGACGGTCAATGCGCCGGAACGGGCGCTGGTGTGTTGCAGCCGCGATGCGCTTACATCAACCTCGGCACGGCGGTCGTCTCCGGCAGCTTCGGCGCGGACTACGTCCACGACCAGGCCTTCCGCACCGAGACGGCGGTCGCCGATGACGGCTATATCTACGAGACGTGCCTTCGCGCCGGCACTTTTCTCGTCGACTGGATGGCGCGCGAAATGCTTGGCGTCGATCTGCATGGCGCAAGCGATGCTCTGGAGGCGCTCGAGGCCGAAGCCGCTGCCAGCCCGATCGGCGCAGGCGGCATAATGCTCCTGCCCTACTGGCAGGGCGTCATGGACCCGCACTGGGATAGCGCGGCCCGTGGTGTGATTGCCGGGCTATCTGGCTCCAGCCGCCGCGGCGACATCTATCGCGCCGTGCTGGAAGGCATAGCGCTGCATCAGGCCGCGACAAGTCAGCGGGCCGCTGCGGCTGCCGCCCAGACCATCGACCAGTTCATAGCCATCGGTGGAGGAGCGAAGTCCGACCTGTGGATGCAAATTCTGGCGGATGCACTCGATCGTCCCATAAAGCGTTCGACGACGGTGGAAGCCTCCTCGCTTGGCGCGGCGATGGCAGCGGCAAAGGGCGTGGGCTGGTTTTCCACCATCGCCGAAGCGTCGAGCGCAATGGCCAGCGAGCCGGCCAAAACCTTCGAACCGGACGCGAAACGGGCCGAGCTCTACACCGAACTTCTTGCGATCCATGCCGATCTTTGGCCAACGCTTTCAGCCTGGAACCAGCGACTCGCGGCCTTCATGGAGACCAATCATGGCTGAAACGACCAACTGGAACGCGTTGATCGAGGACGTTGTCGCGGAACGCTGGAAAGATCCTGAGACAGGCGAGGCTGCCGTCCTGCCGTTCCAGACGATCGAATTGCTGGAGACGACGGAGGGCCGCGAGGCGGACCTCGTTGCGCCCCTGGCGCTCGGCCGTCGCATCGCTGTTGTGTCCGATGTCAACACCGTCGATGTGATGGGCCGGCGCGTCGCGAAGGCGCTGCGCGCCATCGCCGACATCAGTGAAATCGTGCTGCCTGACGGCCTCGACTGCGATGAGGCAACGATCCAGATGGTCAGGGAGAAGACGCGTCACGCCGACGGGGTCGTGGCCGTCGGGTCTGGCGTCCTCAACGACAGCTGCAAGCATGCAACCTTCCTCGACGAGCGGCCCTATGCCGTCTTCGGCACGGCCGCCTCGATGAATGGCTATGGCGCTTCGACAGCGTCGGTGACCTTGGCTTCAGGGCTCAAGATCTCGCTGCCCTCGCACGCGCCGCGGGGCATCTTCCTGGACCTTGGCGTTTCGGCCGCAGCGCCCGCCTGGCTCAGCGCCGCTGGGCTCGGTGACAGCCTGTGTCGTCCCACCGCCCAGATCGATTGGTGGGCTTCGCATCGGCTGTTCGACACCTACTATTCTGCCGTGCCCTACCTGCTGCAGGCGGGCGATGAGGGACCGATGCTGGCCCATGCGCCTGGCCTTGCCAGGCATGACGTCACCGCTGTCGGGCATCTCCAGCGCGTCTTGACGCTGTGCTCGATGGGTGTGTGCTTTGCCGGCGTTTCCCATCCTGGATCCATGGGAGAGCACCAGATTTCCCATTGGGTCGACATGTTCGCGCAAGACCATCATCCCGGCACCACGCACGGTCAGCAGGTGGGGGTTGCCTCGATGGTCATGGCGCGTCTGCAAGCGCGGCTGCTGGACATGAAAGAGCCACCGCAGGTGAAGCCGACCGCCATCGACGAGGCGGCGATGCTGGCCCGCTATGGGGCACAACTTGGACCACTTTGCATTGCCGAGATGAAGAAGACGGCACTCGACGCCCGCCAGACGGAAATCTTCAACCGCAGGCTTGCAGAAATCTGGCCGGCACTGCGCCAGGAGGTTCGGCCGATGGCGATGCCGGTTGCCCGCATGGAGGCAGCACTCAAGGCTGCCGGGGGGCCGGTCACCGGCACAGAACTAGGCCTGCCGCGCGCGCTTTGGCACGACGCCATTCGCTATTCGCGGGAAATCCGTGGCCGATGGTCCTTTGTCAATCTGGCCGCCGATGCAGGGCTGCTGGAGGAGTTTCTGGAGAGCGAATGGTGAGACCGCATCCGACCGTCGCCAATGACTCGCATGGCGAAAGTTGAACCCAACCGGCAAGGGCAATCGAAGGATAACAATTTATGGCGTCTGTCACCATCAGCAACATAAAGAAAGACTATGGCGCCCTCTCGATTATCGATGGACTCGATCTCTCGATCGAGGATGGCCAGTTCGTCGTTCTGTTGGGGCCGTCCGGGTGCGGCAAGTCCACACTGTTGCGCATGATAGCCGGTCTCGAGCCCATCACGTCCGGTGAGATCACGATAGGAGACAGGGTCGTCAACACACTTCATCCCAAAGACCGCAATATCGCGATGGTCTTCCAGAATTACGCGCTTTACGCGCATATGACCGTCTTCGACAACATGGCGTTTTCCATGCAGTTGAAGAAACGCCCCAACGAAGAAATCAAACAGAAGGTCGGATGGGCGGCATCGATCCTCAATCTGACCCCTTATCTGGAACGGTATCCCCGCCAGCTTTCGGGCGGCCAGCGGCAACGCGTCGCCATGGGTCGCGCTATCGTGCGAGACCCAACTGTCTTCCTGTTCGACGAGCCGCTGTCCAACCTCGACGCCAAGCTGCGCGTGCAAATGCGCACGGAAATCAAGGAGCTCCACCAGCGGCTGAAGACCACCACCGTGTATGTCACGCATGACCAAATCGAGGCCATGACCATGGCCGATGTCATCGTCATCATGCGCGACGGCCAGATCGAGCAGATCGGGCGCCCGCTTGATGTCTACGATCGCCCGGCAAACCTCTTCGTCGCCTCCTTCATCGGCTCGCCCGCAATGAACATGTTCCATGGCGAGGTGGCTTCCGAGCGCGACGCCTGGGTGGTGCGGACCGACGAGCTATCCCTCCCGCTTCCGCCAGAGGCTGCGGTCCGGCCCGGCCAAAAGGTGATCTATGGCATTCGGCCCGAACATCTTCGACCTGTGGCAGACGGGCGCGGCATCCCGGCGAGAATTACGGTTGTCGAGCCGACTGGCCCCGAAATCCATATCTTTGCCGCCATGGGCAACATTGCGATCTGCTCGGTGCTGCATGACCGCATGGAGCTCTCTCCTGGAGCTGTGATCCACCTGGAGCCAGCGCCTGAGCGAATCCACCTGTTCGACCAAGGCAGCGGCGAGCGGCTGGACAAGGAAAGAAGCTGAATGGCGAAGATCATTATCCTCGGCGCTGGCGTCATGGGCTCTGCGATGACGCTTCCGGCCGCTCACGCGGGTAACCGCATCACTCTTGTCGGCACCCATCTCGACGAGGAGATCGTCGGCTCTGTGGCCGACACAGGTCATCACCCTCGCCTCAACATCACTCTGCCTGACGCGGTAGCCGCCTGTTCCTGGACCGAATTCGGGACGGCGATGAACGATGGAGCCGACCTGCTTGTACTCGGCGTCTCGTCGGCCGGCGTTCCTTGGGCGATCGACCGCATTGCTGAAAGCATCAAGTCGCCCATGCCGATACTTATGATTACGAAAGGACTCGCCGCGAGCGACGAAGGCATCGAAATCCTGCCGCATCTGCTTGCCCGCGAGATTGAGCAACGTACTGGCTTGTCGATCTCGGTGATGGCCGTCGGCGGACCTTGCATTGCCGGCGAACTGGCCGCACAGCGCGATACCTCCGTGATCGTGGCTGGGCACGATCCCGACCAGCTGGCCGCGGCGTCACGCATCCTGCGCGCGCCTTTCTATCATGCGCGACCATCATCCGATCTCATTGGCGTCGAGATCTGCGCCGCTTTCAAGAACTTCTATACACTCGCCGTTGGGGCTCCCGTCGGGCTGCTTGAGCGAGACGGCAAGGCGCCCAACGGTACGCTCATGCACAACCTTGCCTCGTCGCTTTTCTCGCAGTCCCTCGCCGAGATGGCGATTCTGGTCGAAGCTCTGGGTGGAAAAATCGAAACAGTGCTGGGGCTGGCCGGCTCCGGCGATCTTTATGTGACCTGCCAGGCGGGCCGTAACGGTCGCATGGGACGCCTGCTCGGCCGCGGCCTGCCCTATTCCGTGGCGAAGCGCGAACATATGAGTTCGGACACGGTTGAGGGGGCGCAACTGGCGCTGGACCTTGGTCAGGCTTTGAAGAATATGATGGGCCGGGGTGTACTTCCCCATGATCGCCTGCCGCTGACGACTGCCATCATCGACGCGATTTGCCATGATGCTCCGCTGGTTTTGTCCTTCGACCGCTATCATCGAGGCTAGCGGAGCCGGGAAACTCGATTGATGCCTCATATCGATGAGCACATGGCTCGGCCGAGCCCGCTCTGAACCCGCTGCCGCGGAGTGGACAGGATGATCTGATGGAGAAACCAGCACGAAAGAAACGCGACGGCCGCCAAGCCGTAACGAGTTCCGTCACGGCCGATCGAGAGGAAGGGCTGCTCGTGCGCGCCGCCTGGCTTGCTTATGTCGGTGACCTCACCCAGGCGCAAATCGCCAAGTCTCTTGGCCTGACCCGCCTTCGCGTCAACCGGATGCTGGCGCATGCGCGCCAGCGGGGGATCGTTCAGATTCGCATCAATTCCAAGGTGGCGAACTGCATCGAGTTGGAGAACCGGCTGCGGGACGCCTATGGTGTCTCGGATCCAATCGTGGTCCCGACACCGCCGGATCCTGCTCTGGTGCCACAGGTCATCGCAGCCGCCGCCGGCGAAGCCCTGTCGCTTAGAATCCGTGACGGGATATCGGTGGGCGTGGGATGGGGGCGGACGCTCCAGCTCAGTCTGCGGTCGGTGACCGTGCGCCCGGTCAAAGGAATGTCGATCGTTTCCCTGCTTGGCGGGCTCACACGTGGATCGGCGATCAACATCTACGAGATCGCTTCCCGGCTCGCGGCGCTCTTCGACGCGGAATGCTTCTACATCGCAGCACCGGTGTTCACGGATACCGAGGCCACACGCGATCTGCTTATGCGCCAGTCTATTCTGGAAGACGCCTTCACTCATGCCCGCGACGTTGACGCCGCTTTCGTTTCGGTGGGCGCGGTGCACAAGGACGCCACCATCTTTCGGATCGGACTGGTAGGAGACGATGATCTCAGATCACTCCGCGAAGCCGGAGCGGTCGGCGATATTTGCGGCCATTGGATCGGCGCCGACGGACAACTCGTCGATCACCCGCTAAACAGCCGCGTCATCGGCCTCGCCCCCGAACATCTGCGCGACGTCGACACTGTGATCCTGCCCTCCGGCGGCCTCGACAAGGTTCCGGTGCTGCGCGCCGTGTTGCGTCTGGGAGTCGTCGATGTGCTGATCACCGACGAGAAAACCGCTGAGGCTATTCTTGCGGAAAAGTCGTAGCGCAGACTGATCTCCACCAGCAGAGTGGCTCGCGAGTAATTGCTGCTTCACGTCACAGCACCTCGTGGATTTCCTCGATCGAAGTCTCGCCGATCGGCTTGTCCAGAACGATCTCTCCGCGCGCCATCGCCACGACCCGGTCACAGCATTCGAAAACATGATGCATGTTGTGGCTGATGAAGACGCTAGTGATGTTCTGGGCCTTGAGGCCACGAACGAAGCCGATCACCTTTCGCGTTTCCTTCACCGAGAGATGGTTGGTTGGCTCGTCGAGAATCATGACTTTCGACTTGAAGTGCATGGCCCGGGCGATCGCCACGCCTTGGCGCTGGCCGCCCGACAGTTCGCCGACCAGCGCGTCGGGCGACCGCAGATGCAGGTCGACGTCGGCGATCGCCTTGACGCTTTCGTCACGCATGCGCTTCTGGTCCAGGATGCCGATACCGAAAACCGAACCCTTCACCGGCTCGCGTCCGATGAAAACGTTGCGGGCGATGGTCATGGTCGGGACCATGGAATTGTACTGGTAGATCGTCTCGATGCCGCGTCCCATGGCGTCGCGCGGGTTAGAGAAGCGGACCGGTTCACCTTCGATCCTGATCTCGCCGCCATCGGGCTTTTGGGTGCCTGAGAGGATGTTGATCAGCGTCGATTTGCCGGCGCCATTGTCGCCGACGAGGCCCAGTGCCTCGTCGGGATAGATATCCAGCGTAACGTTTTTCAAGGCGTGGACGCCGGAATACCATTTCTGGAGTCCCTTGATCGCGATGATGGGCGCCGCCATGATCAGGTCTCCACCTTCATTGCCCTGCCCCGCTTTCGAAGCCATGCGTTCATGACGACCGCGAAGATAGTCAGAAAGCCGATCGCCATCTTGAACCAGTTGGCGTCAACCTGGCTCAGCACCAGTCCGTTGTCGATGACGCGGATAAGGGCAGCCCCGATGATGCCGCCGAAGATGGTGCCGATGCCACCAGCCAACGAGGCGCCACCGATGACGGCAGCCGACACGGCCTGCAGCTCCAGCCCCTCGCCGATCGACGGCAGCGGGGCGCCGAGCCGCATCACCTGAATGGTACCGGCAAAGCCGGCGAGCACCGAACAGATCATGAAGCAGGCGACCTTCACCCGGGCCGTCGGGATGCCCATCGATTGCGCGGCGGGCAGAAAGCCGCCGGTGGCGCGCACCCAGTTGCCGAAATTCGTGTGCGACAGGAGCACGGTCACCAGGATTGCCACGGCGAGAAACCAGAAGAACGACATGCGAAAGAGGTCGCCCGGTCCCACATAGACCGTAAACAGCCATTTGGGCAGAGCGTTAGCTGGTATGACAGGAGGGAAGCCGCCGGAGATTACCACCGTCAGCGAACGCGCGATGAACAGCATACCAAGCGTGGTGATGAAGCTTGGTATCGCGAAACGAATCGTTATGAACCCGTTGAAGAAGCCGATGAGGGCAGCGATCGCGAGGCCGGCGGCAAAGGCCGGCGCGAACGGAACGCCTGCCGCGAGCATCACCGCCATGGTCATCGGGGTCAGCGCAAAGACCGAGCCCACCGAAAGATCAAACTCACCGCATATCATCAGCAGGGTCACGCCGATCGCGACCAGCCCCATTTCGGGCAGCAGCCCAAGCATTCCGCGAAGGTTCTGTGTGTTCAAAAATACGCCGTTCGAGCGAATCTGAAAGACGATGAGGAGCAGGAGCAGGAACACGACCGCCGCAAGCTCCGGCTTCTCCAGATAAATCTTCATCAAACGCTTCATCATTCGCTCCGGCTCGGGATCGTTTCCGCTGGTTATCGCATCGGCAAAGGGGATGGCGGCATTCTGTCTTCTACCGCCCTTGACGGGGAAGATGCCGCTGGAGGATGGGGACGGAGCCAACGCCCAAGACCGTGTTGCCTGGCCCTCCCCCTTGTCCAGCCGACCTCTCCCCGTAAGAACGAGGAGAGGACGCCGGCTTCGTGCCTACCGCACGCCCTTTGCGGCCAGTCCCTTGAGCTTTGGCACGTCTTCCTTGACGATGATGCCCTTGCCGGTGTCGATGTCTGCCGGCAGCAGACCGACGTTCTTGGCGAGATAGGCTTCCATCACCGGCATGAAGCCCTGCATGTAGGGCTGCTGGTCGACCTGGACCTGGATATAACCCGCTTCCATCTGTTGCAGGACTTCCGAGACGATATCAAAGCCGCCCATCAGCACCTTGCCCGGCTCGATGCCGCGATCGATCAGTACCTGGGCGACGTAGGCATGCCAAAGGCCGGTGTCGAAATACACCGTGGTGTCCGGGTGGGCAGACAGATAGGCGCCAACACGATCGGCGACGACGGCGCCATCTGTGCCGGTGTCGAGCCGTTCAATGACCACTTCGCGTCCGCCATTCGCGGCCTTGTATTCCTCAAGGAACTTCATGACGCCGGCAGCGCGCTGTTCCGACCAGTTCTGACCGGGCGCGGAGACGCCGACGAGGGCCCTGATCTTGCCTTCCTTGGGGAAGAACTCGGACATCTTCTTGCCGAGTTCGTAGCCGGCGGGAATGAAGCCCTGGCCGATGAAAGCCTGGCGGGCATTGCCGGCTGCTCCCTCGGTGTCGTCGACATTGGATGCGATGACCGTGACGCCGGCAGCGCGGGCGTCGGCGATGATCTGGTCGAAGGCATTGTTGTCGACGATCGAGGTGATCAGCGCGTCCGGGTTTGCCGCGAGCGCCGCCTGCATGTTGGCCGATTGTTGCTCGATCGAGCCTTCGGTCTGCGTGAAGACCATCTGGCAATTGGCCTGGATCTTGGCGCAGGCGTCGTCAAACCCCTTCTTCACAGCTTGCCAGAACGGGTTTGACGCCGACGAATGATGTGTGAAAACGATTTTCATCGGCTCCTGCGCGCGTGAGCCGATTGCCGAGCCTCCAGCCAGTACTGCTCCCAAGGCTGCCGAGATAAGTAGCTTCTTCATGGTTCTCCTCCTCCGTTGAAAGCTGCTTCAGGTTCATTTTCAGAGAGTCGATGCGTCGGTCACCCGTCGAAGCGCCGTGAAGGCGCGATCGATCTCCGGGTTCAGTTCCATGCCGAGGCCCGGTCCGGAAGGCACGGTGATCATGCCGTTCTTCACCTGCGGCAAAGCGGTCACAAGGTCGCGGTACCAGGTCTTGTAGAAGGCCCTGACACTCTCCTGGACGAGCGCGTTCGGCGCATTGAGCGCCAGGTGGGTCGATGCGCCGAGCACAACTGGACCGGTGCAGTCGTGTGGCGCGACCGGCAGGTGCCATGCTTCAGCCATGGCAGCGATCTTGCGCGCCTCCGAGAGCCCGCCGCACCAGCTGATATCGAGCATAATGACGCCGGCCGCCCCGGTCTCGAGAAGGTCACGGAAGGCCCACCGGGAACCGAGCGTCTCCGAAGCCGATATCGGCGCCAGCGAAGCCTCGGCATAGCGTTTCAGGCTGGACAGGCTGTCCATCCTGATCGGATCTTCGTGCCAGAAGGTCTTGTAGGGGGCAAGCTCGCGGGCGATCTGCATGGCCGGCAGCAGCTGCCACATTGAATGGAATTCAACCATGATGTCCATCTTGTCGCCGACCGCATTGCGGATTTTCTCGAATGGCGCCAGCGCGGAATTCAAATCAGGCTGCGAAATATACAAGCCGCGCGTTTTCTCGGCGGCCATGTCGAAGGGCCAGATCTTCATGGCCGTGATGCCTTCCTCCAACAACGAATGCGCCAGTTCGTCGGCGCGGTGAAGGAAGCCGTTCAGATCATCATAGGCGTCGCCGGGCTTATCGAGCCCGTAATTGGCCGTCGTCTGGCCGGTGGTCTTCTTGATGTATTCGGTACCGGCACAGGTGTTGTAGGTCCTGATCTCGTGCCGGGTGAAACCGCCGAGGAGTTGTGCGATCGGCTGACCCGTCGCCTTTCCGAACAGATCCCACAGTGCGATATCGAAAGCGGAGTTGCCCCTGACTTCCGCGCCCGTCGATCGGAAACCGAGATAGCCGACGAGATCGGCGGCAAGCAGGTCGATCTGCAAGGGGTTGCGCCCGATCACGCACGGCGCGACATATTCGTGCAGATAGGTCTCGACGGTTTCGGCCATGAAGAAGGTCTCGCCCAGCCCAACGGGGCCTTCGTCCGTGTGAACCAGGACCCAGAGAAGGTTCGGCCGCTCCTTGATCCGCAGCGTTTCCAGTTTCGTGATCTTCATCGCGCACCCCGCTCCTCAGGCGATGCCAGCCGCCAGCAGGGCCTTGACGCTCTCGTCAAAATGCCTCGCCATCAGGTCGCGAGCGGACTGAGGATCACCGGTCTCGATTGCTTCGGCGAGATCGATATGGATTTGGATCATCTCCAACTGCTCGGCATCCGAAGGGCGGCTCCGCCAGCCGATCGGCCAGGTCTGGCGCGATACGCGCTCGAACGCGCCGACGATGAGGCTGAAAACCGGATTCTTTGCAGCCTTGGCGATTTCGAGGTGAAAGGCGAGATCGTGCTCCATGACCTGTTCCGGCCGCTGGAAATTCTCGCGCATGGCGAGCGCATGCGTCCTGATCCTTTCCATTTCGTCGGCTGTTCTGCGCAAGGCCGCCAGCATGGCGGTGCGGGTCTCAATCGTGCGGCGCACGTCGTAGATTTGCTGCACCGTGATCTGCTCGGTGTGGACGCCATGCTCGATCACCAGCGACATGGCGCCATAATCCAGCTCGGCGACGGTAGCCCGTCTGCCTGCCCTCAGGTCGATAAGCCGCATGGCGGCGAGCGAGCTGAAGGCCTCGCGAACCACGGTGCGCGAGACGCTCAATTGTCTCGAAAGCGCGGCCTCGCTGGGCAGCCGGTCGCCGGGCCCGAGTTCATGCGCGCGAATATGGCGCGTGATCTCGCCGATCGTATTGCTGACCAGGCTCGCTGCGTCGGAATGTTTTGCGGATACCGCCGTGCTCACGCAATCTCCAGTTCAGGGGGCCAACCTGTATGGCAGGTTTGCCTGAGGTGTTGATAGTATGCAAGAAAGATGTATGTCAAGATCAGGCGGGCCGGCGTCGTCGCCAAGAGACCGATGGCAAGAGGCTTGCACGAAAGATGCTCTTGACGCGACCGTCGCCGGGTCGGCCGGGTGCAGGAGCCCGCGCGGTCGAGCAGGCGATTGTCTGCTTGGTGCGCTCGACATTCTCGTCGTGAACAGCGGCGTGCCGCCGACCATGTCGTTCGAATTTTCTTGGCGGATGATTCACTGATATTTCGATCGACGCACCCCATATGAGCGGAAAGAGTGTCACTTGAGGACTTGCCTATGCTGATTTCGCGTTCAGGACGGTTTGCAATTTTGTTTGCGGGATTGTTCCTGGCATTTTCCATGGTCGCTGTGGATCACGCCGATGCGCGCCGTGGCGGCAGCTTCGGCAGTCGCGGCATGCGCACTTTCCAGCCGGTCCCGCCGACCAGGACGGCGCCACAGCCTTCCGCACCGGTCGAGCGCTCGATGACGCCCAATGCGGCAACGAACAATGCGGCCCGCCTGCCGCAGGCATTCCAGCGCCCAGGCTTCTTCAACGGCCTCGGTGGATCGATGATGCGGGGGCTGCTGCTCGGCGGCTTGATCGGCGTTCTTTTGGGCCATGGGTTCGGCGGCTTGGCCGGCATGTTCGGCCTTCTCCTTCAAGTGCTGCTGATCGGCGGCGTGGTCATGCTGGCCATTCGCTTTTTCCGCTCGCAATCGGCGCAAAACCCAGAGCCCGCTATGGCCGGTGCCTCGCGAGGTGCTGGGAGCTTTGGGCGAAGCGCAGCAGCCCGGCCCGAGCCGAGCAACGTCCAAGCATTCCCCATCCCAGGCATCGGGTCGGGATTTGGCGGAACGAGCCAGGCCAGCCCTTCCGATGAGATCACGCTCACTAAAACCGACCTCGACACGTTCCAGCAACGGCTGACGGAAGTTCAAGAAGCATTCGGGCGCGAGGACCATGCTGCCTTGCGCCGGTTGGTGACGCCCGAGATGGTTTCCTATCTGTCCGAGGAACTTGCCGATAATGCCAAAAAGGGCGTCCGGAATGACGTGTCGGACGTCAGCCTGTTGGAGGCCGATATTGCGGAAAGCTGGCGGGAGAATGACCGCGACTACGCGACCGCTGCTTTGCGCTACGAGTCTCGCGACGTGACCCGCGATCGCATCAGTGACAAGATTGTCGAGGGCCAGGCCGATCAGCCGACAGAGACAACCGAACTGTGGACCTTTACGCGGCAGAACGGCGGTGACTGGAAGCTTGCCGCAATACAGCAGCCGAGCTGATGTGCCCGGCCTTGATGTCTGCCAAGAGTTTTGTTCAGGTTTCTCGCTACCACTCGAAGGCCAGCGCGCCCCTTCCGCGCGCTTCTTTCCCCCAACGCGCGTTGAGGTAACACTATACCACCGGCTTCAACCGGGACCGGACAATCAGCATCGCACCGCGCGACTTTTTGCGTTTCCGGTCTCGTGTAACCCAATCGACGACCTCCTGCCGGGTTGCACCCCGCCACCCCTCGATGCTCAGGCAGGCAGGCTCTTTGACAGCCTGCCTCTTCTGGTTTACGTGCGGCCATCAAGAATGTTCAACGCGTAACGTGTGTGTCGCCGTTCGCCGGTTCTTATCAGTGCACCGTTGGCAACGAGGTCCTGCAAATCTCTTGTTGCCGTCGCGCGCGATGCCTGCGTGATGGCGATATAATTCTCGGCGCTGAGCCCCCCTTTGAACCCGTCGATGCCCGCGCGGAACATCCGGGCGATGACCTTTTCCTGGCGCTCGTTGAAGTGATCCCGGTAGCGTTCGTGAAACTTGGCCTTGACGACGGAGAATTCGACACGAGCGAGCGTTACGCGCTGCGCTTCGAGGATCGTGTTGGCGAAGTAGAGCAGCCAATCTGTTACCGCGTTGCTCGTGTTGCTGGCCTCCAGATGGTCGTAGTAGGCCTTGCGGCGGCGCTCTATCGTATAGGCCAACGCGATGAGGCTGGGCTCACCCAGATTTTGCGCCAGCGCCTTTTCGCAGAGGGCACGGCCTATGCGACCGTTGCCATCCTCGAACGGGTGAATGCTCTCGAAATAAAGGTGCGCGATAGCGGCACGCGTCAACGCTGGGAGCGGTGTCTTGCCTTTGGGTGAGGTATCGTTGAACCAAGTAGTGAAGGCATCCATTTCGGGTTTCACCCGCGCGGAGGGCGGCGTTTCGAAATGAACTTTGGGCTTATCCAGCCGATTGGAAACGATCTGCATGGCATCGGCATGCTGGCGGTAGTTGCCGATGGTCTCGATACGACGCTCACCCGACATCACCATCGTATGCCAAGCGTAAAGAGTGCGATGCGTCAGCGTATCGGCAAAATGCAAGTAGACATCGGCCATCATTTCAGCGATGCCCCGCTCGGCAGGCGGAATACGCCTGGTCTCGCCGCCCAGACCAAGTTGCTGGCGCAGGGATGATTGCAGGCTCTCGCGGTCGAGGTACTCCCCCTCAATCGCGGATGTCTTCAAGGCCTCTTCGCTGATAAGATCGATGCGGATCTGGTCGCGATCGTCGGAACCGACATGACGAAAGACGCCTAGGAACTCGCCCGATCGCAACAGGAACTCGCTTTCCAGCGGTTCCAACGCCTTCTTATCGTAGGTAAAATGCGGCCAGTCCGCCTGCTCCCAATTCCATACCATGAAGTTATAGGGCACCTTTCTATAACTCACGATAGCAACAATTGTGAGCTATAGCAATCTTCTCTATGCCTCAGAAGTCGCGGCTTTGCCCCGGCGCGATCCAACGGCTAACCATCCAGATCAATTTAATCATGCTTGTAGGGCCGCCGCATTGCGGGCCGCGCTCAATCGTTGCTCGAACGTTTCGGTTTTTTCTCCCAGCTCAATGAGCGGCTTAAGTTCTTCATACCCCGCACGTGCAGCGACACGCGACGTGGTGCGACGGGATGACAACGGCGTGTGACCAGGCCGCATGCTTCCAGCCGCTTGAGCAACGGCGTCAGCGTCGCCGAATCAAGCCCAAGCACTTCGCCAAGCTCGCCCACCGTGCTTGGCGCTCGCTCCCATAGCGCGAGCATCGCCAGATATTGCGGGTAGGTCAGCCCCAGCGGATCGAGCAGCGGCCGGTAAAGCCGGGTCATCAGCCCGCTTGCCGAATAGAGCGCAAAGCAGAGCTGCTGACCAGGCCGCCGAATCCCGCCGGAAGCCGCCGGGAGGTCCTCGGGTCTGGTTGTGATCTCTAAGGGGGCATGCTGCCTTTGCCGGAAGTAGCACCGCCGAAAGCGCCACTTCGACATTGCCCCTGATGGCATTGGAGGGGCACATCCGATGCGCCGCCGATACAAGCGATCTATGCGCGACATCCGCTGTCGGGCCGCGGCGCCGAGGACGATTCGATCCAAAGGGCGTACCAGCGCTCTATTCTTCGCTATCGGGGGTGGCGGCGCTGAGGGAAGCCAATCAGGCGGCAGCCTTCAGCCGACCACCCTGCTTGCCTATGACGCCGAGATTGAGGGCATATTTGATAGCCGGGATGAGGACGCCCTGAAAGCTGAAGGGATGGATCCCGCCGCCCTTGCCCACATGACTTGCAAAGGCCCTGTCATGGGCGTCGAACACCATCTCCTGCGTCTCGCGCGGATAGGCCCTGACGAACATCATGCGGCTGTGGCAGAGCCGGACATGGGCGACCTTCACGGTCACCGTCACGTCGTTGATCAGGACGATCTCGTGGCTCCAGTCGAACTGGTAGGCCTCGCCCGGCGCGAAGAACAGCGGCACATAGGCGTCCGCCGTCGCCGACCCCTGCGCCTTCGCCCAGCTCTTCGCGTAGCGGCGGACGGCGTCATAGCCACCCTCGTAGCCGAGACTGCAAAGCTCTTCGTAAATCCGGATCAGTGTCAGTTGCTCGCGCGCCGCCTTGCCACGGTTGCCATTCAAAAACCCGTCAAGCTGATCCTGCCACGGACCGATCTTCGGCTTGGGCTGCCGCTCGCGTTCGTAGGAGAACGATGTCTCATTGGATCTGAGAATCTTGCGGACGGTGTTCCGCGACACAGGCAGCTCGCGGCAAATCCGCTTGAGCGACCATCCCTGCACATGGAAGGCGCGCCGAACCCGGGCAATCGTATCCACCGACTTCATCCCCACACCATCCGCTCGCCACGACGAGCCGATGGTCGCAAATCAAAGCATCAGGGGGGGCAAAATTGGACGCCGATTCCCCGGCTTATGGGGTCAATTTTGCACGCCGATTCACAGCTAAAGTCTTCGACTGTCCCCCCCATGCCGCTCAAGCCCTGCGAGCAGGCTCGCTCGGGCGTCAGCCATCAACTCAAATTGAACGGGACGACCTGTCTTCTGCTGAAACACTATCGCGCGAGTCCGAATTTCGGGACCTGCGACTAACGTGCCGATCCTAAGCTTCACAAGATCACAGCCACGCAGCTTGCTGTCGATGGCTAGATCAAAAAGTGCCCGATCACGCAGCCGAGGGGCACAGGGACACGGGAGACCCTTCCTGATGCTTAGCCAGTATGACGGATAAAGTCGCGTTGCCGTGAGCGCATCTCAGCGAGCAAGGCCGCTTCGTCAGTCATTCCGTCTTGGAACAATTGCAATAGCGTAGACGCGATTATCTCAGCGTCGCCCGAGCTTGCATCGTGGTTGCCGTCTGCGCATATCTCGTCGAACACTCGTTGGAGTAGCGCAAGATCATTCGGATAAAATGCGCTTGTGCCGACGTAGCGCTTAAACATCTCACCTCACGAGGCGAGAGTACGACACCCTCTCAATCGCCGGCTGCCTAACAGTTGGCTGGCGACTTCATGACTGTAGGCTAACGCACCGAAATAGCGAATCTATTCGCCAACGTTTCGCACGAACATCCCCTCCTCCTTAGCAGCAGCCCCGAAGGCCTTACGGGCCTCCTCCGGGGTCGCCCGATCCTCGACGGCGCGTCGATGTATAGTTGTCCAGCCTTCCGCCACTTAGGTCCCATCTTGGTCCACTTCAGGAGTTCCTCGGCGGCACCCTCGACATTGTTAGACCCGTAAGTCGGTCGGTCTTGACGTACACTGGAGGGGAGAACCAATGGGTTGCCACGACACCTCCTACTCAGGGGAGAGATACATCTTGGCCTCCTTTGCGGCAGCCTCAAAGGCCTTTCGCACCACCTGAGGGTCAATCGAATCGCCCTCCAGATCTGACAGGCACAGCGTCACCGCCTTATGCCAGCAGGGTCCTCTCCGGGTCCACGTTTTGAGCTGCTCAAGGGCTGCCCTCGCATTGTTGCAGCCATGCCTGACACCGGTTTCAGTCTTCACGAACACCGGAGGGACGAACCAATGGGTTGCCATGATACCTCCTACTCAGGGGAGAGATACACGTTGGCCTCCTTGGCAGCCGCCTCGAAGGCTTCACGGACCTCTTGGGGGAGGATTTGCCCTCGAGTGCATCGACGCAGGATTGGACAGCCTTGGTCCACCTCGGGCCCTTTGTGTCCCACGCCATGAGTTCCTCGGCGGCTCCCTCGACGTGGCTGACCCCATGGCGAATGCCTGGACGTTTCGTCTTCACGTAGATCGGTGGAGAGAACCAGAAGGGACCCATGAGGATGAACTTAGAGCGGCAAGAGCCCGCTGACCAACCCAGTTGCAGCCTCCGCTGATAAGGGAACAACGCAGGTCTTCGCGGGTTTAGAACTCGCAGCGGTCGATTCTTCGTGGATGCACCCGCTGTCGGGTCCGTCGCTTTTCTCACGGGCGGCGGGCCCTCGTGGCTAGAGACTGACTTTGCAATCGAATTTAGCTATTTGCCGTTGGGGGGAAGTAACGTCCCCTCCTCCTTAGCGGCAGCCAGGAATGCCTTACGGGCCTCCTCAGCTCCCATCTCGTCGAATATCACGGCCATGCAAACGCGCACCGCGAGGTCCCAGCAAGGCCCACGCTTGGTCCACTTCATCAGCTCCTCGCCGGCTTTCTCGGCGTTGTTGACGTTGCGGATGATCCCGGGACGCTCGGTCCTGACAGGGACCGGAGGGTTGAACCAGTGGAGAGCCATACGTCACTCTTTGTCGGCCCTATCAAGTTCCTCCAGCAAATACCTTTGCTCAGCCGGCAGCTCCCGTTCTACAGGCAGATTTAGCATGTTGCGAAGGTAATTGCGGATTACCTCTGAGGTGATCCACCGCCGCACAACTTCGGCAATAACCTTCTGTTTGGCTTTATCGATTTCAACCAGATTCGGGCCTACATCTTAAAAGGACCGAACTGCACCTCGAGCGGATTTGTTCCTTAAGGGGGCCAGAATGTTTGATACAAAAATCTGGGCGGGTGATCGGATAACTGGCTCGCGCGAGGCCCCCCGCGCGCGCCCTGCGTTTCCCACTGGCGAGGCCCTAACAATCCCCGTCAGAGAAGTTGGAACCGCCAAGCTGCTGCCGTTTCGTCCGCGACGCCATCCACCATTACATGACCGATGCCCCGCGAGCAGCGCTCGATCCGCGCCTCGACGCGGTACACATCACGCAAGAGCGCCGGCGTGACGACATCTTCCGGCGTGCCGCAGGCGAACATCCGGCCCTCGGCGATAACGATGCATTTGTCGGCGAACCGGAGGTGTAATCAAGAATTATCTTTTAGAGCAATTCCAATGTACCGCTTTGGGGGAGAGCATTTCGGGTGATGACGGCTCACGCAAACTATTCGCTGCGCGACGAAATTCGGGACTATTGGTCCGATCGCGCCGAGACCTTCGACCTGCAGGTCGGTCACGAGATTTTTTCCGAGCAGGAGCGCGCCGCATCGGATGCGCTCATAAGCAAACACCTCGGACCCGGCGCCGGACGGGTGGCGTTGGATCTCGCCTGTGGGACGGGCGTGATTTCGCATTAGATTCACGATCTGGGGTTTGTGCTGACGGGCCTCGACCTGCTCAGAAGCCATGCTCGCCAAGGCACGCGCCAAGGCACAAAACCGCGGCGCCGGTATACGCTTCATCATAGGGGACGCCGAGCGGACGCTCGAGGACAAGGCGAGCTACGATGTCATCGCCACTCGTCACCTGGTCTGGACGCTGGTGGAGCCGAAGGCCGCGTTTGCCGAATGGTTCGCTGCTGAAGCCCGGCGGCAAGCTGCTGGTCATCGACGGCGATTTTGTCAGCCGCAACTGGGCGACGAGTTTGCGGGAACTTTGGGAGAAGCTCACAACCGGCAAGTCGGGGGTCGTGGACAATGACCTCGCCTCCATGGCCAGACGCCACCAGAGCATTCTTGCCCGTGTCTGTTTCTCGGGCGGCGCACGGGCGGAAGAGATAGGGCGCCTGCTGGCCGAAGCCGGGCTCGATCAGCCCGTCGTCGTCTGGAAACTGGTTGCGATCCATCGCGCCCAAGCTCAACAGATGAGTTGGCCCAAGGCGCTCGAACGCGCCACCCAGCACCGCTTCGCGATCTGCGCGACAAAGCCAAAGTAAACTCCTCGGCGCGCCGGCGTCGGTCGCTCTAGTCAGGGTGGAACTTTAGGGATTTCTAATAATTGCCTGTGACCATTAGGCACGCTCCCTCCACTGCCCGCTGCAGATCGGGCCGCAACCCGATCGGGCCCGCGCTCCCCGCCAGAGGCGCGGGCTTCTTGGTTGCCTCGCGCTTTGCTAGCGTGTGGTGAAAGCAGGCTTCGCTACTGAAGCGTGAACTGCGGGACGCGCAGTTGGCATCCTTCGGTCCGAGCGTGAACAGCCAGACCTTGCCTGCGACCTCCGCCGCAAGCGAGGTCGGGCTTGCAGCGCCCTGGGCCTGCGCAAGCGTCGGGAAACTCTCCAGCCGCCAGTCATTGGCCGTGTGAAGCATCTGCGCGGCGAGGACGACTTGCGGCACGCGTCGTTGCAGGATTTCAGGGACGAAGGAACTACGGAATGAGCACCCGCGGTACGAACTTCTTGCACAAAAGGCTGAGCACGGCCTGCCTGAGAGCCATCTGCCTGCACAAAAGGTAGCATTGTCTTAGCTCCAGATGAACGTGAGGAAGAAACCGGCAATAGCAATTGCCGAGATGACATTGGGCCACCATACGGCATCGTGGGCCGGTTTGGCTGGCTTGTACCTGTGCCCCGTGCGGGGCAGCAGGTCCGGATCGTAGCGCACGTGGCGCTTGGGGTCGTATTTGATTGGCCGTTTCATCGCGGGCCTTGACCACCAGCAAGCTTAAGAGGAGGCGCTGTGCTGGCTGATCAAAAACTTGCGCTCAAGGCAACGGAATAGCATCATTCGAACGAACACTGTTCGTCATGACGAGGAGGGAAGTGAATGCGGTCGGCGGCGCTTTCAAAGCTCTTCCGCAACAGATAGGCGGGTCATTCAGAGGGCCGCATAGTCAGTGGCAGTGGTAGTCGCCTGTCTTGTGGTTCTTGTGACAACCATTGCTGTCGGTGCCGCCGCTGTGTGCATAGGCGCTGGTCGCAAAAGCCAAGGTCAAAGCCGCCAATACGGCCAGAATTGCACATTTCATTTTAGCCCTCCCTCAATTAATCTGCACCAAAGTATCTTTGCAGGAGAGGTCCAAGCAACTTGCCGGAGGCGCGCTAGATCGGGGGCCGGCGCCAAGATCGAAGAGATCACGCCGAAGGTGAAGAGCTAGCCGGTCAGCTTAGTGAAGTCGTGGCGGCGCGCGCGAACATGTGCCAGCAAATTCGTTTCATTGACGACCCCGGATTGAAAGAGAGTCAGCGTCGTCGAGGCCAGAATCTGACCGTCTATCGAGGTGCTGTACCATTTAGCGTCGGCGGTTATTTGGTCGACCACCCGCTGGCAGATCGCCCGATCTTCAGGTCTCAGGAACTGGCTTTGCGGTGCTCGTAGCATCTCGACGCCTTTAAAAGGGGAGTTACTGTGCCTCCCACGCGACACCCATGCTGGTCGCAGACAATGGACCGTAAACGCATTCAGACGGAAAATTGCCATTCATTTGAGCGGTGCAAGCAAGGTCTTAGCGCTTCGCCCTAACGGGGACGGCCCAGCGGCTTGGTTGCGGGGGGACTGGCAGCTGGAGGCCGCTGGGCCTGACCAGCGAGCCTTCGGGGGTGCTCGCCTGGCTGGCGAATACATGCGCTCAAGCTAATAGAATCGAAACATGCGAACGACGTACGTGGTGGAAATTCCGCTGTGTAGAAGCCATAAGGTGCCCCGGAATGGGTCAATGCGTCTGGCACCGCACTTGCAAGGTCAGGTATGGGGGAATGGGGCGGAGGCCCGTCGCTTCGCAAATGTAGCGGCGGGTCTTCTGCATAGAGGTCCCGTACCAGCCTGCGCGCTGCCGTCCGTCTCGCTTTCCTCATCGATCGCCCGGACCGGCAGATAGGCGTTGGTTTCCAGCACGATCTGAATGCGGTCGGATCTACTGATTTTCATTTCAGCCGCGATGGAGTTGAGAGCGTCCTCCGTTGCGGGCGCCGGAGACGTTTCTAAGCATTAATGCGGCGCGGCGCAGGATGACCTGCAGATCCGCGCGTGAGATGTCCGCGATGCGGTCGGCGGCGCTTTCAAGCTCTTCAGCGATAGATTGGCGGGGCATTCGACTAGCGCTGTTCAAGTTCGCTGACTCTAATCTCCAACGCTGCAATCTGCTGCGCCAACTCGCGGAGCAATTCCTGCTGACTATTATGGTTCTCGACCTCTCTGTCGTTAATGTAGTTGACACAGGCGGCCAAGCGCTCGCTGACGCCATTGAAATGGTCAGCTAAATCGCGCGCGATTCTGCTCGCACCTTGCATGCATGTGCTCTTGTCAAAGAGGCTGCTTCCTGCCGGAACTGCGGACAGAACCAGAATTGCCAAAGAGAATATCACCCGACTGCGCATCCCAAATCTCCCGCCTTCATTTCGCGCGAGACTTTCCCTTCCGAAAGAAAAACGCAAGCTCCGCCCGCCGGTGACCTAAGGGTTTAGTCCCGGCATTTGATGGAGAGGATCGAGCCTGAATCGTTTTGGCTCTTTTGTCCAGATTTTGCAGATGAATTCGTATGGTGTGAGTCCCTTCAGGGTCTTTAGCCTGCGTCCGAAGTTGTAGGCGCTGACGAAGTCTGCGAGATGGGCTTCGAGCTGCTGGTGACTGTCCTAGTGGAAGCGTCTGACGGTGGCTTCCTTGATGGTTCGGTTCATCCTTTCGACCTGTCCGTTGGTCCAGGGATGCTTCACCTTGGTCGTGCGATGCTCGATGCCGCTGTCCCGGCAGGTGCGCCCGAAGATGTGCTCCATGGCGGTGCGGTCCTGCTCGCGGTTTTTGAACTGGATACCGTTGTCGGTGAGGATCGTGTGGATTTTGTAGGGAACCGCCGGGGTGAGATGGCGCAGGAACTCGGCCGCGATCATTTTTGTGGCCCGCTTGTGCAGCTCGACATAGGCGAACTTGCTGGTCCGATCGATGGCCACGAAGAGGTACAGCTTGCCTTCGGCCGTCTGCACCTCGGCGATGTCGACGTGGAAATAGCCGATCGGATAGGTCTTGAACTTGATCTTGGCCGGCTTGTCGCCTTCGACTTCCGGCAGGCGACTGATCCCATGTCGCTGCAGGCAGCGATGCAGGGATGAACGCGTCAGGGTCGGAATCGTTGGCTGCAGTGCGTAGAGGCAATCATCGAGCGGCAGCAAGGTGTGCCGCCGGAAGGCGACGATCATTGCCTCTTCCTCGATCGTAAGCACCGTCGAGGAGGGGTTCCTCGGCCCCGTCGGCACATCGGCGACCGACGTCCGCCCCTTCCACTTGATGACCGTCTTCTGGTTGATCCCGTAGCGCTTCGCCAGCGCTCTCAGGCTCTCTTGACTATTTTGATTGCTCGACGGACTGCCTCTGTCGTCGTGGCGCTGCCGTGAAGAACCTGGCCCATAGTGCCTCCTTCGATTCGGAAGAAAAGAATGCACCATCAAAGCTCGGGATCAAACACTTAGGCCACCTTAAAGGCGACCACCCGCTGCCGGCCCTCTCCCGGGCTTTCAAGGGGGTGAGGCATGGTCAGCATCGTAGCTATACGCCCACTCGCATTTCCGGCAATTCCCGCTTCTTGAAATGGCAAAAGGACTTCGCTCCTTTCGACAAACCTGTGCTTCGCTACAAAGTATCGCGCATAGGCGAAGCGCGTCATGGATCGCGGTGTGCACGTTGCGGCTAGCAGCAGCGTCGCCGACCCCATCAGGGCCAGCAGCTTCAAATGGCTGCATGAACAGGCACCCAACCAATGCGCCAGAACAACGAATTGCCTCTTTCAACGGGAGCCATCCACAGAACACATCGCCAGTGAGCACGCTATAGGTCGCGGTTGCCAACGGCCTTATGGCTCGCATTGGTTGATTGGACCAGACGCCAACAGGTTGCCGGACCCTTCAAGCGCCATGCCTGATCTGACCGAACCCGCAAGTGTCAGGATGCTGTGAGCCAATCGCGGAGAGTGGTGGCACTTGCCGTAAGCTTCCTCTTCTGAATGAGAGTACACGCTGCTGACATGACCGGCGATGCAGTGTCAGAAACCCGCAAACTCGGCTGCCTTCCTTCTGAAGGCGGCCGGCGCCTCTGGGGGCGTGGGGTAAGAACGCTTGGCGGCGCCGGCCTGGCGGGTTGGGGTCCGCCACGTGAATAGTAGCGAGCTTGGCGTTTCAGGTAATTCCGCGATCGCGGAAGACGCGTCTACGCGTCCCCATCCGTTTTCGTCGATCTCCCGCCTTGGCAGCTAGGCGTTAGTTTCCAGCCACTCGCGCAGCACGATCGTAATGAGACCCGATCCGCCGATTTCCATTTCGGCCGCTATGCACTGCAAAGCGCCGCCCCCCGCAGGGGCGCGCTTGACGATAGCAGGACGAAGTGACTGGCGTTGATTCAATAACCGCGCGGTTTGGCCTTCGGCTCTGGCGAGCTTTCCGACGGGTTTGCAGCCAATTTTGCAGATCGCCGATCTTTTACCCACAGCGACTTTCTTCTTGCCAGTAAATCGTGGCGATCGCCTTCAGCGGTCGCTCGGCTATGCGTCGCAGCAATGGCATAGTCGGCTCTGTTGGTTCGATAGTCCTCTTCTTTTTGCACAGTCATCGTTTGCTCCCAGTTCGTGGCCCCTCTTTTGCCCTACCGGGAAATTAACTGCCGGTGCATTCCGCGAGTCAATCGATTAAATAATGCACTCTGCAGTCGCGCCTACATCTCATTGTTTTCGATGATGCCGGCTAGCCGTCGGGCAGTTTGGGCGCGGGCGAAGGGGACGTCTTGAGCCTCGCGCAGGCCCTACCATTCTCGCGTGGAATGGCTCTGGCTCGGCTTCGCGGTGGCTGCGGCGAGCACGTCGGCCGTGTATCGTGAGGCAGTTATTGGCGATGCGGCAATGGCGAATTAGTCATGGCAATGGCTGTGACCGGAAGCGCTCGCTTATGCGCTGTGCTGGAATGCACATGAAGTATGCGCGTGCGCGCCGCTTCGTCGATCTCTCGGCCTTCGAGGAAGTCGTCGATCTGATCGTACGAGAGACCATATGCATCTTCGTCCGGCCGAAGCGGAACGAGGTTCTCCAGATCGGCGGTCGGGATCTTGTCAACAAGTTCACACGGAGCGCCCAGATGCGCTGCCAAGGCGCGAACCCTGCGCTTGTTCAACCCGGAAAGCGGAAGAATGTCGGCGGCACCATCGCCGAACTTGGTGAAGAAGCCCATCAATGCCTCAGCCGCATGGTCGGTGCCGATGACCAGCCCTCGGGTGGCGCCGGCGAGCGCGAACTGGGCGATCATGCGCTGACGCGCCTTAATGTTGCCAAGCAAGAAATCCTCGCGGCCGGCATCGCCGAGCTCGACACTGGCCAGCTTGATCGAATCCAGCATCGCGTCGGCAGCCGGCTTGATGTCGACCCGGTGCACTTCATCCGCTCCTATGGTGTCCAAAGCTCGCTGGGCGTCCTTCTCGTCCGCCTGAGTGCCGTACGGGAGACGAACCGCCACGAATCTTGCCTCGTATCCCGCCTTTCGCAGTTCCTCGACGGCCCGTTGAGCCAGAAGGGCCGCGGCGAGTGAATCCACTCCGCCGCTGATCCCCAGCACATACGCACTGAGGCCCGATGCACGAAGATAGGTGACGAGAAAGTCCACGCGCCGGCGCGCTTCCAGCGCGACATCGAAACTCGGAGTGACGCCCAACCCGTCGATGATCATTTCCTGTTCCGTCATGCGCAGTGGTGCTCCTGATGTCACAACATTCCGTCCAGCCGCGCGGCCAGGAGGTCGGCGGTGGTCACCGTCTCGACCTGCATGCCGTAGCGGCTCTCATAGATCGCGAGCATGGCATCGTGGGTCGAGTCAGCTCCGGAACATACCGCATCAGCCACGATGACCACCCGGTAGCCGAGATCGATCGCCCCCATCACAGTGGCGAGCACGCAAACCTCCGTCTCCGCGCCTGACACGATGAGTGAATCAATGCCCGCAGACCGCAGGCGAGCATGCAGTGACCCGTGCCAAGCGGACATGACGGGTTTGTCCTCCAGCAAAGCGGGCGGCACGAACCGCGCCAGTTCCGGAACAAGATCAATCAGCTGAGGATCGAGCCGATCGCGGGTCATCGTCCCCCACTTGTGATAGTACCGCCGCCAGGCGCCGACTGCGTCGTCGGGAGATTGAGGGGGAATAAACCGGGTGAAGATCGTCCGCGCCGGATCAAGTTCGACGAGGGCGACGACATTGGGCAATACACGCTCCATCCACGGCGTGTGCCATTCAGTCGCCTCGGCAAACATCCGTTGCATGTCGACGCAGAGGTGAACCCAGCGCTCACGAAGCGGTCCAAACCGCAGGGCTTGGTCCAATTTCGTCAAGGCCCGACCGCCTCCCTGACAATGCTCTGCGCCTCGGACTTGTCCTGATGACCCACGATCTTCGCTTCCTTGCCTTCGGCGACTTGGCAGCCGACGAAGTAGTCCTCGATATTCTTGAGCTTGTTCAGTGGCATGTAGGCGAACTCATATGGTGGATGATCCTGGTGCAGCAGGAGCGGTGCCGCCAGTAGGCGGTTGTTGCGTTTGGCGGTTCCCCGCTCGACACATCCGCCGCGATTCCTCCGAGGACGCGGCACCGCAGCAGTGAGCCCATCGGAAGATTGGGATCCGTAAGCAGCGACATTTTTCACTGGATCACCTTCGTCAGCTTGCGTCGAACCGAGAAGCCGAACGAAAAAGGCAACGCGAAACCCAAAGTGAGCAGTTTCTTGGCTCGCAACATCCTGGTCTCAGCATCGTGGGCGTTCTGCGTCCGGCCTTCTTGGGGCGTCTCAACCGCAAAGCTGTAGCCGCCGGCCGCGTAGAGAGAGATATTGTCGATTGACTCGTTCATTTCGGAACAATCGGGTTCGACCATCCGTGTTCCTCGTGGTTCAATTGAGCTCGATCCAGGCCGGCGCATGGTCGCTTGGCTTCTCCCACCCGCGAAGCTCGACATCCACGCCGGCATTACGCAGCCGGTCGGAAAGAGAGGGGCTCACCAGGAGATGGTCCATGCGCAGGCCGGAACTCCGATCGAAGCCGCCCCGGTAGGAGAAATTCCAATAGGTGTAGATGCCCTTCTCCGGATGGATGCGCCGGACGGCATCGATCCAGCCACCTTTGAGCATTTTGGCATAGGCCTGCCGGCTCTCCGGGAAATAGACCGCATCGCCCAGCCATCGCCTCGGCACCACGGCGTCGATTGGGGTTGGAACGACATTGTAGTCGCCGCAGAGAACGCTTGGTGCCCCGTCGTCGAGCAAATGCTGGCCGTAGCTGATGAGACGATCGAACCAGCGCAGCTTGTAGTCGAACTTTGGGCCAGGCGCTGGATTGCCATTGGGCAGGTAGAGGCAGCCTACGACTATCCCATCTACCTCGGCCTCGATATAGCGGCTGTGGGTATCGTCTGGATCGCCCGCTAGGCCGCGTCGACGTTCCACCGGCTCGATTCGGCGAGCGAGGATTGCCACACCGTTATAGGATTTCTGGCCGTGCCAGATGGCGCCGTAACCCGCCTCTCTGATCGCATCGACAGGGAACTTGTCGTCCGACGTCTTCAATTCCTGCAGGCAAATGATATCGTAGTCGGTTTCGCCCAACCACTTCAGGAGCACAGGCAGCCGGCCGTTGACGCCGTTCACATTGAAGGTGGCGATGCGGGTCATGTGCATGCCCCCTCATGAGATACTGGCGGCAACCGGCGCGCAGGGGGGCGTGGCCTATCCCGTTGCGCTGAACCCCCAGCTCTTGGTATCGCCAACTTCGCCGGCATCCTGTGCGGCCGAGGTTCACTTCTTGCCCAGCTCGTCTTCGACCTTCTTGCGACTGTTGCCGAGCGACTTCACTGCCGATTTGACGTCAGCTTTGCTGGCGCCGGTTTTGCCCGCCTCGTACTTCATTTCATGATCCTGCCCACCAGCGACCCTGGCACGGTCCTGATTGCGTCCACGTGTTGTTCCAGTGCTTGCCATTTCTTCCTCCGAGGATTGCCGTTCCAGTCCCAACAACGCAGCCGGACTCTTCCGGTTCAATCCTTCGACGCGCGGGCCATGGAACCGAATCCAGGCCGGGTTTGTTGAATCAGCCCATGTATTCGAGGCCCTCAGTCGACCAGGCGCTCACCGACGACGCCCCCGAGCTCGCCGCCAGCCTGCACGACTTGGCCGACCAGCTGCACCCCCCCTGCCCGCCAGCCTGAGCGACCGCGTCGCGCGGCGCAGGCCACCGACCTCGGCCGGGTCGCCAGGGATACCTGCGCGGCGCCGCCCCCGGCGACGCGACAATCCCCGCTGCCTGGCTGGCGCCCTGGTCACCGATGCATCCGGCATCGGCGACGTGCGCGACCTGATCCACGAAGGCTGCGCCTATCTCGACGGCGCCGCCTATGACCCGGTCATCCTCGGCCTCGCCGCCGTCGGGCTCACCATCGCGGTCGTCACGGTGACCATCCTCGGCGCCACCACGCCGGCACGCGTCGGGGCCACGGTTCTCAAGGCCGCCAGCAAGGGCGGCCGGCTGTCGAAGCCGCTGCGTGGCGAATTGGTGCGGCTCGCCGGCGACGCCGTCGATGGCGAGGCGCTGCGCGCCACGGTGACTCTCGCCAGGGCCGGCGATCTCGCCGCCGCCTGCGCCACGCTTAGGGGCGTGCTGCGCCTGCCCCGTTGGCCAGCCTGCGCACAGCCGCCGCCGACCTCCTCGGCATCGTCGCCACGGCGCAAGGCTATCGCGCCACGGCGGATGTTCTGAAGCTCTGGACATCCGCGGCGGACATGGGCCGGTTCACGCGCCTGTCGGCGCGGTTCGGCAGGGGTTCCGGGGCCTCCTCGCCGTGCTCGGCGCCTCGGCGCTGACGCTCGCCGGCCTGACCGTCACGCTCACCAGTTAGCTGGCTGGCCTCGGCCGTGCTGTGGGCCCTGCTCTACTTCAGCTGGCGGCTCCTGCGCCGGCTGGGGCGGTGAGCTACCCCGTGGGGGCTGTCTGCCTGGCTGTCTGCCACCACACCCCCGAGGATATTGTAGGACGGTTAGGATCCTGTTTTCGGAGGTGTCATGGCGCGGAGACGGGCTGGCAGGCGGGCGATCAGTTCGCCGATCGGCACGCCCGGCCGGGGGTCGCTAAGACTGGCACGCTGCATGGCCTCAAGGACGGGTGTGGGTCTCCGCATCGTCGACGCTCGAGCCGCCTTCAGCGGCCGGCACCTGACCAGGCGCGCTGTCAGTCGGCTTCGCCGGCATGGAACAGGGCTGCACCAGGCGTACCCCAAGCCCCCGCCCAGCCTGGCGCGACGCGTGACCGCCCGCCGCGCCTCGCGCTCGGCGGGTTTGTCATTTCCGCCGCGGTGCCCTTTTCCGCCTTGTAAGGGCGGTATCCAGCGACGAACATTTTCTCCACGCTGCTAAGGAGCGATATGACAATTCTTGCGGTTAACTTCCAAGCGATACCCGCCCCCCCTCTCTGATCTGGGAATCACTTTACCAAATCAATGCGCGCTCACATCCGGCGTTAAGGCGGCCGCAACACACGGATTCTTCGGTCGGGCGGAGCTTGGGCAGGTCTACTGCTGACTGATGGCGACCGCCTGGGGTCCAGCCTGTGTGGAACCGCTCGATCGCCATTCGATCGAACGAAAAGCGGGCTTCGGCACCACGTGCATCCTTTTTCTGCGGCGCGGGACGAGCGTTGGATTCCGTCATTGTGCATCAACCGAGTTCGCTGCACGGAACGCAGCGCCGGCCCTAAAAGTTCACCAGCCTGACGGACTCCGCGGAATATGGCGCCTGAAGTGATCCCCGATGCTCGAGACCGGCGAAGTGAATCTTTTCCCACGCTCGGCGGTTAGGGAGAGCCGAGAGGATGACCAATGTCTAAACCAGATGGGAGAGCGGCTTGCGGCCGTGCGGCCGATAAAAGCTCGTTCGTGGCAACCGTGGTGCCGAGACGTTGGCTAGGCGGACGCAGTCACCTTTCCGGAGAGCCGGCAAGCCTACGCCGAAATGCTGGGTAACGGCTGGATTGATGCCGTCCGCCGCATCCATCCACAGAAAGGCATCTACACGTATTGGAACTTCTCCTACCGGGGCGGTTATGAACGGAGTTCCGGCCTCCGAATGGATCATCTCCTCGTGAGCCCATCACTTTCGAACAGGTTACGTGATGCCGGCGTGGACGCTGATTTGCGAGGTTGGGAAAAGCCGAGTGATCATGCGCTCGCCTGGATAGAGCTCGACCTCTGCGGCAAATAGTTGAGTGATCCATTGTTCGGCTAGGCGTCTTCGCCGACTGCTGACAAAAATCCCTGCCGGGAATTTCGTTTCCTGCCCTTGATCCTCACGCTGCCTTTCTGACGGCCGCCCTGAACGGACGGTCGATGGTGAAGGCATCTGGACGGATGGCTGCCTCAACCTGGCTCCAGGTCACGGGATGAGCGATTGGGAAGCCAGGTCGCGCTCGTGGGGAGAAGGCGCCGACCGCCGTGTTGCCGCGCCCATTGCGGAGGTAATCGATGAAGATGCGGCCCTTTCGGGCTGCCGGTGCGGCGGAGAGCAGATAGCGGTCAGGATGAGCTTCAGCGAGGCGCTTGGCGAACGACCGGGCAAGGAGCCGGGCATTGTCGTGCGTGATCTTCGTCGCAAGTGGGGCCATCAGGTGAATTCCCTTGCCGCCCGTCACCTTCGGCCAGCTCTCCAGACCTTCTGGTTCCATGATGTCGCGGAGCGCTAGCGCGGTCCGGATGACCTCATCCCACTCGACCCCCTCACCCGGGTCGAGGTCCAGAACGATGCGGTCGGCATGCTCGATGTTATCAACGGTGGCATTCCAAGGATGCAGCTCTACAGCATCCATCTCGACCAGCCCTAGCAGGCCGGCAAGGTCGTCCACCCACACGCGCACACCTTCGCCACCCTCGCGCTTCTGAACGCGCAACTGATGCACTGCTGGCGGGATCTTCGGCAGCGCGCCCTTGTGGTAAAAGGTTGCGCCGAGAGCATGGCGGACCAGCTTCAGCGGTCGGTGGCCGAGATGGACGAGTGCGTGATCGGCAACCCTCTGCCAATAGCGCGCAAGCTCTTCTTTGGACGGCGAGACCGCCTCGGGCAGCAGTTGCAGGATGTTCTCGCTGGGAACGCCATATTCCCGGGCTGGCCCACGTCGCTTTGATGGCGCAGGAGGCTTGGCCGGGATCGCCACGAGGTCTTCTCGCAGACCCTTGAACACGGCTTCACGCAGCACGCCGCGATCTGTTACGCCACTGAATTGCACCTCGGCCAGCACGTCCGGTCTGACCCATGTCGCCTTCGGTTTCACGATCGGCTCTGACAGAGGTGATTTGTTGATGATCAGCGGGTCAAGCCGCTCTCGAACCAGTCGCGCAGCGCTCAAGGTGTAGCCGCTGCGAGCCTTCCCGGCATAGAGCAGTCGGTCGCCCTCGCGGCGGCCCATGTAAAGCGATGCGATACGGCGCGGGTGAGCGCCGAGCTTTTCCACGAAAGCGACAATGGGGAAGGTGTCGCTCTTGATGCACTTCACCTTGAGCCAACTGGTCTGGATACCCGAGCGGTACGTGGCATCGGTGCGCTTGGAGACAATCCCCTCCAAGCCCATTCGGCAGGCATGTTCAAACACGTCCGTGCCGCTCACCTCCAGATGCTCGGCATAGGTCAGTGTCGGCGCTGAGTTCTTAAGCAGCTTCTCTAGGGCTGCCTTGCGCCTCACCAGCGGCTGCTGTCGTAGATCGCGCCCGTTGAGGTGCAGCAGGTCGAACGCGTAGAAGATGAGCCTCGCCGAGTCTGGATTGCCCAACTCCCGTTCCAAGGCTTGGTAATCCGGCAGGCCGCTGTCGCCGAGAACGACAGCCTCCCCGTCGATGATCGCCGCCTTCACCGGCAAGCCCGCCGCTGTTTGAACAATTCGTCGGTATCGATGCGACCAGTCGTAGCCACGACGCGTGAAGGCCCGCGCTTTACTGCCCTCAATGATCAGCTCGGTGCGGTAGCCGTCGTATTTGATCTCGTGAAGCCATTCGCCGCCCTCGGGCGCATTCTCGACCAGCGTGGGCGACTGGAACTCAATGAAAGAGAGCTGGCCATCCCCAGCTTTGGAACTCATGGCATACTCCTGACCTTCCACCCAAACCTTGCGGCCAGTGAATAGGTTCCGCAACAGGGCTGGCCGGAGGAGCAAGGCCCCGAGCCGGTTTACCCGATCCTTGCTCGAACCGGGCGTGGTTGAGGGAACTCTTAGTTAAGCCGTCGCTTATGTACGAATGTCGCTCCATTGGTTCTCTCCGCCGGTCTCCGTAAGGACCACCCGTCCTGGCATTGCTTATCAGTGCAACAACGTCGAGGGAGCCGCCGAGCAACTGTTGCGGTGGACCAAGCGTGGCCCCAAGTGGCACAGCGCAGTGCAGCTCTGCATGGATGCCATGATCGATCAGGTGAAACCCGAAGTGGTCCGCAGGGCGTTTCTCGAAGCGGCCAAGGAAGAGGGAAACCTAGTGCCTCCTTAGCATCTGCGACCGAAAGCCCTACTCTTGGTCGGGCACGAACCTAACAAAGAGCATCGTCGGCTCTGCAGCGAGGCGGCGGTCGTAGAACTGGCAAGCGAGGATCATTGACTTGCCGACTACCGCTGCGCCTTCAGCGATAGTCAAGCTATCCGGCATTTAAGCTGACTTGCAGGGGATTTTCTCTGGCCTTCTCACTATCGATAATTACCTCTTATCGATAGCGATCAGACCAAGGCTTGACCAATCTGCGGAATCGGCGCTATCGTGGTGCAGAACCGTGTTTGTCGTGCATGGCTGGGCTCAGCGCGACGCGAGTCGCATAGCGCGCTACAGCACAGCAAGCTCCTACGAGGACAAAACAATGACCATCACGGTGAAAATTGGCGAGGCCAAAACCCACCTTTCGGAACTGCTCGCTAAGGTCGAGGCCGGTGAGGAGGTGATCATTTCGCGCGGCAACGATCCCATTGCCAAGCTGTCCCGCCTTCCCCAAAACCAGGATCTGGGCGCCTTGATCGAAGAGGTCCGCGCCGCGCGGGCCCACGCAAAACCTGTCACCACCGAGGAAATTCTGGCCTGGAAGCATGAAGGCCACCGTTACTGATGCGTCTCGTCCTGGACGCGTCCATAGCCGCGGCCTGGCTGCTGCCGGAGGAGCACAGCGCGGTCGCCGAGACCCTGGTTGCCGGCCTGACGGAGCGATCGCCCGTGCCGTCGCTGTTCTGGCACGAGGCGCGCAGTGTCGTGCTGATGGCCGAGCGGCGTAGCCGCATCGCCGCAGGCGAAGCGGCCACCGCCATGGCACGGCTGCGCCGATTGCCGCTGGAGGACGCCGGCGGCGGGTCGGACGGCGCGGTGCTGGCGCTAGCGGCCGCGCACGGTCTCAGTGCCTATGACGCCGCCTACCTTGCGCTGGCCATCGAAACCGAGTTGCCGCTGGCGACCCTCGATCGCAAGCTCGCCGTTGCCGCGGGCGGCAAGGGAGTCCGCATTTTCGGACCGCTCGCCAATGGCAACTGACCTCGTCGCTCGGCCACCTGGCAATGGTGTTCGACGCGCCGAGGCGCTCGACGCATTGGATTCGGTGCTGCCCTTCGACCGGCGCGATCTTTTGGCCGAAATCCTGACCGACGACGATGTCGCAACGCTGCGCCACCTGGCCAAAGAAGGCATCGGCGCAAACTCTCTCCGCGCGCTGGCCTCCGACCTTGGCTATCTCGAGGCATGGTCTTTTGCCGCCACCGGTTCTCCGCTGCCCTGGCCGGCGCCGGAAACGCTTTTGATCAAATTCGTCGCCCACCACCTGTGGGATTCTTCCCGGCGCGAGAGTGATCCGACCCATGGCATGCCGGCTGACATAGCGGCGTCGCTGGTAGCCCAGGGCCTGTTACGGGTGACAAAAAGACCGCATGCGCCGTCCACCGTGCGCCGGCGCCTGTCGAGCTGGTCCACCTTGACCAGATGGCGCGGACTTGTCGGAAACTTCAACGCGCCGGGGCTGCAGAGCGCCATCAGACTGGCGGTGCGCGCCGGCGCCCGGCCGCGGAACCGCAAGAGCAAGAAAGCGGTGACTGCTGACATTTTGACCGCCCTCCTGAAGGCCTGCGCCGGCGACCGCCTCGTCGACATGCGCGATCGCGCGCTGCTCATCACCGCCTTCGCCTCGGGCGGTCGCCGCCGCAGCGAGGTTTCTGACCTCCGCGTCGAACAGCTCATCGAAGAAGAGCCGGTGCCCGCGGATCGCAAGGATTCAGAGGGGCAAAAAATTCCCTGCCTAAAAATCCGGCTCGGCCGGACCAAGACGACACAGGCCGATGGCGACGCTTTCGTGCTGCTCGTCGGCCGGCCGGTGACGGTGCTGCGAGCGTGGCTCGAGCGCGCCGGCGTCACTGAAGGCGCCGTGTTTCGCGGCATCGACCGCTGGGGCAATCTCGAAGCGCGCGCCCTGACGCCGCAGGCCGTCAATCTGATCCTGAAGCGCCGCATCGCCGAGGCCGGGTTCGATCCGCAAGCCTTCTCCGCCCACGGCCTGCGCTCCGGCTATCTCACCGAAACCGCACGCCGCGGCATTCCGTTGCCCGAAGCCATGCAGCAGTCGCAGCATCGCTCTGTGCAGCAGGCCTCGAACTACTACAATGACGCGGAACGCACGCTCGGGCGGGCGGCGCGGATAATCGTCTGAGTCGCAGATCGATCCGACCCTTGCGGCGCGCCCAGAATCTCAAGAGTCGCCGCCGGCGATAGCCTGCCAAGACTGTGACTGTCACCCACGCTTGCCCTGGGCACCCGTAATGGAAATGATCGCGGGCGCTACCGTGACGAACAGGATATAAGGCTCTCTGGCAGCAAGCTGGTTGAGGGAAGCCCCACCGTCATGAAGCCAATGAACGAAGAGCACCTCGCGGTCCTACGCAGGCACATGGTCGAGATGATTGCAATCCATACCGACCTTGCAAGCGAAGAACTCGGCAAGGCGGCGCTCGATGAGCAGGTGATGGCAGCGATGCGGCGAGTGCCGCGGCATCTCTTCGTGCCAGCCTCGGTTGCAACTTATGCCTACCAGGACATGCCGCTGCCGATCGGCTTCGATAAAACCGTCTCGCAGCCTTTCATCGTCGCTCTCATGACCGATCTCCTCGCGCTGCAGCCGCACGAGGCGGTGCTCGAGATCGGCACCGGCCTGGGCTATCAAACCGCAATTCTCGCGGAGCTCGCCGGGCAAGTTTGGAGCGTCGAAATCATCGAGGAATTCGCAAGCCATGCCGAGGCTCTGCTGCAGGGCCTCGGCTTATCCAATGTCGGCATTCGTGTCGGAGACGGGTCGCGCGGCTGGCCTGAGCACGCCCCATACGACAAGATCCTGGTCACCGTGGCGGCTGGGCGGGCGCCGCCGGCCTTGCTTGAGCAGCTCAAGCCGGGGGGACGCCTGGTTCTGCCTGTGGGACCTGAAGATGTGCAGTTGCTGACGGTCATCGACAAGGATTCGGCAGGGCAACTGAAGACTCGCAAACTCATCCCGGTTCGGTTCAGCCGGCTCGAAACGGTCTAATGAGGTGCGACAACTGGCGCGACCGCGCGTTTCCGACCGTCAATCAGATGCCAGCCTTCCGCGTTTCTTCGCCCTTGGTGAACGCGAAGAAACGGTAGAGTCGAGGTGTGGCGCAATGGCGGTAGGTTGAACATATCTGTTTGCCGCCCCTTCGTCTTGTCCTGCCTTATTGATCCAACCTTGGCTCCGTTTCCACACCCCGCTCATCGAACCGGACCTGCAGATCTCCCGCATCCGGCTCTCGGACAAGTACTCACGCCTTCAGCCACGACACGCCACGTCCAAGTCGGGTCAGACGTACGAGCCCGAAGTGCTCGTAAAGATGCGAGTCTGGATAGGCTCCGCCCTTGCTTCGTGCAGGCTAGCTGCTGCTGAGCAATGATCTCACCACACTTCTGCAGGGCTTGGCGTAGATCGTCTCGCCGAAGCCGGAAGACTTGACCGCCTGATGCTTGCAATCCCTTGATCTGAACGCAGTCTACCTCATTCGAACAGACGAGGACAGTAGGCCATGCTGCCTCTACCGTGGGTGGTCCTTCTGTCAAACTCGTGCGGGAGAAATTATTGTAGGTTGTGCGGAAATTGAAGCAACATGCAAACACTGTTGCAGTTCATACACTCGCATCCCGTAGGGGGGACATTCTCGAAGGACGATTGGGGTAACAACGATTTTCTCGGTGTGGCCGCAAGAATTTACAAACCCCATTCGGTGATATGCCGCCAGGATGACAACAACGATGGGATATTCATCGTAAAATCGGGTTGGGCCCTCCTTTACCGCGGACTACTGGACGGAGAACGGCAGATCATCGACACTCCTCTGCGGGGGGACATTGTCGGGTTCCGTTCCGTGGACGGACCCCGTTTAGCGTCCCTGGCGTCCATAACCGAACTAGCTGTATATGAAATTTCCAGCAAGAAACTGGTAGAGGCCATCTTGTCGGAAGGCCGCCTCGGCAAGACTATCGCCTGCTCCCTGGCCCGCCTGAACGCCATCCTTGCCGAACATCTCATGAATGCCGGGCGCCGGAACGCGATGAGTCGCACCGCCCATTTCCTGCTCGAGTTGGAGGAGAGGCTCTCGATCGTTGGCCTATCGGCCCATGGAAGATATGAGTGTCCCCTTACCCAGCACGAATTGGCCGACATCCTGGGAATGACCACCGTTCACCTCAATCGGACGTTGAGGGAACTCCGCAAGGCCGATCTCGTCGCTTTCAAGACAGGCCATGTAGAGGTGATCAACCGCAAGAAGCTGGTCAAAACAGCCGGATTCGACAGCGAGTACCTCAGGTAAAGGTTATTACCTCTAGCTCGGGTTCAACCGTCTTGTCTTATGATTTTCCGTCGTTTCGAGGCCAAAGTGGGTTGCCGCCTGCGGGCCTTTCCCACCCCCCCCGCGGCGGCGGGGGGGGGGGGGAGAAACCTCGGTCGGTAGGGGACCCCCCAAA